>JAICJC010000130.1 GCA_025928655.1 Thermoleophilia bacterium | reverse complement strand
GCCTCGACGTGGGCCGTGGCGTGCGGCATCCGCCCGGCCAGAATGCCGGATCCGAGCGTCGAATAGCGCAGCGGCGCGGTCATCGCGCCAGGGTACCTATGCCGGTCTCACGGCCGCCGCAGCTCGTCCGCGAGCCGCGCGGCGGCCGCGGTCGCGGCGTCCACGCGCTCCCGGAAGCGCTGCTCCAGCTCGCGGGCCAGCCTGCGCTCGCGCCGCCGTTCTCTCAGATGTCGGATGAACGTGCCCATTCCTCCTCCTTGAGCAGAATGCCTCAAGCGCCGGACGATGTCCAGCATTTCCGGCGGTTTTGTGCCTTAGAGGGCCGCTCCGCGCGGCCGTTCACTACACTCCCGCGCCGTGTCCGCCGACGGCCTGCTCGAGCTCGCGCTGGGCGCCGCCCGCGACGCCGGCGCGCTCCTGCTCGAGCGCTTCGGCGGCCCCGCGAGCGGCGTCGAGTCGAAGAGCAGCACGACCGACATGGTGTCGGACGCCGACCGCGCCGCCGAACGGCTCCTGCTCGACCGCATCACCAGGGCGCGGCCGGACGACGGCGTGCTCGGCGAGGAGGGCGCGGACGTCGAGGGCACGTCCGGGCTGACGTGGGTCGTCGACCCCCTGGACGGCACGACGAACTATCTCTTCGGCTACCCCGTCTGGTCGGTCTCGGTCGCGTGCGAGGACGCCGACGGCGGCGTCGTCGCGGTGGTGCACGATCCCACCCGGGGGGAGACGTTCGCCGCCGAGCGCGGCGCGGGGGCGACCCTGAACGGCCGCCCCGTGCACGCGCGGGCGCCGCGCGGGCTCGACCGGGCGCTGATCGGCACCGGCTTCGCCTACGACCCTGGCGATCGCGGCCTGCAGGCCCGGGTGCTCACCGATCTGCTCCCGCGCGTGCGCGACATCCGCCGCGGCGGATCGGCGGCGCTCGACCTGGCGTGGGTCGCCTGCGGCCGCCTGGACGGCTTCTACGAGTGGGGCATCAAGCACTGGGACCGGGCCGCCGGGATGTTGCTCGTGGCCGAGGCGGGCGGCGGGGTGTCGGTGTTCGAGCCGGGCGGCGGCCTCGAGCCGTGCGTGGTCGCCGCCGCGGCCGACGCGCATGACCCGCTGCGCGAGCTCGTGGTCGCGGCGATCGAGCGGGCGCGCTAGGAGGCCAGCAGGACCCGCGCGTCCGCGCCCGCGTGCGCGGGGAGGCCGCACAGGCTGCAGCCGTCGATGGTGAACGAGACGTCCTTGCCGTCGACCCGCCCGACGATGTAGGACGGGGGGACGAGCATGATGGGACACGCGCACGCGATCCCGGTCGGGCGCGCTTCGAGGCGCGTCAGGTCGCGCAGCGCGCGGCAGGCCGCCGCCGGCCGCCGGTAGCCGCCCCGATCCGGATCGCACGTGAGCGTCCGCACGGCCTCGAGGGCCCACTCGCGTGGCCGCATGTTCGGGACCCGCTGCGTCCGGCACCGCGCCCGCGCCGGGCAGCGCGCCGTGACGGCGGCGGGCCGCCGCGCCGGCAGGCCGATCGAGGCGTGGATGACGACCCGCGTCTGCGGCCGGGCAGGCCGCGCCGGCCGGGTCGGCCGGGCCGTCCCCGACCCGCCGAGGCACCCGGCCGCGAACACCGCCAGGACGAGCACGCCCATCGCGCCGATCATCCGTCGCATACCTCTCAGACACCCGCGAGCCACCCGGGGTTCCCGAACCGGGGTTAGACCCCGAACGGGTGGCCTTGCAGCGCCGTGACGGTTCCGTCACAGGGGTCGGCGGCCGTGCCGCCCGTGCGATCCGCTACACTCACCGCGAGCCGCTGGTGTCGCCTGGCTGGGCGCCCGTACGACCGGCGGCCGCAGGGATCAGATGACTGTTCGCTTCGAGGCCGACTCAGAGGCGGCTACACACCGTGTCGAGGCGTGGTGTGGGGAGCCGCTCATCCACGAGGGCGAGGATATCGCCGTCGCGCTTGCGAGCGGAACCGTCCGCCGCCGGGCGCTCGACGCGGCCCTCGCCGAGATGGATCGCGGCCTGCCGGAGCCGAGCTTCGAGTGGCGGCGCGACTACTCGCTCGTGCTCGGACTGGAGCGAGTGCTGGCCGAGCCGCAGCCCCGGCTCGCGTCGGGCACGACGCTGCGCCGCCACCAGGTCGACGCCCTCGCCGGCCAGCTCGCCGCCCTGATCAGCGACCTGGAGCGCGACACCGAGCCGGACGAGGAGGACGACGACTCCGACGAGGACGAGCCCGAGAACGGCGACGACTCGGTCGAGGAGCTCGCGTCCGACGCGGTCGAGGAGGACGACGACCTCGACGGGGATGAGGACGAATACGAGGACGACGAGGAGTTCGAGGACGACGACGAGGACGACCCCGACGCGGACGACGGCGAGGAGCCCGCGGCCGGCCCGCCGCTCCCCGACCCGACCCTCACCCACGACCCGGCGATGGCCGTCGCCCCCGACGACGACGCGCTGAACGGCGAGGAGCAGGCGCCCGACCCGGGGGCGCGCCGCCGCTACCGGTTCAAGCACCCCACCGCCTCGGGCAAGACCATCGCCGCCGCGGGCTTCGTGGAGGCCGCCCGCACCACCGGCGTCCTCATCCTCACCCACCGCCGCCTGCTCGTGAACCAGTTCACGAGCGACCTCACCAAGGAGGGCTACGGCGGCCGGATGCACGAGCCCGTCCTGGTCGGCGACCCCACGCCGCGGACGATGCCGCTCACGATCAACACCTACGCGTGGTTCATCAAGCATGCCGACCAGATCAAGCCGGACGTCTACGGCGTGGTCGTCTGCGACGAGGCCCACACCGCGCTCGGCGAGAAGACCGCGGCCGCCATCCGCCGCTTCGACGAGCCGGTGTACATCGGGATGACGGCCACCGACCAGCTGCTGCAGAAGCACGTCGGCGACGTCTTCCCGGCCGAGGTGGCCGACTTCCCGCTGGCCGAGGCCGTCCGCCGCGGCGTCGTCGCCCCGCTGCGGTGCATCCGCGTGCGGCCGATCGCGTCGCTGCGCCAGGTCGAGATCGTCGGCGGTGACTTCGAGCAGGGCCAACTGGCCGCGGCCCTCGACATCGACCCGCTGAACCTGGCCGCCGCCGACCTCTACCAGAGCCGCTTCGGCGACACGCCCGGCATCGTCTACGCCGCCGGCGTCGACCACGCCGAGCGGGTGGCGGCGGCGATGCGGGCGATCAACCTGAAGGCCCGTGCCGTCTCCGGCCGCACGCCGCCGCGCGAGCTGGCCGAGACGCTCGCCGCCTACGAGCGCGGCGAGATCAACGTGCTCGTGAACGCCCAGATCCTGGCCGAGGGCTGGAACGCCCCCCGGGCGACGGTGTGCATGCACCTCGCGCCCACCGCCAGCCGGCGCGTCTACCAGCAGCGGGTCGGCCGCATCATGCGCCTGCACCGGCGCAAGGAGGCGGGCATCGTCGTCGACTTCGCCGAGGTCGGGGCACCGCACTCGGAGCGGGTCGTCACGCTCCACTCGCTCCTGGACGTCGACGCCTACCGGCCGGCGGGCCTCGTGACCCCGCCGCCGCCGCGCCGCCGCCGCGGCCGCCGCAAGCCGGCGAAGCCGATCGTGAAGGAAGCGCCGTGGATCGTGCCCGTCTCGGACAACCCCGAGCGGCGGGTGGCGGTGATCGCGAGCCAGTGGAAGCTGGTCGACGCGTCCAAGCTCCCGCTCGACGAGCAGCGGGCATGGGCGGTCGTCGCCGCGCGCCAGCTCACGCCGGCCGACGTGCACATGCTCACCGAGCGGATCGTGAACCTGGCACCCGAGTCCCGCGAGCTCTTCTTCTACACCTGCTCGGCGGAGAACCGCCACCGCAAGCTGCGCCTCTCCGGGCTGGGCGACCTGGCGACGTCGGGCCCCAGCCAGACCACGTTCGCGATGGCCTGCCGTCTGGTCGAGGCCGCGCCCACGTGGCAGCAGGACCGGGGGCAGGGCGCCCGCGTGCTCCTGCTGGCGATGGGCGACGCCAAGATCGAGGCGCCGGCCGACCGGATCGTCTCGTGGACGTGGCGCCTCGCGCGCGCCGCGCGCGACCACGAGTACCGCTACGCCGGCTCCCACATCGAGGACGGCCGCGGCCTGCTCGGCGCCGTGGCGAACGCGAAGACGGACGCGGAGCACTCCCAGGCCTGCCTGCGGGTCGCCCAGGTCGCGAGGACGGCGCCGCTCGAGGCCGGGGCTGCGCTGCTCGCGGTCGCCTCGCCCCGCCGCGGCACGGCCGGCGAGCGCATCGTCGAGGTGGCCCGGCGGTCGCTGTCCGAGGAGCCCCTCCGGCTGGCGGCGGCGCTCGGCTCGAACATTCCCGCGCCCATGCAGCGCTCCAAGGCGGCCAAGAAGACCAAGCGCAAGGCGGCCAGCGAGCGGGGCGAGACGGTGTCGTTCAACGGCGTCGTCGTCGGGTCGACGCCGCCGGCGGTGCCGCTGAAGCGGGTCGAGGGCGCCCCCGAGATCGTGGTGCCGCCGCAGGTCGCGGTGCGCCTGCGCGACGACGCCGACGGCGTCATCCGCGAGCGGCTCGGGGCCGAGGCGCTGCGCTGGCGGCTGGCCGACGACGAGCGCGCGTTCGCAAGCGCGGTCGAGGTGCGCGCCGCGGCGGGCGAGACGGCGCCGCTGCAGGTGACCGTCTCGAAGCTCCTGAACGAGCCGGTGACCGACCGGGTGGCGTCGATCTCGGTCGACGGGGCCGGGCTGGTCGTGCCGCTCGAGAGGACCGAGGCCCAGGTGCTCGCCGACGACGCCGCCCGGCGCGTGCTGGCGCAGCTCAAGGCCGCCGGCGTGCGCGGACGCGTGCGGGTCGAGTTCGAGATGGCCGACGGCGACGGCGCCGTCACCCGCGACTCACGACCGGGCGCGGTGCGCAAGATCGCCCGCGGGGAGCCCGTGGGCTCCTCGCCGGAGCGGCGCGACCGGCGCCGCCGCGCCCGCGGCCGGCGGGGACGCCGGGCCGGGGCCGAAGAGCAGGCCCGCAGGGCGGCGGCCGGGGATGCGAACGGCGCGTCCCCCGAGGCCGGCGGGGCCCCTCCGGACGGCGCCGAGGGCGGCGACGTTCCGGACCGCGTGTCGGCGGTGTGACAGTCCGGTAAACCCCTTTCCGGGGTTGGAATTGGCCGCAAATGTTGGGTTACACTCTGCCGCGCGAGTCCTGCTGTGGGACTCGTGGACGTGCGTGTGGGACCGTGAGTGCGAGACCTGCGTCGTTCCAAAATCGTCGACCAGGAGAGCTTCATGGCCACTGGCACTGTCAAATGGTTCTCGGCTTCGAAGGGGTTCGGCTTCATCGCCCCGGAAGACGGGGGCGCCGACCTTTTCATCCACTTCTCCAACATCTCGGGGGGCGGCTACCGGAACCTGGAGGAGGGGCAGAAGGTCGAGTTCGAGGCCCAGCAGGGCAAGAAGGGGATGGAAGCCACCAATGTGACGGTGATCGGCTAGCCGCTTGGTGAAGGAAGAGACCATCGAGGTCGAGGGCGAGGTCACCGAGGCCTTGCCCAACACGATGTTCCGCGTCAAGCTGGACAACGGCCACGAGGTGCTCGGCCATATCTCCGGCAAGATGCGGCGCTACTACATCCGCATCCTCCCGGGCGACCGGGTCAAGGTGGAGCTCTCACCCTACGACCTGTCGCGTGGGCGGATCACCTACCGGTTCAAGTAGCCCCACTTGTCGGGTTTGGGGACAGTCCCCGGGAAACGGGGACTGTCCCCGCTTCGTCTCTAGACGAGCGCCGACTCGGCCTCGGCCTGGCGCTCCGCGATCAGGCGGTCGACGGCGGCGCGGTCGCCCGCGCGCAGGAGGGCGAGCGGGTCGGGGTCGCCGTTCACGATCGCCTCGAAGAAGTCGCGCCGGGCGGCGAACGTCGGCAGCGTCGACTTGGCCCAGCCACGCACCTCGTTCAGGATCGCGGCCAGGGCGGCGTGGTCGTCGCCGTAGAGGTCGGCGATCTCGCGCTTCATCCGCTTCGCCAGAGCCGGGCTGGCGCCGGCCGTCGAGATGGCGATCGCGATCGGGCCGCTGCGCACGATCGCCGGCAGGATGAAGCTGCAGAGCGGCGGCACGTCGACGACGTTGCAGAGCATCGCGCGCCGCTCGGCCTCCTCGAAGATCGCGATGTTGGTCTCGGTGTCCGACGTCGCGGCGATGGCGAGGAAGTGGCCCTCGAGGTCGCCCGGGCGGAACTCCCGCTCGGTCAGCTCGACGTCGCCGGAGGCGGCCAGCTCGCGTACCGCGGGCGACACGTCGCGCGCGATCACGTGCACGAGCGCGCCGGACGTCAGCAGGCCCTCGATCTTCTCGAGGCCCACGTCGCCCGCGCCGACGACGAGGCAGCGGCGCCCCGTCAGCCGCAGGCAGGCGATGTAGAAGGTCGTGTCGAGCATGTCGGCCACGCAGCGCTGGTCGCAGCGCTCGAGCCGGTGCTGGCACACGCACGGCGCGCCGGCAAAGGACTGGGCGGGCATGGTCGGATGGTACCGGCGGCCTTGCCGAGCGCCGGCCACCCGGTAAGATCGCCGCGTGCCCTACAAGCGATCAGAGGACGAGTTCGTGTCGGCCGTCATGAGCGCGAACCTGCTCACCGCCGCGGCCGCCGACGCGCTCACCGACGCCGCCCACCGGATGGCCGAGCGCCGCGTCGGTGCGATCCTCGTCACCGAGGGCACCCGCCTGACCGGGATTCTGACCGAGCGCGACGTCCTGCGGGCGGTCGGCTCGGGCAACATCGAGGGGACGGTCGGCGACTGGATGACGCCGCACCCCGACACGGCGACGCCGTCGGCGACGATCGGCGAGGCGGCGGCGATGATGCTGCACGGCGGCTACCGGCACGTGCCGATCGTCGAGGGCGACCACGCCGTCGGGATCGTCTCGATCCGTGATCTGATGCAGCTGCCGAGTGAGACGCCGAGCGGCGTTTAGGCCCACCCCCTCTGTACGCTGATCCTCGCGGTGCGACGGGGAAGGTCTATGGCCTCCTGCCCCTTCGCGTGAGGGGGCTTGAGCGCGTACGACTCCACGCCGACCTCTGCGGCTTGGTGCGACTGGCGAGCCACTCGCCCAAGCTCGATCCGTGACGGGCGCTGCGTAGCCCCTGCGGGATGGGTCAAGCCCTCTTTGCGACTTAGACTGGGGGGATGTGGGGTCGGAGTATCGCGATGGTGCTGGTGGTCGTGGGAGTTGCCGCGTGTTCGGTGACGGGAGCGAGCCACCACAGACACCCCACGTTCCTCGTGACGCACACGTCGTTGGGCGGCATCCGCCTCGACGACTCGGAGGCGACGGTTGAGCGTCTGTACGGCCACGGTCGGAACCTGCATCAGCACGGCTCCCGGGCATTTCACTATCCCGCTGGTTTGACTGTCTACTACGACCCTTCGGCACCTGAGTCGCGGGTCGCGATGGTCGAAGCCACATCGTCGCGATTCCATACTGCTTCAGGCGTGCACCTCGACGGATCTGCGCGCACCGTGAGGTCGGTGACAGGCCTGGATTGCGGCTTAGTGTCCAAGACGACCGCCTTCTCTGTCCGCAGGGTCGAGTGCCTCACCCGTGCGTACGGCCCGGGACTCCGATTCGATCTCGTCGGCGGTAAGGTCGTCTTCCTCGCGCTCGTGCAGCGCACCAACTAAGCAGGTCGCCCGGTACATACGGTGCGATCGACGGCCGGCGCTTCTGGAGGACGCCTCCGAGTTGACCCGATCGTTTCGCGAGTCGTTTCGCTTGCCCCTCCTTAGCTCACGTCGCGGCGGGCGGCCATGACCGCCCCGGCGATGCAGATCGCGATCGTCCAGCCGACCAGGACGACGGCGCCGGGGCCCGGGTCGAGCAGGTGTGAGTCGGTCATCCCCATCATCCCGTTCTGGGCCGAGTCGGGCGTCCACCGGCCCACCGTCGGCGCCAGCCCGAAGAGCAGGTTCTGGATGACGAACCCCCAGGCCAGGATGCCGATGATCGCCCCGACCTGGTTGCGCACGATCATGCCCACGCCGACGCCGATCCCGCCCCAGAGGGCCGTCCCGATCAGCGTCCCGATCGTCAGCAGCCAGTAGTCGTGGTGCGTGAGCGCGATCGAGATGCTGCGCTCGTTCAGGATGACCCCGCCGACCCCGACGGACAGGATCTCGCCGATCAGCGCGAAGACGAGGCCCGCGACGAGGCTGGCCGCCACCTTGGCCACGAGCACGGTGGAGCGCTTCGGGGTGAACAGATAGGTGGGCCGGATCGTCCCGTAGCGGTACTCGCCCGTGACGAGCATGATGCCCGCGAGCGCCGCGAAGAGGCCGGCGAAGCTGCCGATCGAGTAGAGGTCGCGCTGCTGGTCGCGCTGGCCCATCTCGTTCACCGAGGTCAGGAGCGCGGTCAGGATCACGAACAGGAGGATGAGCGCGGCCATGCCCAGCACGAGCCCGAGGGTCGTGCGGGTCGAGCGCACCTTCAGGACCTCTGCCCGCAGCTGGGGGATCACTCCTGCTTCTCCGCGGTCAGCTCGAGGAAGACCTCCTCGAGCGAGGACTGCTCGACGCGCAGCTCGTGCAGCACCACGCCGGACGCCGCGGCGATCTCGCCGACGCGCTCGCTGGTCGTGCCGCGCGCGTAGAGCGCCCCCGACGCGTCGGCGACCTCGATCCCTTCCCGCTCGAGCGCCTCGCGGAGGCGGTCGGCCTGCGGGCTGCGCACGCGCACGGCGCCGCCGATCCCGGCGGTCAGCTCGTCCAGGCGCGACTCGCGCACGAGCTTGCCGCGGCTGATGATCAGCACGTGGTCGACGGTCTGGGCGACCTCCGCCAGCACGTGGCTCGAGACGAGCACCGTGTGGCCGCTGCCGGCGAACGAGCGCAGGAAGTCGCGCAGCCAGCGCACGCCCTCCGGGTCGAGGCCGTTCGCCGGCTCGTCCAGCACGAGCAGCTCGGGATCGCCGAGGAGCGCCGCCGCCAGGCCCAGCCGCTGGCGCATGCCGAGCGAGTAGCCCTTGACGCGGCGGTTGGCGGCCCCGGCCAGCTCCACCGTGCGCAGCACTTCGTCGACGCGCGAGTCGGGCAGCCCCGCGGCCGCCGCCAGCGTGCGCAGGTGGTTGCGGCCCGAGCGGCCCGGGTGGAAGTCGGTCGCCTCGAGCACGGCGCCGATGCGCAGGGCCGGCTGCTCGATCTCGGCGTAGGGGCGCTCGAAGATGAGCGCCTCGCCGTGCGTCGGCCGGGCCAGGCCGAGCAGCATGCGCAGGGTCGTCGTCTTGCCGGCGCCGTTGGGGCCGAGGAAGCCTGTGATGGTGCCCGGCTCGAGCGCGAAGGAGAGGTCGTCGACCGCGGTGAGGGTCCCGTAGCGCTTGGTCAGCGATTCGGCGCGGACGGCGGGAGGCATTCGCCCAGGCTAGCCCCACCGGTCGGACGACCGGCGCGATAGGCTGACGGCCATGAGCTCAGGCGTCTTCACACTCCCCCAGCCGTTCAACGAGCCGGTGCGCGACTACGCGCCGGGCTCCCCCGAGCGCGCGTCCCTGAAATCCCGGCTCGACGCCATGGCGGCCGAGCAGATCGACATCCCGATGGTGATCGGCGGCAAGGAGGTCCGCACCGGCCGCACCGCCAAGTCCGTGATGCCGCACCAGAAGGACCACGTCCTCGCGGAGTATCACCAGGGCGGCGAGGACGAGGTCAACCAGGCCATCGCCGCGGCGGCGGCGGCGCACCGCGAGTGGTCGCGCACGCCGTGGGAGGCGCGGGCCGCGGTGTTCCTGCGCGCGGCCGAGCTGCTGACCGGCCCGTGGCGCGACACCCTGAACGCGGCCACGATGCTCGGCACGTCGAAGACGGCCTACCAGGCCGAGATCGACGCGGCGTGCGAGCTCGCCGACTTCTGGCGCTGGAACCCGAGCCACATGCACCGGCTGATGAGCGAGCAGCCGGTCTCCTCGCGGGGGATGTGGAACCGGGTCGAGTACCGCGCGCTCGAGGGCTTCGTGTTCGCGGTCGCGCCGTTCAACTTCACCGCGATCGCGGGCAACCTGCCCACCGCCCCGGCGATGATGGGGAACACGGTCGTGTTCAAGCCCGCGTCGACCGCCATCTACGCCTCGCACTTCCTGATGAAGCTGTACGAGGAGGCGGGCCTGCCGCCGGGCGTGATCAACATGGTGATGGGCTCCGGGCGCGACATCGGCGACCCGGCGCTGGCCCATCGCGACCTGGCCGGGATCCACTTCACCGGCTCGACCGCCGTCTTCCAGTCGATGTGGAAGACCGTCGGCGACAACATCGCCGGCTATCGCTCGTATC
>JAICJC010000142.1 GCA_025928655.1 Thermoleophilia bacterium | reverse complement strand
CGCGGCCGTCGAGCCCGTGGTCGAGGCGGCGCCGGCGCGGCCCGCCGGTGCCCACCCGGGGCCCTCCCGGCAGCGCCGCGCGTGGTCGTGGTGGCCGCGCGCCGCCGCCGTGGCCGTGCCCGCCCTGGCGGCGGCGGTCGTCGGGCTCGCGATCTGGAACGTCTCGCTGCAGGGCGACCTCTCCGGCCTGCACTCCCAGCTCTTCCACGGGACGGCCGGGAACCTGCGCGGCGTCGGCAACGTGGTCGTGAAATCCGACGGCAACGCGACGCTCTACGCGAGCGTTCGGCCCGCCCCGGCGGGGAAGACCTACGAGGCCTGGGTGATCCGGGGCAAGGTCGCCCTGCCCGCCGGTCTCTTCCAGGGCGGCGGCACCGTGAACCTGAAGCTCACCCGGGATGCGCGGCCGGGCGACGTGATCGCCGTGACGATCGAGCCGGCCGGCGGCACGAAGGCGCCGACCGCGACGCCGATCGCGGCCCACACCGTGTAGGCGGTCGGCCGGGCATACCCCGAAGCGGGCGGACCCGCCAGAAGGGGTCTGACCCCTCTTGGCGGGGAAGCGGGGTCTGATTCCCGTGGAGTCAGCGGGAGAGGAAGGCGACCGTCGCGGCCAGCACGGTGGCGGCGGCGATCAGGCGCCACAGGCGGGCGGCGTCGATCGCGGGCAGCGCCGGGAGCTGCGGGCCGGAGCGCTGCCGCACCCGCGCGCGGCGGGCGAAGCGTTCGCGGCAGGCGGCCCCGTTGCGCTGGCCGGCGATCCCGAGCAGCTCGTCGACCCGGTAGGGCCCGTGCGGGTCGCGCCCGTGCGCGCTCTCGACGCACTCCCAGCCGTGGCGGCCCTCGGCCACCTCGCCGAGGCAGCGCGGGCAGGCGTGCATGAGCGGCTCGAACGGCAGCCAGGAGCCACGGCCGGCGGCGCGCCGGTCATCGATCGTGGCCAGCTGATGCGGCGCCCACGGCCCGTGCTCGACGCAGCCGCCGTCGCGCGCCGGTCGCAGACACACGGGGCACAGGCGGCCCCGCCCCGCACCCGCCATCAGGCGGCCGCCCGGTCGGGGACGCGGACGAGGCCGCGCCCCACCAGGAGCTCGGCGATCTGGACGCCGTTCGTCGCGGCGCCCTTGCGCAGGTTGTCGGCGACGACGAACAGGCTGAGGCCGTTGCGGCGCGAGCCGTCGTCGCGGATGCGTCCCACCAGGACATCGTCCGTGCCGGCGGCGGCCGAGGGAAGCGGGTAGGCGCTCGCGGCCGGGTCGTCGACCACGCGCACGCCGGGCGCGTCGCGCAGGAGGGCCCGCGCCCGCTCGGCGCCCAGCGGCTCGCGCGTCTCGATCCACACCGCCTCGGAGTGCCCGCGCCACACCGGGACGCGCACGCAGGTCGCGCTGATCGGGATGCCCGGGTCGCCGAGGATCTTGTGCGTCTCGTTGACGAGCTTCGTCTCCTCGGTGGTGCTGTCGCCCTCGAATGCGTCGCAGTGGGGGAGGACGTTGAAGGCGATCTGGTGCGGGTAGACGGACGGCGCCGCCGGCTCGCCGGCGAGCAGGGCCTGCGACTGGTCGCGCAGCTCCCGCACCGCGCTCGCGCCCGTCCCCGACACCGCCTGGTAGGTCGCGACGGTGATGTGCGCGAGGCCGGCGGCGTCGTGCAGCGGCTTCAGCGCCGCGACGAGCTGGATGGTGGAGCAGTTCGGGTTGGAAACGATGCCGCGGTGGCCGTCGAGCGCCTCCGGGTTGACCTCCGGCACGACCAGCGGCACGCCCGCGTCCATGCGGAACGCGCTCGACTTGTCGACGACCACGCAGCCGCGGGCGACCGCTTCGGGCGCGTAGCGCTTCGACGTCGAGCCGCCGGCCGAGAAGAGGGCCAGGTCGAAGCCGTCGAACGAGTCGTCGTGAAGCTCGCGCACCTCGAGCTTGCCGCCGGCGAAGGGCACGCGTGACCCGGCCGACCGGGCGGACGCGAAGGCGACCACCTCCGACGCGGGGAAGCCGCGCTCGGCCAGCACCTCGAGCACGACCGGCCCGACCGCGCCGGTGGCCCCGACGACGGCGACGCGCGGGCTAGACACCGACCGCTCCGTCAGCCGACACCTCGAGCTCGGCCCGGAACGCGTCGTGCAGCGCCGTGACGGCGTCGCCGACCTTGGTGCGGTCGATCACGCAGGAGACCTTGATGGGGGACGTCGCGATCATGCGCACGTTGATCTGGCGGTCGGCCAGCACCTGGAACATGCGCGCGGCCACCCCGGGGTTGCTCTTCATGCCGGCGCCGACCATGCTGACCTTGGCGACATCGCGGATCACGCGCCAGTGCAGCCCGAGGTCGGCGCACAGGCCCTCGATCGTGTCGGTCATGAGCTCGAGGTCGTCGATCGGCACCGAGAAGGTGATGTCGGCGTCGCCGTGGGTGACGGCGTTCTGGATGATCGTGTCGACGTTGATGTGCGCCGCCGCCACCGCGTTGAAGATGCTCGCCGCCGTGCCCGGCTCGTCCGGGACGTCGGTCAGGGTCACGTAGGCCTCGTCGGTCGTGTGTGTGATCCCCGAGATGATCGCGTCTTCCATCCCGCCATCTTCGCGGATCCATGTCCCGTCTGCGTCGGAGAAGGTGGAGCGCACGTGGATGGGGACGCCGTGGTTGCGCCCGAACTCGACCGCCCGCAGCTGCAGCACCCGGGCGCCGGCGCCGGCCATCTCGAGCATCTCCATCGGCGACACCGAGCGCAGCTTGCGGGCGGTCGGGACGATGCGCGGATCGGCCGTGAACACGCCGTCGACGTCGGTGTAGATCTCGCAGTCCCCGTCGAGCGCCGCCGCCAGCGCGACCGCCGTCGTGTCCGACCCGCCGCGGCCGAGCGTGGTGACGTCGTAGGCGGTCGAGACGCCCTGGAAGCCGGCCACGAGCACGATGTCGCCCCGCTCGAGCGCCTCCGAGATGCGCCGCGGCCGGATCTCGACGATCTTGGCCTTCGTGTGCACCGTGTCGGTCACGATGCCCGCCTGCGACCCGGTCAGGGACACGGCGTGGTGGCCGAGGTCGTTGATGGCCATCGCGCACAGCGCCGCGGTGATGCGCTCTCCGGTGGAGAGCAGCATGTCCATCTCGCGCGGGTGCGGGCGCGGCGACACCTGCTCGGCCAGCTCGACCAGCCCGTCGGTCGTGTGCCCCATCGCCGAGACCACCCCGACGACCCGGCGCCCGGCCAGGTGGGCGGCGACCAGGCGCGCGGCGACGCGGCGGATCTTGTCCGCGTCCGCGACGGAGGTGCCGCCGAACTTCATCACGAGGACGCGGCCCGGAGCGGCCTGCGGTTCCGGCTGGGCCATCACGCCATGGTATCCAGGATGGCGGCGATATCCGCCCGCGTGGTGCGCGGGTTGACGATTGCCATCCGCGTCACGGCCTCGCCGGCGACGGTCGTCGGCGTGATGAAGGCGGTGCCCTCCTCGAGCAGCCGGGCGCCCCAGGCGCGGTAGTCGTCCGCCTCCCAGCCCGTGCGCCGGATGCAGAGCACGGTCAGGTCGGGGTCGTTCACGAGCTCGAGGTAGGGGCGCGACTCGATGTCGGCCCGGGCCGCGCGCGCGACCGTCAGCGTGTGCTCGATGGCGTCGCGATACGCGTCGGTGCCGTGAGCCGCGAGCGAGAACCAGAAGGGCAGCCCGCGCGCCCGCCGGCTGAGGTGGACGGCGTAGTCGGACGCGTTCCACTCGCCGCCGCCCTGGATCGCCTCCAGGTAGCCGGCGTGCTGCGCGTGGGCCGCCCGGGCCAGCTCCGGGCGCCGGTACACGAGCGCGCAGCAGTCGTACGGGGCGAAGAGCCACTTGTGCGGGTCGACGATGAAGGAGTCGCAGCGCTCGATCCCCGCGAACCGGTCGCGCACCGACGGCGCGGCCAGCCCGGCGCCGCCGTAGGCCGCGTCGACGTGGAACCAGATCCCGCGCCGGTCGCAGACGGCGGCGATCCCGGCCAGGTCGTCGATCACGCCGAGGTTGGTGGTGCCCGCCGTCGCCACGGCCGCGAAGAGGCCGTCGCCGGCGCCCTCGGCGAGCGCCGCCTCGAGGGCCGCAGCGGTCATGCGCCCGCGGGCGTCGGTGGCGACCGCGATCACGTCCACGTCCATCACCTGCGCCGCCGTCACGATCGAGGAGTGCACCTCGTCGGTGGCGGCCACCTGCAGCCGTCCGTGGGGTCGGCCGCCGCGCGCCGCCAGGAACGCATGCCGGGCGGCGACGAGCGCGGACAGGTTGCCAACCGTGCCGCCCTGGACGAAGCACCCGCCGGCGGTCTCCGGGAGCCCGGCCAGGTCGGCCACCCAGCGCAGGGCCTGGTTCTCGGCATAGGTCGCGCCGGCGGCCTCCAGCCAGCTGCCGCCGTAGACGGACGACGCTGCGACGACGAGGTCGAAGAGCGTCGCCGCCTGTGTCGGCGCGGCGGGGATGAAGGCCAGGTAGCGGGGGTTGTCGACCGACACGGTCGCGCGTGCCAGGACGTCGGCGAAGAGCCGCAGCGCCGCGTCGCCGCCGAGGCCGGCGGGCGTGATCGTCTGGCCGGCGGCCGCCTCCAGCTCGGCGGCCGTCCGGGGCCCGTCGAGCGGGACCGGGTGCAGGCGCAGCCGCTCGCGCGCGTACGCCAGGGCGGCCTGGGCGACGCGCTCGGTCTCGTCGCTGTAGCGGTGCATGGACGTGGGATCGGGCATGGCGGGACGCGGCGGGCGCGGCGGGGTCAGGCCATCGTGTCCAGGATCGCGGCGATGTCCTCGACGGTGGTACGCGGGTTGAGGATGCAGATGCGCGTGATGACCTCGCCGGCGTGCTCGGTCGGCGTGACCAGGGCGAGCCCGTCCTCCAGGTTGCGCGCGCTCCACGCCCGGTAGTCGTCGGCCGTCCAGCCCACCCGGCGGATGCACAGGACGGTCAGGTCGGTGTCGTTCGCGAGCTCCAGCTCGTCGCGGCGCTCGATCTCGGCGCGGGCCTCCCGCGCCACCCGCAGCGTCCCCTCGACCGCCTCGGCGTACGCGCGCGTCCCGTGGGCCGCGAGCGAGAACCAGAAGGGCAGCCCGCGGGCGCGGCGGGTGAGGTGGATGGCGTAGTCGGACGGGTTCCAGTCGGCGCCGACGCGGGCGGCGTCCAGGTAGCCGGCGTGCTGGCGGTGGGCCGCCTGGGCCAGCTCGGGCCGGCGGTAGAGCAGCGCGCAGCTGTCGAACGGCGCGAAGAGCCACTTGTGCGGGTCGACGATGAACGAGTCGCAGCGCTCGATGCCGGCGAACCGTGGCCGCGCGGACGGGGCCGCCAGGGCCGCGCCGCCGTAGGCGGCATCGACGTGCAGCCACAGGCCGCGGGCGGCGCAGACGTCGGCGACGCCGGCCAAGTCGTCGATCACGCCCAGGTTGGTCGTGCCCCCGGTCGCGGCGACCGCGAACACCCCGGCGCCGCCGTCGCGGGCGAGCGCCGCCTCGAGCGCCGGGCCGGTCATGCGGCCGCGCGCGTCGGGCTCGACCTCGAGCAGGCCGACGTCCATCACGTCCAGCGCCTGGGCCACCGAGGAGTGGGCCTGGCCGGTCGCCGCCACCCGCAGGGGGGCGCCGCCGCGGCCGTGCTCGGCGCGATGGGCATGCCGCGCCGACACGAGCGCCGACAGGTTCCCGACGGTGCCGCCCTGGACGAAGCACCCGCCGGCGGTCTCCGGCAGCCCGGCCAGGTCGGCCAGCCAGCGCAGGGCCTGGTTCTCGGCGTACACCGACCCGGCGGAGCTGCGCCAGCTGCCGGCGTACATCGGCGTGGCCGAGAGCGCCATGTCGAAGAGCTGGGCCGCGGGCGTGGGGGCGGTGGGGATGAAGGCGAGGAAGCGCGGGTTCTCGACCGGGACGCTGGCGGGGGCGAGGGTCTCGGTGAAGAGCCGCAGCGCGGCCTCGGCGCCGATGCCGTCCTCGGTCACCGTCTCGCCGGCCGCCGCCCGCATCTGCTCGGGCGTGCGCGCCGCGGCGAAGTCGCGCGGCCCCGCGTGCAGCCGGTCGCGGGCGTAGTCGAAGACGCCCTGCGCGGCCGCCTCGATCTCGGCCGTGATCGCGTGCATCGCCGCCGGGTCGGCGGTTGCCTGATCGACGGAGGGCTCACGCTCGGCGCTCACATCTCTCTCCTTCCCGCCAGGGCCCGCCCCAGCGTCACCTCGTCCGCGTACTCCAGATCCCCGCCCACCGGCAGCCCGCTGGCGAGCCGGGTCACCCGCGTACGATCGCGCAAACGGTCGGCCAGGTACGCCGCCGTCGCCTCGCCCGTCATCGTCGGGTTGGTCGCGAGCAGCACCTCGGCCACCCCGCCGCGCTCCACCCGCGCGACGAGCTCGGCGATGCGCAGGTGCTCCGGGTCGACCCCGTCGATGGGGGAGAGCGCGCCGCCGAGCACGTGGTAGAGGCCGCGGAACTCGTGGGTGCGCTCGAGCGCCACCAGGTCGGACGGGTCCTCGACGACGCAGATCAGCGCCCGGTCGCGGCGCGCGTCGGCGCAGATCGTGCAGAGCGGCTCCTCGGCCAGGTTGCCGCACTCGGTGCAGAACCCGATCCGCTCCTTGACCTCGCGAATCGCGTCGGAGAGCGCGAGCGCGTCGGCCTCGGACGCCTTCAGGAGGTGGAACGCGAGCCGCTGGGCGGTGCGCCGTCCGACCCCGGGCAGGCGGGCGAGCTGGACGATCAGGTTGTCGACCGACGGCGCGTACACCGGGTGTGGCTACATCCCCGGGAGGCCGAGGCCCCCGAGGCCGCCCAGCTGACCCATCATCTTCTGCTGCTGCAGCTGCTGGGCCGCGGTGATGGCGCCGTTCACGGCCGAGACGAGGAGGTCCTGGAGCATCTCGGGGTCGTCCGGATCGATCGCCTCGGGCTTGATCTGGATCTCGGCGATCTCGAGCGAGCCGGACGCCTTCACCGTCACGGCGCCGCCGCCGGCGCTGTGCTCCACGTAGGCGGTCTTCAGCTCCTCCTGGGCCTGGGCCATCTGCTCCTGCATCTTGCCCAGCTGGGCCATCATCTTCTGGGGGTCGATCTTCGTCACCTTCGCTCCTCGATCTCGCGGGCGTCGAACTTCTCCTTGAGCTCCGTCAGCAGATCGTTCTCGTCGATCGGCTCGGCCTCCTCCTCGGCCGCCGGGGCCTGCGGCTCCGCGTCGGCCGGCGCGACCTCGAGCCGCACCCGCACGGGGCTGCCGACGGCCCGGCCGAGCACCTCCTCCAGCACCTCGCGGTTGGGCTGCGAGTCGGCGGTGGTGAGCGCGAACTGCTGCGAGCGGGGGAAGCTGAGCACGACCTCGCCGTCGCCGAGCGCGCGCGGGCTGGCGTGCTGCATGAGCGACTGGAGGGGCACCGACCGGCGGCCGATCTCGGGCACGATCGCGTCGCTCCAGGTGGCGGTCAGCTGCTCCAGGTCGGGGGCCCTGACGGCGGCCGTGGAGGGCGAGGGGGGCGGCGGCTCCGGAGGCGGGTCGGCGGGCGCGGGCACGGCGGCTGCCGGGGCCTCGGGGGGCGCAGCGGCGGCCGCCGGCGACGACGGGGCGGGCCCTCCGCCTCCGCCCCGGGACTCGAGCGCCGAGATGCGCTGGTCGAGGGCGTCGAGCGAGAGATCGGCGGCCGGCCGGCAGACGCGCACGAGCGCGAGCTCGAGCGGCAGGCGCGGGTCGGCGCCCTCGCGCACCTGGTCGAGCACGTCGCGCAGCATGTCGACGAGCCGGTGGACGGCGCCCGGGCTGATGCGGCCGGACTGGGCCCCGATCCGGGCGCGCTCGTCCTCGGTCAGGGGGGCGTCGGCGGGGAGCTCGCCGAGCTGCTGGTTCAGGAACACGAATCGCAGGTGCCCGAGCAGGTCGCTCACGAGCATGCCGAGGTCGGTGCCGGCGTCGGCCTGCTCGTCGACGAGCCGCAGGCAGCCGGCCGCGTCGCCGTCGGCGACCAGGTCGACGGCCCGCAGGAGCACCTCGGCGTCGGTCGAGCCGAGCAGGTCGCGCACGGCGGCGACGCTGATCGCGTCCGGGCAGGCGGTGGCGAGCTGGTCGAGGGCGGAGACCGCGTCGCGGAAGCTGCCCCCGGCGGCGCGCGCGATCATCGTGACGGCAGCGGGCTCGATCTCGATCGACTCGGCCCGCGCGATCCGGTGCAGCACGGTCGAGATCTCGGGCAGGCCGGGGCGGGCGAACGCGAACCGCTGGCAGCGGCTGCGGATCGTCGGCAGCATGGCCGCCATCTCGGTCGTGCAGAGCACGAAGACCGCATGCGCGGGCGGCTCCTCGAGCGTCTTCAGGACGGCGTTCGAGGCCTCCTTCGTCAGCATGTGGGCCTCGTCGATGATGTAGACCTTGCGCCGCCCGCGGACGGGCTGGAGCGCCACCCGGTCGCGGATCTCGCGGATGTCGTCGATGCCGCGGTGGCTGGCGGCGTCGAGCTCGATCACGTCGATGGAGGTCGCATCGTGGATGGTGCGGCACGCCTCGCACTCCTTGCACGGCGTGGTGGTCGGGCCATGCTCGCAGTTGAGCGCCTTGGCGAGGATCTTCGCCATCGAGGTCTTGCCCGTGCCCCTCGGCCCGGCGAAGAGGTAGGCGTGCGCCACCCGGTCCATCTCGACCGCGTTTCGCAGGGTCTGGACGACGTGCGGCTGCCCCGGCGAGAACTCGTCGAAGTCCCGCGGGCGGTGCTTGCGGTAGAGGGCGGACACACCGGGCAGCTTACCGATGCCGCGGGGCCGAGCCGGAGGCCAGATGGTTGACCGGCAAACCAGCCCGCCACCGGTCAACCATCGGGGGCTGAACCCAACACGACCGTGCACCCGCCTTCGAAGCGCCGGCCCCGGGCGGTGCTCACGCCGCCGGCTCCTGCCAGGCTTGCCCACGGCACCCGGGTGACATTGCTTAGCGCTGCTTCCTTCCGGACCTGACGCGGTTCGCAAGCCTCCGTTGCGTGGGACCTGGCGATCGACACCAACTGCGCAGGCCCTCTCCCGAATCCGACCGCCCCTCGGGACGGGAATTCAGCCCGGCTAGAGCGGATTGCCGGTACAGGGAACCGCTAGCTCCCCGCCTAGCACGGTCGG
>JAICJC010000110.1 GCA_025928655.1 Thermoleophilia bacterium | reverse complement strand
GAGGGTACCCGGGGTATGGTTCCGGATCACCTCCGACGTGAAAGACCTGAACGACATCGATCGAGCGATCGTGGGCGTGCTCCAGGTCGAAGGGCGGTCGACCTTCGCCCAGATCGCGCAGCACGTCGGGCTCTCGCCCGCGGCGGTGCACGAGCGGGTGAAGAAGCTCGAGGCGCGCGGGGTCATCACCGGCTACCGCGCCGTCGTCGACCCGGAGAAGGTCGGCGCGGGCGTGAGCGCGTTCATCCTCGTCACCCAGATCGCCGGCCCCCGCGGCAGCCTCGAGGAGGCCTTCGAGGGCATGCCGTGGGTGGAGGAGTGCCACCACATCGCGGGCGAGGAGAGCCTGATGCTGAAGGTGCGCGCGGAGTCCACCCGGGCCCTCGAGCACCTGATCTGGGACATCCGGGCGCTCGAGTCCGTCGAGCGGACGAAGACGGTCGTCGTGCTGGCGACCGAGTTCGAGGGCCGGCCGGTCGCGCCGATGGCGTCCGAGGTCGCCCTCGACCAGGCGTCGAGCGGCTAGCCGCCGGTACCTCCTTCGGGTGCTTGCCCGTTCGCGGCCCCGGCCGTATGCCTGAGGGGTGACGGTGATTTCCCGCACAAGCCCTGTGGGCGGGCGGCGGGCACGGTTCGCGGGCTTCCTGGAGGGGCCCGAGGACGCCGGTCTGCGCCGCGCCGCCGCCGCAGCCGTTCGGTCGGAGGCGGCCGCGCGCGACCTCGCGGCCGCGGCCGGCACGGCCTGGCCGGGGCTCGTGCAGGCCGAGCGCGACCTGCTCCGCTACCACGTGCGCGCGGCCGGCATCGGCGCAGCGCTCGAGCGGGCGACGCACTCGCTGATCCCCCGGCGGCGCGCGCGTGCCGCCGCCGCGCTGGGCGAGCTGCGCCTCGACGAGGCATTCCCGCGCCTGGAGCGGCTGCTGCACGACCGCAACGTCCGGGTGCGGATCGCCGCCGCCCGCGCGCTCGGCTGCCTCGGCACGCCCTCCGCAGCCCGCGCCCTGCTGGCCGCGCTCGAAGCGGACATGGTGCCCGAGCAGCGGATCGTGGAGGCGCTCGGCGGCGCCTGGGCGGAAGGGCCGCTGCTGGCGGCGTTTCGGGCGCCGCGGACGGTGGCGCTGCGCGTCCCGCTGGCCGACGCCCTGGGCCGCACCGGCTCGGCCGCGGCGGCGGAGGCGCTGGTGACGGCCATGCCGGCGGCATCGGTCGACCTGCGGGTGCGGATCGTGCGTGCCCTCGCGCGGCTGGGGGAGAGCGGGGCGGTGCGGGCCGCGATGTCCGACCCGCACGGGAGCGTGCGCGCGCAGGCGGCCTGGGCGCTCGGCCGGATGGGAGACCGGGGGGCCCACGACCTGCTCGAGGCCGGCCTGCTCGACAGCGCGCCGCGGGTGCGGGCGAACTGCATCGCCGCGCTCCGCCGCCTCGCTACGCGGTGATGAGCTCCTCCTCCGTGACCTCCATGTCACGGATGCGGTAGCCGCGCACGTCGGCCTCGGGGCCCGCGAGCGACACGATCACGTAGACGGCGTCCGGCCAGAACGCCTGCTCGGCGTCCGTCCGCGAGGGGAAGGCCGGCGAGCTCGTGTGCGAGTGGTAGATGCCGACCAGGTCGAGCCCGGCGTCGTCGATCTCGTTCATGATCCGGATCTGGTCGCGCGACTCGATCCGGTAGTAGTAGGGGCTGGGCTCGTCCGGCTCCGCCGGGAAGAAGCGCTCCACCCGGCCGTCGGCGCCGGCCAGGATCCCGCACGCCTCGTTGGGCAGGCCCGCCCGCGCGTGCGCGACGATCTCGTCGCGCACGGCCGCCGGGATCACCACCAGACGCGCTCCTCCATCTCGCGCTCCAGCTGATCCTCCGGCTTCGTGTAGACCCCGGCCGAGAGGTACTTCGAGCCGCCGTCGGCGAACACGACGACGACGTTGCCGGACTCCATCTCGCCGGCGACCCGCCGCGCGACGGCCAGCGCCGCCCCCGCGGAGATGCCGGCGAACACGCCCTCCTGGGCCAGCAGCCGGCGCAGCGTCGTCACGGCCTCGCCGTTCGAGACGAGCACCTTGCGGTCGAGCTCGGCGATGTCCAGGATCGGCGGCGTGTAGCCGTCCTCGAGGCTGCGAAGGCCCATCACCGGGTCGCCCTGGAGCGGCTCGGCGGCCACGATCATCACGTCCGGGTTCGCCTCGCGCAGCCGGCGCGAGCAGCCCATGAGCGTCCCGCCCGTCCCGAGGCCGGCAACGAACGCGTCCACCTGGCCGTCCGGCACCTGCTCGAGGATCTCGAGCGCCGTGCCGCAGTAGTGCGCGGCCGGGTTGGCCTCGTTGGCGTACTGGAACGGCATGAACACGGAGGGGTCGCGCTCGGCCATCGAGCGGGCCATCGCGACCGCGCCGTTCGAGCCCAGCGGGCCCGGCGAGAAGACGATCTCGGCGCCGTACATGCGCAGGAGCTCGACCCGCTCGGGCGTGGCCGACTCCGGCATGACGGCGGTGACCGGGTAGCCCTTGACCGTCCCGATCATCGCCAGGGCGATGCCGGTGTTGCCGCTGGTCGGCTCGAGGATGCGCCGGCCCGGCTCGAGCTCGCCGGTGGCCTCCGCCGCCTCGACCATCGAGAGGGCGACGCGGTCCTTGATCGAGCCGGTCGGGTTCTGCTCCTCGAGCTTCGCGAAGATGCGCACGTCCGGGTTCGGCGACATGCGCGGCAGCTCGACGAGCGGCGTGTTGCCGACCGCGGTGAGCGCGGCGCTCCGGGGTGTCTCGAGACAGCTCATGCGGGCGATCCTCCGCCGGCCATCGCCGGCAGCACGATTATGGTCGAATCGGGCCCGACCGTCGTGTCCAGCCCGCGGCCCAGGCGCACGTCCTCGTTGTTCACGTAGACGTTCACGAACCGGTTCAGGTCGCCGCCGTCGTCGAGGAGGTGCGAGCGGATGGCGGGGAAGCGGCCCGTGAGGTCGTCCAGGATCTCCCGGACGGTGCCGCCCGAGGCATCCACCTCTCGGGCGCCGCCGACGGCCTGGCGCAGGATGGGGGGCATGCGGACGGTGCTCACGAAGCGATGGCCTCCTGGGGGGTTCGCGCGACCGCCCGGCCGGGCAGGGCGCAGAACTGCTCGTAGTCGATGAACTCGATCTCGTCGGGATCCTTGCTGCAGACGGGGCAGTCAGCCGCGCGGTGCATCTTCAGCTCGACGAACTCCATGGACAGCGCGTCGTAGCGCAGCTGGCGGCCGACGAGCGGCTCGCCGATGCCCAGCAGGAGCTTCACGGCCTCGGTCGTCTGGAGCGTGCCGACGACGCCCGGCAGGACGCCCAGCACGCCGCCCTCGGCGCAGGACGGGGCCAGCTCCGGCGGCGGCGGCTCGGGGTACTGGCAGCGGTAGCAGGGGCCCTCGTACGGCTTGTACACCGTGACCGAGCCCTCGAACTGGTAGATCGACCCGTGCACGACCGGGATGCCGGCCACGAGGCTGGCGTCGTTCAGCAGGTACCGGGTCGGGAAGTTGTCAGTGCCGTCGACGATCACGTCGTACCCCGTGATCACGTCGAGGACGTTCTCCGACGTGAGCCGGACGTCGTGCTTCACGACCGTCACGTCCGGGTTGATGCCGTGGATCGCGATCTCGGCGGAGTCGACCTTGGGCATGCCCACGCGGTCGACGGTGTGCACGATCTGGCGCTGGAGGTTGCTCACGTCAACGACGTCGGCGTCGATGATGCCGATCGTGCCGACGCCGGCCGCGGCCAGGTACAGCGCCGCCGGCGAGCCGAGCCCGCCCGCGCCGATCAGGAGCACCCTGGAGTCGAGCAGGCGCAGCTGCCCCTCCTCGCCCACCTCGGGGATGAGCACGTGGCGGCTGTAGCGCTCGAACTGCTGCGCGTCGAGGGTGCGCGGCACCTTCCACTCGTAGCCGTTCTCCTTCCAGCCCGAGAACCCGCCGGCCAGCGAGACCACGTCGGTGTAGCCGAGCTCGGCGAGGGTCTTGGCGGCGTACGCGGAGCGCGTGCCGGTGGCGCAATAGATGATCACCGGCGCATCGTGGTCGAGCACGTTGCGCTCGATCCGCGTCTCCAGGTTCCCGCGCGGGATGTGGATCGCGCCAGGGATGAAGCCCTGCTCGAACTCGTCGCGCTCGCGCACGTCGATCAGCGCGGGCCCCGGCTTCGCCGCCAGCCGCTGCGCCGCGTCGTGCGCCGTCTCTTCCCTGATCTGCTGCTTGACCGCAGCGAGGTGATCGCGAGCCGAAACCACCGGCTTCACCTACCCTTTCCCCTCTGAGCTGATTCGCGCATCCAGAAGTCTACCAACCGAATGGATCCAAACTTTCCTTCTGAGACGGCTAACGTCGGGCCTCCGGTGCGTATTCCCGCCGGCCGCCGCCGCCTCGTGCTGGTGGCGATCGTCGCGCTCGTCGCGGGGATCGTGGCCGCGGCGGCGGTGATCGCGACCCACGGCGGAGGCGGCGGGCCCAAGACGGCCCCGGCGCGGCCGCTCGCAGGCCGGCCGCCGCTCGTCCTCCAGCTGCCCGGGCCGGCCGCCGGCCGCGGGAACGCGGCCGTCTACGCCGCGGCGCAGAAGCGCCTCCCCGCCGGCGACGTGCGGCTCCGGGTCGCGCGGGCGATCATGGCGTACGACCCCACCCATCGAGCGCGGACGGTGGCGGCGCTCGAGCGGCTTCCGCAGCGCAGCCCGGCGGTGGCCTTCGCGCTCGGGATGGCGCAGCTGTGGGCCGGGCAGCCGAAGGCGGCGGAGGCGACGCTCGAGCGGGTGAAGCAGCTCAACCCCTACGGGTACTACGGCACGAACGCCGACAACGTGCTGACGCTCGGGCGCGAGGTCGGCGGCTACCCGCTCTACTTCCCGCCGGCGACGGCGCACGGGTCCATCAAGGAGCTCCGGGCCGCGACCGTCGCCCACCCGTCCAGCGCCGCCGCGTGGCTCGCGCTCGCGGTGGGGCTTGAGCGCAGCGACCGGCTGGCGGCCATCCAGGCGGCCCGCAAGGCGGCCGCGCTCGAGCCGAACGCGGTCTCGGAGCAGGTCGCCGTCGCCGTGCTCGGGTTCGACAAGGAGCGGCCGATGGGCGCGCTCCAGGCGCTCCAGACGCTCACGTCGCAGCCCGGCGTGCAGCAGAATCCGGAGGCCCGCTTCCACCTCGGCCTGATCTACTTCTGGCTGAAGGATTCCCAGGACGCCGCCGCCCAGTTCCGGCAGGTCGTCCAGGACGCGCCCGGAAGCGGCTACTACGCTCAGATCGCGCACGTGTTCGAGGCCTGCATCGACAACAAGGCCGAGTGCACGCGCCTCTCGAAGGCGTCCTGATCGGGGTCTGACCCCGAACGGGGGGCGTGGCCCTCTCGTTGCACTTCTGTTACCAGGGCGGGGCGCCGTGCACCCAGCGGCCGGCGATCATGGTCGCCACCACCCGCGCCTGCGCGATCCGGTCGGGATGCTCGACGATGTCGGTGTCCAGCACGACCAGGTCGGCCGCGTAGCCGGGCAGGAGCAGCCCGCGGCGGCGGTGCTCGCCCACGGCGTGGGCCGCGCCGGCGGTGAACCCGACGATCGCGTCGGCGACGTCGAGCGCTTGCGCCGGGTACCACGCCTCCCGCTCGTCGGCGGTGCGATACACGGCGGCCGCGATGCCCGCGAGCGGATCGAGGTCGGCCACGGGCGCGTCGGAGCCGAAGGCCATGCGCGCGTCGGCCTCGAGCAGGTCGCGCCAGCGGTAGGCCGACGCGGCCCGCGCGCCCCACGTCCGGTCGGCCAGGTCACGGTCGTCCATCGCGTGGATCGGCTGCACGGAGGCGGTCACGCCGAGCGCGGCGAAGCGGGGCAGGTCGGCGTCGTCGACGCACTGTGCGTGCTCGATGCGGGGCGCGACCGGCACCGCCTCCCACGCGTCGCGGGACGCCTCGAGCCCGTCGAGCGCCGCCCGCACGGCCCCGTCGCCGATCGCGTGCACGGCCACCGAGAGGCCTGACCCCGCCGCCTCGCGCGCGATCCCGGCCAGCTCCTCCGCCGTCACGAGCGCATCGCCGGAGCCGTCGAGCATCCACGCCGTGCCCGAGCCGAGGGCGCCGTCCATGAACAGCTTGACCGGCCCGACCCGGACGAGCTGCGACCCGAACCCCGTCCGCAGCTCGAGCGCCGTCGCCGCAGCGAGCATCTCGACCGGCACCGACATGTGCACGCGCAGCCGGAGGCGGCGGTCGGCGTCGAGCCGCTGCCACAGCCCGCGGCCGCCCGGGCGCTGGAAGTCGTGCACGCACACCACCCCGCGCGCGTTCGCCTCGGCGATGCCCGCCCGCACCGCCCGCGAGCACTCCAGCGGGTCGGGCGGCGGCACCGGGAAGGTGAAGGCCTCGACCTCGTGCAGCACGCCGCGGCTCGTGGCCCCCGCCGCGGCCAGGGCGGCCGAGTTGACCCACAGCGTGTGGCCGTCCTGCGACCACAGCGCCGCCGGCCGCTCGCCCGTCACGGCGTCGAGGTCGGCCGCCGTCGCGTCGCCGTCGGGCCAGCGCAGCGGCTCCCAGCCGCGTCCGCGCAGCCAGCCCTCGCCGGCGGCGGCCGCGCCCACCGCCCGCAGCGCCTCGGCCTTCGACCCGCAGCTGCGCAGGTCGACCTGGGTGCGGGAGAGCGACCACTCCTGGAAGTGGACGTGGGCGTCGGTGAACCCGGGCAGGACGCAGCGGCCGTCGAGGTCGATGCGCTCGTGCCCGACCGTGTCCGCGTCGCCCTCGCGCACGTCGACCCCGCCCGCCACCGTCCCCCCGGCGACGGCCAGCGCGGACACGCGGGGGAGCCGCGGGTCCATCGTGTACACGGGCCCGTTTCGCAGGATCATGCGCCGGTTACGATAGGGCACGTGACTCCCGCCGCCGAGATCGAGCGCCGGATCGGGCGCCTGCGGGAGGAGCTGGGACGGGCCGGCCTCGACGCGGCCGTGATCGTTCAGCACGCCGACCTCGCCTACTTCACCGGGACGAACCAGCAGGCCCACCTGATCGTGCCCGCCGCCGGCGAGCCGCGCCTGCTCGTCCGCCGCGTGCTCGACCGCGCGCGGCGCGAGTCGCCGCTCGAGCGCATCGCGCCGCTGCGCTCGCTCTCAAGGCTCGCCGCGGAGCTCGAGGCCGCCGGCGCCGGCCCCGGCGCGCGGGTGGGCTTCGAGCTCGACGTGCTTCCGGCCCGCGCGTACCTGGGCTACGCGAAGCGGCTGCCCGGGATCGAGCTCGCCGACTGCACGGCGGCCGTGCGCGGGGTGCGCGTGCTGAAGTCGGCCTGGGATCTCGAGCAGATGGCCGTCGCCTGCGAGCAGGTGCGGCTGGCCTGCGAGGCGGTGCCGGGCCTGATCGGGGTGGGGGTCCGCGAGGCCGAGGTGCAGCTCGAGGTCGAGCGCGAGCTGCGCCGGGCCGGCCA
Source organism: Thermoleophilia bacterium (assembly GCA_025928655.1). Lineage (GTDB taxonomy): Bacteria > Actinomycetota > Thermoleophilia > Gaiellales > JAICJC01 > JAICJC01. Next base: position 6,164 of record JAICJC010000110.1, on the reverse strand, counting down.
CCAGGGTCAGCTCCGCTTCCGCGGGTTCAACCAGGAGATGCACTACGGCCAGGTGCTGGGCGGGCCGAGCGGCGCGGTCCCCGGCTACTCGGACTCGCCGCTCTGCGGCCCCGGCCCGAACCCGGCCATCGGCAAGGGCGCGGGGGGGCACGTGCTCGCACGCGGCGACACGGTCATCGCCGACCTCGTCGGCGGCCACGAGGGCTGGCTCTCCGACCAGACCCGCACCTTCGCCGTGGGCGAGGCGCCCGCCGACATGGCGGCCGCCTACGAGGTCGCGGTCGCGATCCTGCGGGCGGCCGAGGAGCGGCTGGCGCCGGGCGTCGCACCCTCCGCCCTCTACACGCTCTCGGAGGGGATGGCGGCCGACGCCGGCCTGGGCGAGCACTACATGGGCGCCGGCGCCGAGCGGGTACGGTTCCTGGGCCACGGCGTGGGGATGGAGATCGACGAGCTGCCGATCCTCGCGCCCGGATTCGACGAGCCGCTCGTGGAGGGAAACGTGGTCGCGATCGAGCCCAAGTTCGTGTTCCCCGGCCGTGGGGCGGTGGGGATCGAGAACATGTACGCCGTGACGGCGTCGGGGTTCGAGAGGATGACCACCGCGTCCGAGGAGCTGATCGGCGCGTGACCGACACGAGCCCGCTGACGCCGCTCTCCGACGACGCCCGGATGCTGGTCGAGGCCGTGCGCACGCTCGCCCGCGAGCGGATCGCGCCGCGCGCGGCCGAGGTCGATCGAAGCGCGGAGTTCCCGTGGGACGCGGTCGAGCTGCTGCGCGAGAACGACGTCTTCGCGCTCGCCTTCCCCGAGGAGTACGGCGGCACGGGGACGGGCATGCTCACCCACCTGCAGGCGGTCGAAGAGCTCTCGTGGGCCGACGCGACGGTCGGCCTGCTCCTGGCGGTGCAGGGCCTGGGCGGCCTGCCGGTGCTGCTCGAGGGCAGCGAGGAGCAGCGGGGGCGCTACGTGCCGCGGTGGGCGAGCGGGGAGTGGATCGCCGCCTACGCGCTGACCGAGCCGGGGGCGGGCTCGGACGCCGGCGCGCTCACGACGCGGGCCCGCCGCGACGGCGACGGCTGGGTGCTCGACGGGGTCAAGCGCTTCATCACGAACGCGGGCGTCGCCCACACCTACGTCGTCTTCGCCCGCGCGGAGGCCGGGATCACGGCGTTCATGGTCGAGGCGGACGACCCCGGGTTCTCCGTCGGCCGGATCGAGCCCAAGATGGGGATCAAGGGGTCGACGACGGGGGAGCTGCTGCTCGACTCGTGCCGCCTCCCCGGCGAACGCCTGATCGGGCAGGAGGGGGCCGGGTTCCGGCTCGCGATGCGCGTCCTCGACCGCTCCCGGCCCGGGATCGCCGCCCAGGCGCTCGGGATCGGCCAGGCCGCCCTCGACTATGCCGCCCGCTACGCGACCGAGCGGCAGGCGTTCGGCAAGCCGATCGCCGACCAGCAGGGGATCCAGTTCATGCTCGCCGACATGGCCACGGCGCTCGAGGCCGCCCGCGGGCTGGTGCACCGGGTGGGGGCGATGCTCGACGCGGGCGCCGACGGCTCCGAGCTGACGAAGCTCTCCGCGATGTGCAAGCTGGCCGCCTCGGACGCGGCCATGCGCGTGTCGACCGACGCGGTGCAGATCCTGGGCGGCTACGGATACATCCAGGAGTTCCCGGTCGAGCGGATGATGCGCGACGCCAAGATCACCCAGATCTACGAGGGCACGAACCAGATCCAGCGCGTCGTCATCGCCCGCGAGCTGCTGCGCTCGCTCGGCTCGCCGCGGTAGTCCCTCTGGCGGGGGATCTTTTTGACTGGTGACGATTCCGGTGGCAGCATCCCGGTGGGCGATCTTGCGTTGACCGGGACACACCCTCCTCGTTCCGGCAGGCTGGGCACGGCGTCGCTTGCGCTGGTGCTCCTCGCGCTGCTGATTCTTCCTGCCTCCGCCGCGGGCGCGAAGCAGCGCCCGCGACACCTCCCGTTCGGCCAGTGGGTGGCCTTCAACGCCGGCCTGGCGGGCACGTTCGACGCCCAGGGCCTGTTCCAGTTCTCGAGCCAGAAGCGGGTGGTGCTGCGCGTGACCGACGCGTTCTGCCGCGGCGACCGCTACCGGATCCTCGACCACGGCCGTCGCCGCGGCATCACGACGCGGGTGCCGACGGACACCACCTGCACGCGGCTGCCGTTCGCCTCGACCGGCCCGGAGGGCTGGAACGAGCCCGGCTACAGCCGCATCCGGCTCGTCCTCGCGCCCGGCTATCACCGCATCCGCATCCGCTCGCTGCGCAGCCCGTTCGGCGCCAGCACCGGTTTCCTCTACATCTACCGGCTCGGCTAGTCGTAGCTGGGAAGATCGGGACCCCGGTCACCCACTGGTTGATCTCGAGGTAGACGATCAGCCAGACGAAGAACGCGACGGAGCCGGCCGCCGCCAGCGCGATCGTCCGCCGCGCCGAGCGCGTCGCAAGCCAACCGACGATTGCCGCCAGGGTGGGTGTGGTGCCGAAGGCCAGGTACCAGCCATAGACCGGATGCCACGGGAAGGGCGGTCCGCCGTCGGCCCACTGCCGCACAAGCAACAACTGCGCGCCCAGGCACGCGAGCGGCACGGGCACGAGGACGGCCAGCCAGACCGCCAGCGCCCGGTGCCGCGCCACTCGACCGGCAATGCCCACGCTCCCAGTGTGCCGCTCACCCGACGGGCTGTCGACCCGCCAGAAGGGGTCTGACCCCTTCTGGCGGGTCCGCACCAGATGGGGTCTGACCCCGTCTGGTGCGTCAGCGCCAGCGCCAGATCTTGACCCAGTCGATCTGGAGGCCGACCTTGTTCGGCGTCGTCGCGTCCGGGTTCGGGCCGGTGCTGCCGTTCGTGCCGACGTGGGTCTGGATGCCGAGGTGCATCGGGACGTCGGGCACCACGGTGCTGCGGATCTTCGCCCAGTTGTGGCCGTCCAGGACATAGGTGATCCGGCCCGGGCGCCAATTGACGCCGATGGTGTGCCACCTGGTGAAGTTGGCATGCACCCTGTGGTGGATCATGAGGTTGCGCGAGCCGTAGTGCAGCGTCGAGGTCTCCCACCGGCGCTGGCCGATCGCGGAGGACTCCTCGGCGAAGTCGACCTCGGGCGGCCAGCCGTGCCTGGGCCACAGGAACATGCACATGCCGATCCCCCGGCCCGCGCCGATCCGGAAGCGGACGCGGTAGCGGCCGTAGGTCTGGTTCAGCGACCGGCCCATCGAGATGCCGCCCGACACCCACCTGCCGCCGTAGGCGGGGTCACGGTAGTTCTGGAGCCGCAGGACGCCGCCGCGGACGACGACGTGCGACTTGCGCCAGAGCGTGTTGTGGCAGCAGCGTGGGGTGCCGTTGTAGCGCGTCCAGATGCTCGTGTTCAGGCCGTGGTTGAACCCGGCCACGAACCGCAGCTTCCAGGCCGCGGAGGCCTGGGACGGGGCGGCGAGGGCGATCAGGGCGGCGGCACAGAGCGCGGCGAGCGCGGCGGTGGTGCGGGGCAAGATCCAGCTCCTTCCTTTTGCAACCGCGCCACGGTCGCGCACCGGCGGGGGCCGGTCAAGGCTTCGAGGAGCCGATTTACCGAGTCCTTACGGCGGTCTCACAAACATCGGCCGGGCGCCGTCAGCGCGGGTGAAAGCCGGGCGGCGGCGGCCGGCAGTCGCGCAGCATCTGCGCGTGGAGCTTCTCGAGCTCCGAGCGGTCGGCGGGGACGCGAGCGAGGTTGTGCAGCTCCCCCGGGTCCGTGCGCGTGTCGTAGAGCTCCTGCGATCCGTCCCCGTACTCGGTGTACATGAAGCGCCGCGCGCGGACGCCGCAGTAGCTCGGGTCGGCCGTCGCCGGGTGCTTGTCCCAGCCCTCGACCAGGAACCCGTCGCGCCAGCGCACACGGCCACGCCGGGCATGCAGGAGCGGGAGGAAGCTGAGCCCCTCGGTGCCGGGATCGGGGACGTGCGCGAGCGCCGCCCACGTGGGTGCCCAGTCGGTGTTCAGGATCAGGTGGTGGTCGACCCTGGGCGTGCTCGTCCAGGGGTCGTAGCGGACGACGAGCGGGATCCGGATCGACTCGTCGTAGGGCGTGCGCTTCACGGCGGCGGGGAAGCGGTGGGAGCCCCACTCGACGCCGTTGTCGCTCGCGAACACGATCATCGTCGAGTGCAGCCGCCCCGTCCGGCGCAGCGCCGCCACGATGCGGCGGACGGCGTTGTCGACCGAGATCAGCGTCTCGTACTGGCGCCGGCGGAACCGGCGGACGAAGCTCAGCCCCCGCCGGCGCAGGTCGGGCGTGCGCCGCAGCCATGCCGGCTGCGACGCCGTCACCCGGTTGAGGTTCGCCGGGTGGTAGGGCGGGAGGTTGGAGAACGCGCCCACGTAGCGGTGCTCGGGCGTCGCCGGCAGGTGCGGCGCGAACGGGGCGTAGTAGAGGAACAGCGGCCGCGACGGCGGCGCCCGGCGGATGAACCTCACCGCCTTGCCGGCCAGCACGTTCGTCGAGTAGAAGCGCGGCGGGTAGGACACGGCGCACTTCCTGCGTCCGTGGCAGGCGCGCGGGTGGTCGTTCTCGTACAGCCGGAAGCCGTAGTAGTGGAAGCCCCAGTCGAACGCGTCCCAGGTGTCCCAGCCCGGCGGGATGTAGCGGCCGTGGTAGCCGTTCAGGTACTTGCCGACGAGGCCGGTGTGATAGCCGGCGGCGTGGAGCCAGGTTGCGATCGTCGACCGGTCGTCTCCGTAGCGGCGGAAGTCGACCGCGCCGCCGTGCGGCGGCCGGTTCACGTAGATGCCGGTGGTGTGCGAGTAGTTGCCGGTGAGGATGGTCGACCGGCTGGGGCAGCAATCGGAGTTGGTGACGAATGCGTTCGCGAAGGTGACGCCGTGGTCGACCAGCAGCCGGCGCACCACCGGCATCGACCAGAGCGTGTCCCAGCGCTGGTCGTCGGTCAGGATGAGGACGATGCTCGGACGGCGCCCCCGGCGCCGCGACCGCGGCCGGGGCATGGTCACGGGCGGGGCGGCGCCGCCGGCCGACCGCGCCTCGCTGCGGTCGACGGTCACGACCACGCTCGCGGCGACCGCGGCCATGACCCCAACGGTCGCCGCGACCGAGACGACAAGCCGAGTCCGAAGCCGCGGGCCCACCGGGACACGAGGCTAGGCCGGAACCATTACCGGCTCATGTGGGGGGCCGGTCGATCGCCATGATGACCACCCGGCTGCCCTCGTCCTCGTCGTCGCGCAGGTGGTACATGCCGAGCCGCTCGGCCACCCTCAGCGAGGCGGCGTTGTCGGGGTGGATCACCGAGATGACCTGGTCGGCGTCGACATTGCGCCATGTCCACGCGAGCGCGGCCGCCGCCGCCTCGGTCGCGTAGCCGTGGCCCCAGGCCTCGCGGTGGAGCTTCCAGCCCACCTCGAGCCCGAACCAGCCCTCCGGGTGCCACAGCCCGGCCCGCCCGACCAGGCGGCCGTCCGCGCGCCGCTCGAGCGCCCACTGCCCGTACCCGCGCAGGTGCCAGTGGCCGACCTGCACGGCGAAGCTGCGCCAGCTCTCCTCCCGCTCCTGCGGCCCGCCGAGGTAGCGCTGCACGTCGGGGTCGGCGTTCGACGCGGCGTAGGCGTCGAAATCGGCCTCCCGCCACCCGCGCATGACGAGCCGCTCGGTCTCGATGACGTGAATCGCGTCCATCGCCGCACCATACGTGGGGACAGTCCCCGCTTTGCCGGGGACTGTCCCCGGGGCGCGGCTACTCTTGTGCCGTGCGGCGGTTCCTCGGACACCACCTGACGGCATTGGCGGTGCTCCTGTGCCTCCAGGCGGCCGCCTCGATGCTCGCCGTGCGCCGCGACCCGGTCGACCGGTTCCGGGCGGTGGTGGTGAGCGGGCTCGTGTGGGAGTCGCTGCGCCGGCTCGACCGGATGCCGCCGCCGCGGCTCACGAGAGCTCGCTGAACGACACCAGGTCGGAGCCGCGGCAGCTGTAGCGGAACGTGCGCCCGTCCGTGGTGATGGTGCCGTGCGCGGCGCCGCCCGGCGAGATCCAGTCGGTGCCGCTCCACGTCCCCGAGCCGCCGCCCCACCAGGCCCGTTCAGACTCCGTCACGGAGCCCCGGTCGCAGCGCACGAGCGGCGGCTGGACGCTGACGATCGAG
>JAICJC010000050.1 GCA_025928655.1 Thermoleophilia bacterium | reverse complement strand
TCGAACGGCTCGGTCCCGGCCTCCGTGAAATAGCGGGGCACGCCGATGCGGACATCCTCCTTGCCTTCCAGCACCGAGTTCCTCGTCCCCTTCACGGTTGTCGCCATGCCCGTCGCCTCCTCACCAGTCTGAAGTTTACCGAACAGATGTTCGCTTCGCCACTCTCTTGGCGGGCTTCTTGCGGCCCTCGAGCCGCGCCAGCTCCCGCTCGAACTCGTCCAGGTCCTGGAAATCCCGGTAGACCGAGGCGAACCGCACGTAGGCCACCCGGTCGAGATCGCGCAGCACCCGCAGGGCCTGCTCGCCGATGCGGCGGGCCTCGACCTCGTCGCCGACGCCGTTGCGCAGGTCGGCCTCGATGCGCACCGCCGCCTTCTCGATGTCGGCGAGCGGCACGGGGCGCTTCACACACGCGCGCGTGAGGCCGGCCATCAGCTTCGCGCGGTCGAACGGCTGGCGGGTGCCGTCGCGCTTGACGACGTGCAGCGCGGCCTGCTCGACCCGCTCGAACGTGGTCATGCGCTGGCCGCACAGCAGGCACTCGCGCCTGCGCCGGATGGCGCCCTTACCGGCCACGCGGGTGTCGACGACCTTGGTCTCTCCATGCTCGCAGTAGGGACAGTTCATGCGTCTCGCTCTCCCGCTCCCGTTCTACATCTTGTGGGTGTCCACCTGTCGAACCCCTATATCTAGTAGGAACGACCGGTCGGGGGTAGGTATTCTGCCGGGTGGGCCGGACGGAGCCCGAAACCCGCTCGGGGAGCGGGATTGCAGTTTTCGGCGAGCTGCCCGCGGGCATGGAGGATGTGGATGGGACTCGACAACGGATGGATCACGGTGGTCGGCGTCATCGTCGCGGCGGTGGCCGCGCTCGTGCTCGCCGCCGCGATCATGGCCAACGAGCGCAGCGCCACCGGCCCTGTCCGGCGGCCGCCGCGCGGCCCCGCCGAGCCGGGCTCGGGGCCAGGCCTACCGGGCGATCGAGCGTAGGGTCTCGGACAGGCCCTCGCCGAGCGGCGTCGTCGCCCGCCAGCCCAGCTCCCGCCCCGCCAGCGACACGTCGAGCGCGCTGCGCGAGAGCTCGCCCAGGCGCGCCGGCCGCAGCTCCGGCATGACGTCCGTGCCCGCCGCCCGCTGGCACTCGGCCAGCAGGTCGTTCACGCTCGTCTCGACCGCCGTGCCGATGTTGAACACGGTGTGCCCGCCCGCGTAGTCGAAGGCGGCCAGGTTGGCCCGAACGACGTCGCCCACGTACACGTAGTCGCGTGTCTGGCTGCCGTCGCCGAAGACAAGCGGCGTCTCGCCCGCGACCAGCTTGCCGAAGAAGATGGCGACCACGCCGGCCTCGCCGTGGGGATCCTGGCGCGGCCCGTAGACGTTGCCGTAGCGCAGGATCAGGTGGCGGGTGCCGTAGAGGCGGTTGTAGAGCTCGAGGTAGTGCTCGCCGCAGAGCTTGGCGACGCCGTAGGGGGCCATCGCCGCGCACGGGGTCGCCTCGGGCGAGGGGATCACGTCGACCTCGCCGTAGATCGCGCCGCCCGTGGAGGAGAACACCACCCGCGCGTCGCACAGCCGGGCCGCCTCGAGCACCTCGGCCGTCCCGCGCACGTTCACGTCGGCGTCGCGGCCCGGGTCCTCGACCGAGACGCGCACGTCGGCCTGGGCCGCGAGGTGGAAGATCGCCTGCGGGCGCAGGTCGGACACCAGGGCGCGCAGCGCGGCGGCGTCGCGGATGTCGATCCGGTGGAACTCGGCGCCGTCGGGCACGCGCTCGCGCTCGCCCGACGAGAGGTCGTCGACGACCGCCACCCGGTCGCCGCGGGCGATCAGGGCGTCCGCGACGTGGGAGGCGATGAAGCCGGCGCCGCCGGTGACGATCGCGGTGATTGGCATGGCGGCGGAGCTTAGCCGGAGGGTCGGGGCGGCAGCGCCCCGACGAGCGCGCTGTGCGCCATGACGACCGCGGGGCTCACCTGCAGCATCGTCAGGTAGCGGCGCCCGAACGGCGAGCCCTCGTCAGGCGGCGCCACCAGCCCCCGCACCCGCGCGACGAGCGCCTCCGGCGGCCCGGTCTCCTCCTCGTCCTTCGCCTCGAGCGTCTCGTCGATCGCGACGATGAGCTCGGAGAGGGGCCGCAGCCACGCGAGCCGGAAGCTCCCCGAGGCGATCTGCAGGAACTCGGCCCCGGTCAGGCGGCCGCCGTAGCGCTCGAGGTCGACGCGCTCGGCCTCGAGCAGCTGCCGGTGCAGATCGAGCAGGGGAGTGCGGAGTGCGGCCAGGTCGTCGATGTCCGAAGTGTTGCGGACCGCCGCCGGGACCGTGGCCGTGTGTACGGCTGAGCCGGCCTCAGGCCGCCTGGGTCGCGACCGGCTCGTCCTCGCGCTGCACCTCGACCGTCTTCTCGGGCGTCAGCACGAGCCGGCCTCGGAACGGGCCCTTGCGATCCTTGAAGTCCATCCAGTCGGAGGCGCCCTGCTCGATCACCTGACGGGCCTCGTCGGCCGTGATCGCCCGGCCCTTGGTGGACTTCCAGATCACGAAGCCGCAGCCGGGCTCCTTGCGGCTCTTCCACGACGAGCAGCCGTAGGCACGGCTGTTCTCGCGGATGTCACCGCCGCACTTGGGGCAGGTGGCGATGGTCTCGCGGGGCCCCGCGGGCGCGTCGAGGCGGGTGCCGTCGTCGGCGATCAGCTGCACCTGGTTGCCCTCTGCCAGCACGAGCCGGCCGCGGCTGGGGCGGGTCTTGAACCCGTCCAGGAGATCGGTCTGGCCGTGCTCGAGCAGGTCGCGCGCCTCGCCGGGGCTGATCGAGCGGCCCTTCTGCTGCTTCCAGATGACGAAGCCGCAGCCGGGCTCCTCCTTGCTCTTCCACGACGAGCAGCCGTAGGCGGCGCGGTTCTCGCGGATGACCCCGTCGCCGTTCGGGCACGGCCCGATCTCGGCCCGCTGGGCGCGCACCTCGTCGGCCGTCAGGTTGCGGAAATAGTCGACCACCTCGGTCGTGAACTTGCGGATGTCGGCCATGAACCGGTCGCGCGGCTCCTGGCCGCGCTCGATCGCCGAGAGGCGCTGCTCCCACCGGCCGGTCAGCTCGGCGGAGGTGAGCGCGTGGTCGTGCAGGAGGCCGATCGCCTGGCGGCCCTTGGCGGTCGCGCGCAGCGACCGGCCGAGCCGCTCGATGTAGCCGACGCGCAGCAGCTTCTCGATCGTCTCCGCCCGGGTCGCCGGCGTGCCGAGGCCCGCGTCCTTCATCGCCTGGCGCACCTCATCGTCCTCGATCTGCTTGCCCGCGGTCTCCATGTCGCGCAGGAGCGAGGCCTCGGAGTAGCGGGCCGGCGGCTTCGTCTGCTTCTCGAGCACCTCCGCCTGCTCGCAGGTGCCGCGCTCGCCGTCGTCCACCCGGGGCAGCACCTGGCGGGGCTCGTCCTCGTCGCCCTGCGGCTCCTCGGCGGCGGCCTCCTCGCCGAACGCGGCGCCGCGCCAGCCGGCCTCGATCAGGCGCCGGCCGCGGGTGCGGAACCGGTGCTCGGCGGCGACCGTGATGATCTCGGTGTCCTCGAACTTGGCCTCGGGATGGAAGACCGCGAGGAAGCGGCGCACGACCAGCTCGAAGATCCTGGCGTCGTCGCCGGAGAGCTCCTTCGTGGGCACCTCGCCCGTGGGGATGATCGCGTGGTGGTCGTCGACCTTGGCGTCGGCGACGACCCGGGCCAGCGGGAGGACGTCGAGGCCCGCGACGTACTGCGCCGCGGCCCGCGCGAACGGGAGCCCGGTCAGACCGCGGGCGATGCCCTTGAGGTTCCCGACCTGGTCGGACGGCAGGAACTGCGAGCGCGTCCGCGGGTAGGTGATGACCGCGCCGGCCGAGGAGCCCTCATACAGCCGCTGCGCCGCCTGGAGCGTGCGCGAGGCCGACATGCCGAAGCGGCTGTTCGCGTCGCGCTGAAGGCTCGTCAGGTCGTACAGGAGCGGCGGGCGGGTCTTGCGCTCCGTGCGCTTGACCGACTCGACGGTGGCGGGCGCACCGGTCGCCGCCGCGGCGACGGCCTCGGCTCGCTCCCGCTCGGAGGTGCGGTCCTGCTTGCCCTCGAACCAGCGGCCGGTGTAGGCACGCGGCCCGTCGAGCCCGAAGCGGGCGTCGACCTGGAAGTAGGTCTCCGGCTCGAACGCGTCGATCTCGAGGTCGCGGCGGACGATCAGGGCGAGCGTCGGCGTCTGCACCCGGCCGAGCGAGACGACGCCACCGAGGGCGCGGCCGCGCACCGTCGCCGCCCGGGTGCCGTTCATGCCCACGAGCCAGTCGGCCTCGGAGCGCGAACGGGCGGCGGCCTCAAGGTTCGCCATCTCCTCGCCGTCGCGCAGGTGCTCGAAGCCCTCGGTGATCGCCGCGCGCGTCATGGACGACACCCACAGCCGCCGCACGGGCTTCTTGACCTTGGCGACGTCCACGATGTAGGCGAAGATCAGCTCGCCCTCGCGGCCGGCATCGCAGCCGTTCACGATATCGTCGACGTCGGCCCGCTTCATGAGCCGCTTGAGGATGTCGAGCTGCTTCTTCCCGCGCGCGTCGGGGCGCAGCTTGAACGACTCGGGGATCACGGGGAGGGTCTTCATCGACCACCGCTTCAGGCTCTCGTCGTAGTCCTCCGGCTCGGCCAGCTCGGCCAGGTGGCCGATCGCCCACGACACGATCCGGTCGTCGGACTCGAGGTAGCCCTCGTGCTTCTGGAAGCCGCCGCCGAGCGCGCGGGCATAGTCCTGCCCGACCGACGGCTTCTCCGCGATGATCAACGTCTTGCCCATAGCGGCGGGAGGGTAGCACCCGCCCCGCAGCGCCTCAGATCCAGCGCTTCCGGCGGTAGTAGGCGAGCTGGAGGACGGTCGTGACGATGATGAGGCCCCACGACCAGGCGTATCCGAAGCGCCAGTGGAGCTCCGGGCTGCCGTGGACGTTCTGGCCGTAGAGGCCCACGATGAACGTCGGCAGGAGCAGCACCGAGGCGACGACCGTGAGGCGCTTCATGACCTCGTTCTGGTCGTTCGCGACCTTGGCCTGGTGGTAGTCGCGCACCCCCGCGACGAGGTCGCGCGCGAGGTCGAGGCCCTCGCTCGCCCGCAGCAGCTTGTCGAAGGCGTCGCCGAAGCGCAGCTCGAGGTCGCGGGAGAAGAGCTCCTCGCCCTCCGTGTCGATGCGGTTGTCGATCACCCGGCGGACGGCGTCGCGGGTCGGCGCGAGCGTCTGGCGCACGTGCAGGAGCTTGTGGCGCAGGTCGGAGAGGCGGGAGCGCACCCGGTCCGACGGCCAGTCCTCGACGTGGTCCTCGAGCTCGTCGATGTGGTCGTCGAGGGTGTCCACCAGGTCGAGGAACGCCTCGGCCACCTCGTCGACGAGGCGGTAGGCGATCATCCCCGGCGCCTCCTCGGCCTTCATCGACACGCTCCGGATCCCATCGGTGTCGAAGAGCGGCCGGCCCTCCGGCGACTTGCGCACCGTGACCACCGTGTGCCGCCGCAGGATGAGGTCGATCTCCTGGTACCAGAGCTCGTGCGTCTCCGGGTCGACGCGGGGCAGGAGGAGGAGCCCGAAGACGTAGTCGATGTGCGCCTCGAACGTCGGCCGGGGCTCGTCGTCGTGCACGGCCGCCTGGAGCATGATGCCGACCGCGCGGTCGTGGAGGGGGATGCCGACGGCCCGCTCGAGTGACTCGCGATCGGGATGTTCGAGGTCGTGCCAGTCGCAGCCGGCCATGCGCGGCGGAGCGTACTCCCGGGTGCGGCCGGATCACGGTAACCTGGCCGCATGGACGGCATGCACGATCTCGGCGGCCGGCAGGGCTTCGGGCGGGTGGAGGCCGAGCGCGACGAGCCGCCCTTCCACGAGCCGTGGGAGGGGCGGGTGCACGGCATGTCGGAGACCGCAGAGGTCGGGCCCGGGTTCCGGCACGCCATCGAGCGGATGGAGCCCGCGGCCTACCTGACGACCTCCTACTACGAGCACTGGCTCGAGTCGATCGAGACGCGCGGGGTCGAGCACGGGGTCTTCACGCGCGAGGAGCTGGCCGCGGCCGCCGGGCGGATCGCCGCCGGCGAGCCCGTCCCGCAGCGATCCGATCCCGAGGCCGCCGTCGCTGCCCGGGCGATGCTGCGCCCGCGGCCGAAGTCCACCTACACCGCCGCGCCGCCACGCCATGCCGTGGGCGACCGGGTCACGGTCGTCCGCGTGCTGCCGTCCGGGCACACCCGCTGCCCGGGCTACCTGCGCGGCGCGCAGGGCGTCGTCGAGCGGGTGCACGCGCCCATGCCGCTCCTGGACGTCTTCGAGTCGCAGGACGGGCGCGTGCAGCCGGAGGCCTGGTACACCGTCGCCTTCGCCGCCGACACGCTGTGGGAGGTCGAGCGCCCCGGCCACACCGTCCTCGTCGATCTATGGGAAAGCCATCTGGAGGCCACATGATCGTCGATCTGTGGGAGAACGACCTGGAGGTCACATGACCGAGCAGCACCGCCACGCCCGTCCCAAGTCCCCGCAGGAGCTCCGCGCCGCGGCTCTGGAGACGGTCCTGATCGAGAAGGGGCTCGCGTCGACCGACGCCATCGACGCCCTCGTCGACGCGTTCGAGCAGGAGATCGGGCCGCAGAACGGCGCCCGCATGGTCGCCCGCGCGTGGGTCGACCCGGCCTACCGCGAGCGGCTGCTGCGCGACGCGGCCGGGGCGGCCGCCGAGCTCGGCTTCGGCGGCGCCGAGGGCGATCACATGCGCGCCGTCGAGAACACGCCGGACGTGCACAACGTGATCGTGTGCACGCTCTGCTCCTGCTACCCCTGGCCGGTCCTGGGGATCCCGCCGGTCTGGTACAAGAGCCCGCCCTACCGCGCCCGGGTCGTGCGGGAGCCGCGGGCGGTGCTCACGGAGTTCGGGCTCGAGCTGGGCCCCGACGTCGAGGTACGGGTGTGGGACTCGAGCGCCGAGCTGCGATACATCGTCCTGCCGATGCGGCCGGAGGGGACGGACGGGATGAGCGAGGAGGAGCTGGCGGAGCTCGTCACCCGCGACTGCATGATCGGCGTGGCCGTGCCGCGCGTGGGGGCGGCGGCGTGACCCCCGAGCGCCCCGACGACCAGCCGTTCACCGAGCCCTGGCAGGCGCGCGCCTTCGCGATGGCGGTGGTCGCCGCCGAGCGCCTGGACGTGCCTTGGGACGAGTTCCGCGACCGGCTGAAGGCCGCGATCGCCGACCGCCCCGGCCGGCCGTACTACGAATCGTGGATGGACGCGCTCGAAACGCTGGTCTCGGATCTCGCGCCGGCATGAAAACCGGGGACAGTCCCCGCACGGGGACAGTCCCCATACTGGCTAGCATTTCCGGCGTGTTCATCTCGTTCGAGGGCCTGGACGGCTGCGGCAAGACGACCCAGGCCGCCCTGCTCGCCGAGGCGGCGGCCGCTGCGGGCCGGGAGGTCGTCCCCGTGCGGGAGCCCGGCGGCACCTCCCCGGGCGAGCGCGTCCGGGCGATCCTGCTCGACCCGGCCCTCGAGATCGAGCCCTGGGCCGAGGCGCTGCTCTACGCGGCGGCGCGCGCGCAGCTCGTCGCGGAGGTGATCCGGCCGGCCCTCGAGCGCGGCGCCACCGTCATCGCCGACCGCTACGTCGACTCCTCGCTCGCCTACCAGGGTTGCGCCCGCGGCCTCGGCGTCGACGAGGTGCTCGCGGTGAACCGGGTCGCGACCCGCGGCCTGCTGCCCGACCGCACCGTGCTGCTCGTCCTGGGCGCGGGCGAGGCCGCCGGCCGGCGGGGGGAGCCCGACCGGATCGAGGCCGAGGGCAGCGAGTTCCACACCCGCGTCGCGGACGGCTTCGCCGACGCGGCCCGCCGCTTCCCGGAGCGGATCGCGGTCGTCGACGCGTCGGGGACGCGCGACCAGGTGGCCGAGCGCGTCCGCGCGGCGGTGGGCCTGTGAGCGCGTTCGCCGGGCTGCCGGAGCAGCCGCGCGCGCTCCGCCTGCTCGAGGCCGCCGTCGGCTCGCCGGCGCACGCCTACCTCCTGTCCGGGCCGACCGGGTCGGGGAAGCGCCGCTACGCCGACCGGTTCGCCGCGGCGCTGCTCGACTGCCCGCCGCACCGGGTCGAGACCCGCACCCACCCCGACCTGTTCGTGCTGGAGCCGGAGGGCCAGGGCATCCTGATCGAGGGCGCCCGCCGCCTGCGCCGCGACCTGCACCTGCGGCCGTTCGAGGCCGATCGCCGCGTCTACCTGATCCTCGACGCGCACCTGCTGCGCGACGAGTCCGCAAACGCGCTCCTGAAGTCGCTCGAGGAGCCCCCGGAGTACGGCATTCTCGTGCTCGTGTCCGACCACGCCGAACGGATGCTCCCGACCATTCGCTCCCGCCTCCAGACGATCGAGTTCCGTCGCTACCCGACCGCCGTCCTCGAGGCCGCGACCGGCGACCCGCTGGCCGCCCGCGCGGCGCTCGGCGACCTCGCGCGGGCGACGGCGCTCGCGACCGATCCGGCCGCCGCGGCGCGGCGCCGGCTCTACCTCGAGCTGGCGCGGGCCGTCAGCACCGACCCCGCGTTCGACCCCTCCCGGGCCGGGGCGCTCGTGCTCGAGGCGTCCAGCCAGCGGGCGAAGGAGGAGGCCGCGGCGGTCGCCGGCGAGCGGGACGCCCGGCTCGAGTCGGTCGAAGACCCCAAGGACTCCAGGGCCCTGCGCAAGCGCTTCGATGACCGGGCCAAGCGGGAGGCGCGGCGGGCCGAGTGGGACGAGCTGCGACTGGCCGTCGACACCATCGCGCTCTGGTACCACGACGTGCTCGCGGCGGCTCTGGGAGCCGAGGAGGCGGTGGTGAACTCGGACATGGCGGGCGGGCTTCCCGATGCGACGTCGCGAGGCGGAGCACGTCACGCTGCGCGGGCGCTGCAGACGGTCGGGGACGTGCGCCGCTCGCTCGAGCTCAACGTGCATCCGGTGCTCGCGGTCGAGGCGCTCTTCCACCGCCTGGCCGACCTTCGTGAATCCACTCCGCAGGGGGTCTGAATGGCCACGGTCGTCGGCGTCGTGTTCCAGCCGGGCGGCAAGGTGTACTCGTTCGATCCGGGCGGCCTCGAGCTGCGCTGGGACGAGCGCGTCATCTGCCAGACCTCGCGCGGGCGCGAGTACGGCCGGGTCGTGCAGACGCAGCACGACATGCCCGACGAGGAGCTGACCGGGCCCCTCAAGCGCGTCGTCCGCCGCGCGGGGCCGGCGGACGAGGAGCAGGTGAAGCGCAACGGGGTCGAGGCGAAGCGCGGGATGCTGCTCTTCCGCGAGCTGTCCGGCCGCCACGGGCTCGAGCTGAAGCCGATCGCGGCCGAGATGGTGTTCGACCAGGGCCGGATCTCATTCTCGTTCTCGGCCGACGAGCGGCCCGACACGCGCGCGCTCCAGGCCGACCTGGCGAGCAGGCTCAAGCGGCGCGTCGAGCTGCGCCAGGTGGGACCGCGGGAGCAGGGGCGCCTGTGCGGCGAGGTGGGGCTGTGCGGGACGGGGAAGCTGTGCAGCGCCCGGTACCCCTGCCACGACCAGCCGATCACCCTCAAGATGGCCAAGGAGCAGGATCTGCCGATGAACCCGGGCCGCATCACCGGATTGTGCGGGCGGCTACGCTGTTGCCTGGCATTCGAGCATCCGCTGTACCGCTCGTTCCGTGACCGGGCGCCGGCCGTGGGGCGGACGGTGGCGACACCCAACGGGAGGGGGATCGTCCGCAGCTACGAGGTGCTGAAAGACGCATGCGTCGTCGAAATGGACGGAAGGACGATGGTGGAGATCAGCGTGGATCAGATGGTCGAGGTGGCGGGATGAGCGACATCGCCTTCTGGGGCCCCGGAGACGACCCGGCGCTCGCCGGATTCAAGGAGGCGTTGCGGACGGAGTGGCTGCGGCGCGGCTACGAGTTCGTCGAGGGCTCGGATCCCAGCGCCGCGTGCGTGTTCAACTTCGTGAACCCGGACGACCCCAAGCCGTTCCGGCGGCGCCAGCGCTCGACCTACGTGATCGCCGTGCACACCGTGCCGGAGGCGCCGGCGGACGTCCTGCGCCACGAGTACCCGATGCTCGTGCGCGCGCTCGCCAACCTGAGCATGCTCGTCGTCCCCGGCGACGCGTGCTACTTCGTCACCCCGGAGCAGGGCGTCTACTCGGTGGCCGACCCGGGCGACATCGACGAGTGGGCCAGGGCGCTCTTCGACCGGATCGAACCGCTCGCGACCTCGCGGCTGGTCATCGACAACCGCTTCGACACCGACCTCGAGCCCGAGCTCTGGGACGGCGACGAGCTGACCGAGGCGCTCTACCGCGCCGGCCGGCGGCTCGACAAGCTGGGGCTGCTTCCGGCGCCGTTCCCGCTCGAGGAGATCGTCGGCCCGGACGACCTGCGCTGGATCAAGCTGGTCTACGGGATCGGCGGCCTCTCGTACGGCAACATGTCGGCGCGCAAGGACGACCGCCGCTACTGGATGTCGGCGTCCGGCGTGGACAAGTCGAACCTGCGCGAGATCGGGCGCGACATCCTGATGGTGAAGGACTACGACGCCGAGGCCGGCAGGATGATCCTGTCGGTGCCCCCGGGCATCGACCCGCGGCGCGCGTCGGTCGACGCCATCGAGCACTGGATGATCTACCAGGAGCATCCCGAGGTCGGGGCGATCGTCCACGTGCACGCCTGGATCCCCGGCGTGCAGGCGACCGAGTTCAACTACCCCTGCGGCACGGCCGAGCTGGCCGGTGCCGTGGCCGACATCATCCGCGAGGCGTCCGAGCCCGGCCGCTGCGTGGTGGGCCTGAAGAACCACGGCCTGACGATCACCGGCCCGTCGCTCGACGACATCTTCGAGCGCATCGAGCCGGTGATCGAGGTGCAGGTCCCGATGACGGCCTAGACCGCCGGCGTGGCGGGCGGCGGCACCAGCGTGCCGTTCTGCGCCCGGGCGGCGATCTCCGTCGACTCGAGCAGGGTCGTCCCGTCGTCGAACTCGACGTACGGCACCTTGCGCTGGCCCGTCTGGGCGACGACCTCGGGCCGGCGGAAGCGCAGGTTCGAGTGCAGCACGAGCTCGTAGTCGACGCCGGCCTCGTCGAGCGCCTTCTGCGCCCGCCAGCAGGGGTGCCCGCCCAGCTTGGCCCAGGTGGCGCTGCAGCGGTGGAGCTTCACGGCCATGATCCTTCCCTCCCTAGTGCCGGTGGTAGCCGTCGGCGCGCAGCCACTCAGCGGTCTCGCGGATGGTCTCCTCGATGGGCCGCACGGCGAATCCCAGCTCCGAGCGCGCCTTGGCGGCGGTGAAGAACCACCAGTGGCTGCTCGATACGAGCTCCTGGTCGTCGAGCGGCAGGGGCAGCCGCAGCGCCGATCCGGCCCGCAGCACGGGGCGCAGAACGCCGGTCGGCAGCTCCAGCTGGCGGCGGCGCACCCCGGTCACCGTGCCGACGAGCGCGAAGAAGTCGCGGTGGCTGAGGTTGCCGTCGTCGTTCGTCAGGATGTAGCGCTCGCCGGAGCGCCCGCGCTCCTCGGCCTGCAGATGGCCCGTGACGATGTCGCGGGCGTCAACGTAGGAGAGCCCGCCCGGCACGGTGAAGCGCAGCCAGCCGCGGAGGTACTCCTCGACGGGCCACGACGACACCCGGTACACATCTCCGGGGCCGATCACGAAGCCCGGGTTCGTGATCACGACGTCGAGGCCGTTCGCCGCCGCCTCGAGCGCCGCCTGCTCGCCGGCGGCCTTCGTGCGGCCGTAGCGGAAGTCGGCCCGGCCGTCGTCGCCGTCGATCAGCCAGGCGCCCTCGTCGCGGGGATGGCCGGGGCCGCCGGCCGGCCCGACGGCCGCGACGGACGACGTGAACACGACCCGCTCGACACCCGCCTTCGCGCAGGCGGCGAGCACGTTCTTCGCTCCGTCGACGTTCACCGCGCGCAGCGTCGGCTCGTCCGCGGCCCGGTGGCCGACCACGCCCGCCATGTGGAACACGCGCGCGACGCCGTCGAGCGCCCGCTCCAGCGAGGGCGGGTCGAGCACGTCGCCCTCCACCGTCTCCGCACCCGTCCCGTCGAGGCGGGCCGCCGCCCCCGGCGAGCGCACGAGCGCCCGTACCTCCCGGTCGCGCCGGCGCAGCTCGCGGACGAGCTCGGCGCCGAGGTAGCCGGTCGCTCCGGTGACCAGGGTGCGCATCGCGGGAGAGCCTACCGCCGCTGGAACGTCGTTGTCCCGGCGGTAGACTGCCACCCCGGCGCCGACGTAGCTCAGCTGGCAGAGCACCGCTCTCGTAAAGCGGGGGTCGAGGGTTCGAGTCCCTCCGTCGGCTCTTCTTCTTCTTCTTCTTCTTCTTCTTCTTCTCTCGGATCGGCGGCGGTGGCTAGTCGAAGTGCGTGAGCCGGTCCCAGATGACCGGCCACGGCGCGGTGACCGTGCACAGCATGACCGGCATGCCCTGCTCCTGGTTGTCCAGGCCGGCCCCGTTGTGGACGACGGCGACGGTGCGGCAGCGCCGGAAGCTGGGCCCGGCGTCGCGCGGTCCGGTGAACCCGACGACCAGCGCGTGGGTCGCGTCTCGCGGCGGCATGCCCCACTCGCTGAAGCCGTTGTGGCCGCTGTAGGCCCGGGGGAGACCCTCCGCCCGTCCCAGGACACCGATTGCGCCCGCCTCGCCGTAGTTGCCGGTGAAGATCGCGGTGTGCGCCCTCTCGGCTCGCGGCAGGTGCCTCCAGGCCTGTGCGACGGTGCCCAGGAACTCCGGCCACCCGACGGTCTCGCCCTGGTCCGGATCGAGGGCCATCACGACGCTTCCCTGCAGGTCTCGCACCGGCAGCAGTGGAAGGGCGATGACCGCGCTGATGCAGCCGCTGAGGGCGATCGCGACGGCGAGCAGGCGGGCGCTGCGGCGGGAGCGCAGCGTGCGCTCTGCCGTCGGGATCGCGCCCAGCCCGAGCACGATCGGGTACAGGCTCGCCAGGTAGTAGGCCTTCCCGTCGGTGAGGAGGTAGACGATCGCGATCGCCCCGTATGTCAGCGGGACGAACCGGAGGTCCTCCCAGCCGGGCCGTCGGAACGGCGCGCGCAGGCCGCGAACCCACACGGGGACGAGCAGCGGGCTCACCATCACGAGCTGGAACGGGATGAAGCCGATCCGCCCGTTCTCCGCCGACCCGGCGATGTTGTGCGCGACGGTCAGCTGCGGCCACCCGTGCAGCTGCTGCCAGACCAGGTACGGCGCGGCCAGCGCGCACGCCGCGCAGGCGGCGGCGGCCGTCCACCACCTCTGCGTGAGCGGCCAGCGCGGGCCGACCACCGCGACGGCCACGGCCATCACCGCCGCCACGAGACCGACCTGCGGCTTCGCCTCGAAGCCGACGCCGACCGCGATACCCGCCAGCAGCAGGGGACGTGCGCTTCGTCGCCTCACCGCCCGGATCGCGAGCCACCCCAGGAGCGTCGTGCTGAGCAGGTCGAAGGTCGTCGTGGTGACGAAGTGCCCGACCGCGAGCGCGAAGGCCGAGACGGCCGTGCAGGCCGCGGCGATCACCTGGGCGCGGCCCTCCCCGCCGACCTCGCGCGCGATGAGCGCCGCCAGCAGCGTCGTGGCCACGGAGGCAAGTGCCGAAGGCATCCGCAGCGCCGCCAGAGATCCGCCTCCGAGGGAGTGCATCGCGGCACAGAGCAGCGGCACGAGTGGCGGTTGATCCGGGTAGCCGAAGGCCGGGTGCCATCCCGAGACGATGAAGTAGAACTCGTCGCGGTGATAGCCGTAGCGGGTGCTCGTCGCCACCAGCAGGGCGAACTGGGCCGCGGCGACCGCCCACACCCACGGACTGTCGAGGATCCAACGGCCGGCCTTCCGGCGCACCATTCGGGTCACGGTACCGGGGGCGACACGCCGGCGCAGGGCCTCGTCGTCCCGGGCGTCGTTCAGCCCGGCCGGTACTTGACGTGGGTGACGCCGGGCGCCTCGACCGCCCGCACCTGCTCCAGCCGCACGTCGCCGCCCAGGCCCTCGAACAGGCGGGCGCCGCCGCCGAGCAGGATCGGGACGATGTGGAGCTCGAGCTCGTCGAGGAGCCCCGCCGCGAGGTACTGGTTGACGACGTCGGCGCCGCCCCAGAGGCGGACGTCCTGGCCGGCGGCGGACTCCTTCGCCCGCTCCAGCGCCCGCTCGATCCCGTCGGTGACGAAGTGATAGGTCGTGCCTCCCTCCATCTCGGCGGGCTCACGCGGGTGGTGGGTCAGCACGTACACGTCGTTGTGGTAGGGCGGGTCGTCTCCCCACCAGCCCTTCCAGCGCCCGTCCCCCCAGTCACCGCCGCCGATGGGCCCGAACATGTTGCGGCCCATGATGCCGGCGCCGACGCCCGCGAGCGTCTCGGCCATGATCCGGGAGCTCGCATTCTCCTCGCCGCCCTCCCGCGCGTGCGGCGCGCGCCAGGCGGCCAGCGAGACGGCCCAGCCGTGCAGCAGCTCACCGCGCTCGCCGAGCGGGTTCTCCTCGCTCTGGCCCGGTCCGGCGACGAATCCGTCCGCCGAGATCGAGATGTGACAGCGCAGGTTGCTCATACGGCCTCCTCCGTCTGCAGGAGAGACCGGGCCGAGCGCCGGAACTCATCGCGGATCGGGTACATAACGGGTCGGACGTGCCGCCCGTCACCGCGCTCATCCTGGCCGACACCCACGTGCCCCGCTTCCGGCCGGAGCTGCCGCCGGAGCTCGGGTCGTACCTGGACGCGTGCGACATCATCCTCCACGCCGGCGACGTCACCGACCCCGCCGTGCTCGACCGACTGGTGGCCCACGCGCCCGTGCTGGCGGTGCGCGGGAACGGCGATGGGCCGGATCTGGCCGCATGGGGCGCGCCGGAGCGGCTGGAGACGACGGTCGCGGGCGTCGAGGTCGCCATGGTGCACGACTCGGGCCCGTCCCGCGGCCGGCCGGCGCGGCTCGCGCGCTGGTTCCCGCGGGCCGAGCTGATCGTGTACGGCCACTCGCACATCCCGAGCGTCGTGCGCGATGGCCCGCGGCTGCTCGTCAATCCGGGCAGCCCGACCTGGAAGCGGCGCCAACCGCATCCGACCGCGGCGCTCGCGCGGCTCGAGCCGGGCGGCGTCTCGGCGACCCTGATCGAGCTCGCGTAGTGCGACGGGGACTGTCCCCGCTCACCGGGGACAGTCCCCGATCGGTCACGCCGCGAGCCGCTCCTCGATCTCGGGCGAGACGCGAGCCTCGGGCTCGTCGCCGGTGACGACGGCCCAGCCGGTGAACGCGCCGAGAAGGGCGCCGGCGGCGGCCAGCGCGAGGAGGCCGATCACGAGCGCCCAGAGCGGGAGCAGCGTCGCCCAGTAGATGCTGGGGACGTTGATCGCCAGGGCGCCCGCGAGCGCTGTTCGGGTGATGGTCACGGGGTTCACCTCCCTGGAGACAGAACCCGCGTGGTGCCCGACTCGTTCCGATCCGAAACGCCGGCTCGGGCGGGGCACGCGAAAGCGGCGGCCGGGCGCAGTGGGTGAAACGCAGTGGGCTCGCGTGAGTGCCCCGACCGCCGCATCGGCCTCCTACCCGCGTGCCGACGCGCACAAACATTTCCGTCCGGTTTGGGCCGGAACTGGTAGCGTCTGTGCATGGACGTTCATGCACATCGCGGCGTCCTGCAGCGGATCGACGTCGACGAGGCCGGCCGGTTCAACGTCTCGACCGCCGCCCGCTTCGCCCGCCGGCTGTGCACGTGCCCGATCTGCGGCCGGCCCGAGCCCCGCGTCTATCGCTCCTCCCTGCGCTCCGTGACGCTCCAGTGCGGCCGCTGCAGGCTGCAGTGGACGACCACCTGGTACATGCTCGCCCGCGCCTTTGAGCGCGAGGTCGCGCCCCAGCTCAGCGTCGACGCGGCGGCCGTCACCACGGCGGTGCTGAACGTCCTCGGCGAGCACGAGTCGCGAGGCGCCAAACGGCGCTCGCGGCCGTCCCGTTGACATCGCTCGCGGCGGATGTAGCTTGGAAATGTCTGGAGGGTGATGTTATGGCTGGCACGCCTCGGCACCGGCTGATCACGGTCATCATGGGTTCGGCGCTCCTGTGGGTCGTCACGGGCGGCGTCGCCGCGGCCGAGAGCCCCCAGGCCCGCCTCACCCCCCGCCACGCGCACCTCGGGGTCGTCACGACGACGGACGAGGTGCTGGTCAGCTGGCACCGCTTTGCGGGCCCCGGAAAGGTGCTGGTGCGGCGCGGCCGGCCCGGCTGCCCGCAGACCCTCCATGACGGGGTCGCCGCGGGTGAGGTCACTCGGCGGCACCTGATCGACCGCTCCGTGAAGCCGGGCACGGCCTACTGCTACAGCGTCTTTCTGCGCGCCCCCTCCGGCGTCGTCACCCGCGAGAGCGTGACCGGGGTTGTGAACGTGCCCGACACCTCCAACGTGCCGCCGGCCCAGGCGCCACCGCCGCTCGCCGCGCCGACGATCGCGCACACGAAGCTCGACCCCGTGCTGGTGCGCCGGGCCGAGATCGGCGGCGCCGGCGCCGCGGCCGCCGCGCTCCTCCTGACGGTCATGCTCCTCAGCGTCCGACGGGTCGCCCGCGGGCGCATGGTGCTGCGGCCGACCGCGCGCGAGTCGATCGTCGGCCGCAACTCGGGCGCCCTCGTCGTCCCCGCGATGATCCTGCTCGGCTGGATCGGCGTGGTGATCGCGTTCGTGGTGCTGCGATGAGCGCCGCCGACCGCCTCTCCCGCCGGCGCCTCCTTCGCCGCGCCGGCCTCGCCGCCGGGGCCTTCGCCGCCGCCCCGCTGCTCGCCGCCTGCGGCCAGGTGACGACCCGCACCGCCGCACCGGTTGGGAGCGCCGAGTGGTGGCGCGGCCAGCGCGACACGGACGAGCTCGTGTTCGCGAACTGGCCGCTCTACATCGACTACATGAACTGGCTCAAGGATCGCCCCAGCCTGAACGCGTTCTCGCGTCACACCGGGATCGAGGTCACCTACGAGGAGGTCATCGAGGGCAACGAGCCGTTCTTCGCCAAGATCGCGCCGCGGCTCCAGGCCGGCCGGCCGCTCGGCTACGACCTGATCGTGCTCACGAACGGCTGGCAGACGAGCCAGCTGATCGGCAACGGCTGGCTCACGCCGCTCGACCACTCGATGCTGCCGAACTTCGCCACCTATGCGGCGCCGATCGCAAAGAGCCCGCACTACGACCCGGGCAACCGGTTCACCATCCCGTGGCAGTCCGGCTTCACGGGCATCGCCTACAACGCCAACCGGGTCGATCGCGAGATCACGAGCATCAGGGACCTGTGGGATCCGAAGTTCCGGGGCCGGGTGGGGATGATGAGCGACAACACCGATCTCGGCTCCGCCGGGCTGCTCTACCTCGGCATCGACCCGGCCACCTCGAAGCCGGCCGACTGGGAGAAGGCGGCCGGCGTCCTGCGCAGGCAGCGCGGCCTCGTCCGCGGCTACTACGACCAGGGCTACATCGACGCCCTCGAGCGGGGCGACACCTGGATCGGGCAGGCGTGGTCGGGCGACGTCTTCCAGGCCAACGCGTCCGGCTACCCCGAGCTCAAGTTCGTGGTGCCCGAGGAGGGCGTCATGCACTGGACCGACAACATGATGGTCCCGATGAACGCCCGCAACCCGCTCAGCGCCCTGGCGTGGATCAACTACTACTACCAGCCGCGGGTGGCGGCCAGGGTGGCCGACTGGGTGGAGTACATCACGCCCGTGCCGGACGCCCAGCCGCTCCTCGAGAAGTCCGATCCCGCCGTCGGCCGCAGCTCGCTCGTCTTCCCGACGCCCGCCATGTCCGCCCGCGCCCGGGACTACCCGACCTTCGCCACCCGGGCTCTGTTCGACGCCTGGAACGAGAGCTTCGACCCGATCATCAAGTCCTGAGCGGCCCGGGGCGTATCACACCGCGAGACGGGCGCGTCTCGACTACGCTGCCGCGGTCGTGAGCCTGGCCGACGCGCACACCCGCCAGAGCCCGGGCCGCACGTTCGCCGTGCTCGGCACCGGGGCGATGGCCTACGTCCTGTTGCAGTCGCTGGTGGTGCCTGCCCTGCCGACGCTGCAGGCGGCCCTGCACACGTCGCAGAGCTCCATCTCGTGGATCCTCACGGCCTACCTGCTGAGCGCCTCCGTGGCAACGCCGGTGCTGGGGCGGCTCGGCGACATGTTCGGCAAGGAGCACATGCTGGTCGTCGTGCTCGCCGCGCTCTCCGCCGGGTCGCTGATCGCCGCGCTCACGAGCTCGATCGGCGTGATGATCGCGGCGCGCGTGCTCCAGGGCCTGGGCGGCGCGGTCTTCCCGCTCGCCTTCGGGATCATCCGCGACGAGTTCCCGCGCGAGCGCGTCCCCGGCGCGATCGGCGGCATCTCCACGATGCTCGGCGTCGGTTCGGGGCTCGGCATCGTGCTGGCCGGGCCCATCGTCGACCACCTGAACTACCACTGGCTCTTCTGGATCCCGCTCGTCATGACGGCGATCGCGACCGTGGCGACGTTCCTGTTCGTGCCGGAGTCGCCCATCAAGACGCCGGGCACGGTGAACCTGCCGGCGGCGGCCCTCCTGTCCGGCTGGCTGATCACGCTGCTGCTCGGCGTGAGCGAGGGGGCGGACTGGGGCTGGGCGTCGCCCCGGATCATCGGCCTGTTCGCGGCGGCCGTGGTGCTGTTCGCGGCCTGGATCCTCGTGGAGCTGCGGGCGCGGGTGCCGCTCGTCGACGTGCGCCTGATGCGGACGCCGGTCGTGTGGTGGACGAACATCTCGGCGCTCATGTTCGGGTTCGGGATGTACTCCATGATGGTCGTGCTGCCCGAGTTCATGGAGGCGCCGCGGGCCGCCGGGTACGGCTTCGCGGCCTCGGTGACCGGCGCCGGCCTGGCCATGGTGCCGGCGACGCTCGCGATGATCGTCGTGGGGATGGCGATCGGGCCGATCACGGCGGCCGTCGGCTCCAAGCTGCCCCTGATCGCGGGCGGGCTCCTCGGCGGCGCCGCCTTCGCGTTCCTGGCCGTCGCCCACTCCGCGGAGTGGCAGGTGTACGTCACGATGGCGCTCGCCGGCCTCGGCATGGGGCTTGCGTTCTCGGCCATGACGAACCTGATCGTGGACGCCGTTCCGAGCACCCACACCGGGGTCGCGACAGGCATGAACGCCAACATCCGCACGGTCGGCGGCGCGATCGGCAGCCAGGTCGTGACGAGCGTGATCACCGCGGGCGTCGCCGTGGGCGTGCTGCCCCACGAGCACGGGTACGTGCTCAGCTTCCTCGTGCTGGCGGCGGGCATGATCGCGGCCGCCCTCGCCGCGCTGCTCGTCCCGAACGTGCACCGGCGGGTCGGGGTGCCGGCCGCCGAGACGGCCGAGCCGCTGGCCGAGCGGGTCTAGACAGCCGTCCCGTCCGGGTCGCGGTGGATCGACACCGCGAGCATCACGAGCCCGATGCCGGCCAGCTCGAGCGGCGTTGGGATCTGGCGCAGCACCACGACTCCGACGACGACGGCGCACGCCGGCAGCAGCGACACGAACAGCGCATAGGTGGCCCGTGCCAGCCGCGCCATCGCCAGCTGGTCGCACACGTAGGGGATCACGGACGACGACACGCCCACGCCGATCCCCGCCAGCAGCGCCACCGGGTCGGTGAGCGCGTGGACGGCGCCGCCGAACCCGATGGGAAAGACGACGACGAGCGCGCACAGCATGGCCGCGGCCAGCCCGTCGATGCCCCCGATCGCCGGCGAGCGGGCGACGCGGTGGGCGAGGACGATGTAGAACGTGAAGAGCGCGGCGTTCGCGAGCGCGAAACCGACCCCGGCCGCGCCGCCCCCGAGCTGGACGTGCGTCAGCAGGGCCACGCCCGCGGTGGCCGCGGCGACGGCGAGCCAGTTGCGCCCGGCCCGGGCCCCGGCCAGCGCGAGCGCGACCGGGCCGGCGAACTCGATCGCCGCCACGGTCGCGAGCGGGAGGCGGTTGATCGCGAGGTAGAAGCAGGCGTTCATGCAGGCGAAGACGGCGCCCAGGGCGGCGACGAGGGCCAGGGTGCGGGCGTCGAGCTCGCGCAGGCGCCGCCACGGCCGCCGCCAGGCCGCGAACACGAGCGCGGCCGATGCGATCCGCATCCAGGCGACGCCGAGCACGTCGACGCGGGCGAAGAGCAGCACGGCGAACGAGGGGCCCAGGTAGTGGAAGAGGGCGCTGCCGGCGAAGTACGCGTGCGGCGGCACCGTCGTCGGGGCGCGGCGCCCGGGAGCGGTGGCGTCCATGGCCCCGATGCTAGGTCGCAGGGCCGGGATGCGGAATACACGATCGACGGAAATACGCTACGATCGTGTGCATGAAGGACGGTGTATCGCCGATCCTGCCGGCGGATCGGCAGGTGCTGGACGAGACCGACCGTCGGATCATCTCCGAGCTCTCGGCTGACGGGCGCGTGTCGCTGGCCGAGCTCGGGCGGCGCGTAAGCCTCTCACCGCCGGCGGTCGCCGAGCGGGTGAGCCGGCTCGAGCGGGCCGGGGTCATCACCGGCTACCACGCCGCCATCGACCCGCGCGCGCTGGGCTACCAGCTCACCGCGATCGTGCGGGTGAAGCCGGCCGCCCGCCAGCTGCCCCGCATCCCGGAGCTCGCCGCCGCGATCCCGGAGATCAGCGAGTGCCTGCGGATCACCGGCGAGGACTGCTTCTTCCTCAAGGTGCACCTGCGCTCGATCGGCGAGCTCAGCCCGCTCCTCGACCGGTTCCTGCGCTACGGCTCGACGACGACGTCGATCGTGAACGACGCGCCGATCCCCGGCCGCCAGCCGCCGATCACCGCCCCGTAGCGGGAACCGGGCGCGGCGTCCCCGGCGGCTCCGCCCGCAGGGTCGAGAGCGCGACGCCCGCCGCGGCCAGGGCGACGCCGGCCGCGACGATGTAGGCCGGGTGGATCGCGTCCGTGTAGGCGAGCGCGTACGACTCGTGCGCCTGCAGCCCGGGCATGCGCCCGTTCACCACCGAGCCGAGCACGGCGATGCCCATGACGAGGCCGACGTTGCGGGCCGAGCTCGCCATCGCGGCGGCGACTCCCGCCTGCTGACGGGGGAGCGTGGCGACGGCCACCGTGCTCACCGGCGCGTTGATGAACCCGTAGCCGATGCCGACGAGCAGCGCGGGCACGAGGATCTGCCACAGGGGGGCGTCGGCCTCGGGCAGCGCCAGGAGCAGGGTTCCGACGGCGAGCACGCACGTCCCCGCAAAGAGCACGCCGCGGGCGCCGCGGGTTGCGACGAGCCGGCCCGAGATCGGCCCCCCGGCGAGGACGGGCAGCGCGCCGGGCAGCATCACGAGGCCGGCCTCGAGCGGGCTCAGCCCCCGCACCTGCTGGAGATACAGGGCGGTGAAGTAGACGAACCCCGAGTAGGCGAAGAACGCCGCGACCGTGATGAAGATGGCGCCGGAGAATTGGCGGTCGTGGAAGACCCGCAGATCCACCAGCGGCTCGCGGACCCGCAGCTCGACGGCGGCGAAGACCGCCCCCAGGATGACGTCCGCGACGAGCACGAGGACGATGCGCGGCGAGGTCCAGCCGTACCGGGGCGCCTCGATCAGCGCGTAGGTGAGGCTGGCCAGCACGGCCATCGCGAGCACCTGCCCGCGGATGTCGAGGCCGCGCCGCACCTCGCTGCGCGACCGCGGCACGACCCGCCGCGCGATCACGAGCGCGATGACGCCGGCGACGGCGTTCACGACGAAGACGGCCCGCCAGCCCCACCAGTCCGAGACGGCGCCGCCGACGATCGGCCCCGCGCCGAGGCCGAGCCCGGACGAGACGCCCCAGATCCCGATGGCCCGGGCGCGCTCACGCGGATCCTGGTACAGGTTCGCCACGATCGAGAGGCTGGTGGGCGTGAGCGCGGTGCCGCCGACGGCCTGCAGGACGCGGAACAGGATCAACGCCCCGGCGCTCGGCGCCGCGGCGCACAGGAGCGCCCCCCCGGAGAAGACGGTGTAGCCGGTCAGGAGCGCCCGTTTGCGGCCGAACCGGTCGGCGAAGAACCCGGCCGAGAGCAGCAGGCTCGCGCCGACCAGGTTGTACGCGTCGATCACCCACTCGAGCTCGTCCGGGCGCGCGTGCAGGGAGCGCTGGATGTCCGGCAGCGCCACGGTCACGACGGTGACGTTCAGGGTCACGAGGAACACGCCCATGGTGAGCGCGAGCAGCGTGACCAGCGGCGGCGGCGGTGGATACTCCGCGCCGGTCGCAGAGCCGGAGGCGTCCATCCGGAATACATACCCGCGCCCTCCCGGGCCGGGCGTCGGGCTATGCGCCACTGAATCGCTGGAACCGCACGGCGAGCAGGTCGCGATCGGGCCGGCTGCGGCCCGCACTCGGAAGCGCGATCGACACGCCTTGCGCGGCTTTCAGGAGGTCGAGCATCGGCCCGTCGTCCTCGTCGAGGAGCCGGGGAGCGACGTGGACGCGGTAGTCAGGCGAGATGCCAACCAGATCGTGGTCGTACGCCCGATGGGGCATCGTGCAGAGCGCGAGGCCGTTACGCACCTCGGCGACGCCCTCGGACTCGGCGTCGGGCACGATGCGCGAGAGCCGACTCCTCGATGCGTCGCAGGCGCGACCGGACCTCCCGCATGACGTATCTCCGCTCGACAGCATCGACGATCGAACGCGGATGCCGTCCACCGTCGTCGTACCGGGACTGAGGTACACCCGGCGTTCCGCGGGGTCATCTGCCACGGCGTAGCACGGGTAGAGGGCCTGGAACCGACCTGAGCGGGTCCCGACGAAGTAGGCCAGCGGCGCATGCTCGAACACGGCGGCTCGCAATGCCCGGTTGTCGGGCTGGTCGATGTCGCCCCGTCGGTATGCGTAGCCCAATCCGTCCTCGGCCTCGCCGTCCTCGTACGGGTTCTTCCACTGTCCCTCCGCCGGGGAAACCGGGGTGCCGGGCACCGGATATTCAGGGCGGTAAGATCGGCGTATGCATTCCTCCTACGCGCTCGCATCCGAAGACTTCTCCGTCGAGCGGAACGGCTCCTCGGAGCCGCTGTCCGCGCTGTGGCCGAACGGCTGGCAGCCGGACGACCGGCTGGGCGTCCTGCTCGCGAATCCGATGGACGCCGTCGGCTGCTCCAATCTGATCTGCGGCACGATCACGCTCTTCTACGACCATCTGCGCGACACGCGCGGCACGGGCAACTTCTTCCGCTACTCCGACGTGTACCTGTTCGGGGTGGGCTGCGAGCCCGGCGACTTCAACCAGCTCGACGTGTGGCCGCTGCACAAGTTCATCTCGATCCTGCAGCCCACCGCCGAGGCCGTGATCGAGGCCGTGAACGACCGCCGCATCACCCTGCTCGCCGTGCCCGAGACCGGCGCCCGCTGCAGCGGCGAGGTCGTCCTCTCGACGTGGAACACGTTCCTCGACCAGGTGCGCTGCGTGATGCTCTACTCCTCGCGCACGGGCCGCGCCCGCGACGGGGACGTGACGCTCGTCGGGAACCGGGTCGTCGAGAGCTACGTCGAGCAGGCGATCTTCTCGACGCCGGGCCTCGACGCCGGCTATCAGGCCCGCCTGCGCCGCCTGCGCCGCAACATCGACCGCGACGAGAAGCAGTCGGTGGAGACGTACCGCACGATCGCGGGCCCCGCCCAGCTGCGCGGCCTCGTCGGCGTGACGCAGGTGCTGCCGCCGGGCCACCAGGAGCTCACGCGCCGTGCCGCGCCGACGGTGATCATGCCCGTCGAGGTGCCGATGCCTCCCATCGAGGCGATGGCCGCGCCGCTCGACCTGGGGGCCGGCGCCGCGCTCGAGATGTCGGAGCCGCCGCCGCCCGAGCCGTCCACCGAGGGCCTGCTGAAGACCGCGTTCGACCGCGTCGAGCGGCGCCTGAACGGCACCTTCGCCGAGTGGGAGGGCTGGGACTGGATCAGCGACTTCGGCGACCCGATCGCCGAGCACCACACGGTGCGCGAGTCGGTCGGGATCTGGGACGAGAGCCCGCTGCGCAAGTGGTTCTTCAAGGGCGCCGAC
>JAICJC010000108.1 GCA_025928655.1 Thermoleophilia bacterium | reverse complement strand
GCGCCGCAGATGCCGAAGCTCCCGCGCATGCCCGGCCTGCCCGGGGGCGGCGGCGCGGGATCGCTGCCCGCGCTCGAGTACCGCCGGCTGGCCGGCCTCGCGGTGGGGATCCTGGTGGTCATCATCGTGCTCGTCCTGCTCGCCCGCAGCTGCTCCGGCTCGTCGGCGAAGGGCTCCAACGAGGACTACGTCTCGACCCTGACCCAGTCCGTCCTGAAGCCGTCCGACAACGTCGCGCGGAGCTTCCACCAGACGCTCGACCTGCGCAGCGCCAACGTCGGCCAGATGCAGGGTCGGATCGACGCCGAGCTCGCGAGCATGCGCAAGGTGCGGACGACGGCGACGGCGCTCAAGCCGACGAAGCAGCTCGAGCCCTACCAGGCGGCGCTGCTCCAGTCGCTCCAGCTGCGGGTCACGGGGCTGACGTGCTTCTCGCAGAACCTCGGCACGGCCTGGAAGGTGAAGCATCCGGTCGCGGCCGGGCAGTACCTGAACCAGTGCATGGGCCAGCTGCTCTCCTCGGACTACGTCTACGCAGACTTCTTCGCCGACGGCGCCAACGCTGCGCTCAAACAGCTCGGCGCCCCGGGCGTGCCGACGTCGCAGTTCCTGCGCACCTCCGACCTCGGCCTCCTCACGCCGCAGGGCATCGGCCAGGCGCTGCAGGCGCTGCATCCGGGGGCGGTCAAGGGCCTCCACGGCACCCAGGTGGTCTCCGTCGTCGCGTCCCCGTCGGGCACCACGCTGCAGCCGGGGCCGCGCAACGAGATCGTCGGCAACAGCCAGCTCGTGTTCGTGGCGTCGATCAAGAACAGCGGCAACTTCTCCGAGGTGGGCGTGCACGTCCAGCTGAAGCTGAAGCCGGCGGGTGGCGGCAAGGCGATCATCAAGAACGGGACGATCCAGCGCATCGCCAAGGGGGCGACCCAGACCGTGAGATTCCCCGGGGTGTTCGCGTCGTCGCAGACCGCGCCGAATTACACCGAGCCCTACACGCTCACCGTCACCTCGGAGAAGGTGCCTGGTGAGCACAACCTGACGAACAACGTCGCGAGCTTCACCGTGTCCTTCAAGCTGTCGTGACGACTGCCGCCGAGGCACGCGACATCGCCATCGGCGCGGCGGCCGCGTCCGCGGTCCTGCTGCTCTGCGTCATCTACCTGGCGGTGACCCTGCGCCGCATCCGCAGGTCGCAGCGGCTGATCGTCGGCACCGACAGCCACGACCTGGTCGAGTACGCGATGTCGCTCCTCGCCCGCGTGGAGCACGTCGAGGGCCGCGCCGGTGCGATGGAGGCGGCGGCCGCGGCGATCGGGAAGCGGGTCGACCGCTGCCTCGAGCGGCGCTCGATGCTGCGATACGATGCGATCGAGGGTGCGGGCGGCAGGCAGTCGGTCACCATCGCCCTGATGGACGCCTCCCGTTCGGGCCTGATCCTGTCGGCGATCCAGGGACGCGACTATGCCCGCATCTACGTCAAGGAGATCCGCGACGGGCTCAGCGACGTCGAGCTCTCCCCCGAGGAGATGCGCGCGCTCGAGCAGGCGAACGCGTCCTGAGGTGAGCGCGTGAGCGACGTCGTGGTGCGCGAGGGCCGCGCCGACGACGGCCCGGCCCTGCGGCGGCTGCTGGCGGAGGCCATGGGCGAGCCCGACGCCGACACGGACGCGATCCTGCCGGACGACTCCGGCGACGTCGTCTTCGTCGCGGAGCTGCGCGGCCATCCGGCCGGCTACGCCGCCGCCCGGGTGGAGGGGCCCGTGCTGGTGGTCGACCGGGTGATGGTCGCGCCGGCGGACCGCGGCCGCCACGTCGGCCATCGGCTCCTGGACTGGCTCGAGGGGTACGGCGTCAGCCGCGGCCTCGAGCGGGTGCGGATCGCGGTCGAGCGCGGGAACCGGGAGGCGGAGGACTTCTACGCCCGGCGCGGGTACGCGGAGTGCCCGGACGGCGTCGAGCGTGACCTGCCGCACGTGGACGAGTGATCG
Source organism: Thermoleophilia bacterium (assembly GCA_025928655.1). GTDB lineage: Bacteria > Actinomycetota > Thermoleophilia > Gaiellales > JAICJC01 > JAICJC01. The sequence goes on along the minus strand of JAICJC010000108.1, from coordinate 11,772 downwards.
GCGAGTCCACGCGCGCCTGGACGCACGACGGTCGGACATCACGAGATTCACCGATCACCCGTCCTGATCCGATCCGGTACCGTCCACGGCCATGGCCAAGATCCGACTGATCCCGCAGACGCGTGGGTTCTACACGCTGTTCGACCGAGCCGCCCAGAACCTGGTCACGACGGCGCAGCTTCTGCTCGACCTGCTCGAGCATTACCCCGACCGCCGCGACCTGGTCGAGAAGATCAAGGAGTGCGAGCACGAGGGTGACGCGGTCACCCACGAGATCGTCCAGCTCGTGAACAAGACCTTCGTGACGCCGATCGACGGCGAGGACATCTACGACCTGGCGACGGCCCTCGACGACGTGTGCGACTTCATGGATCAGGTGGCCGACGAGCTCAACCTGTACGGCGTCGACGAGGTGCCCCCGGAGGCGATCGAGCAGGCCGGCGTGATCCTGAAGACGGTCGGCAAGCTGGCCGACGCAATCCACTGCCTCGAAGGGCTGAAGGACGTGAGCGGGACGCTCGTCGAGATCCACACGCTCGAGGACGAGGGTGACCGGATCGTCCGGGGCGCCACCGCCCGCCTGTTCCGCGACGGCCACGATCCGCTCGTCGTGATCCGATGGAAGGACATCCACGAGCATCTCGAGCAGGCGGTCGACAGCTGTGAGCGCTCCGCCCATGTGCTCGAGAGCATCTACCTGAAAAACCGTTGAGCGACGCCGCCCTCGTCGTGGTGGTGGCGATCGCCCTCGCCTTCGACTTCACGAACGGGTTCCACGACACGGCGAACGCGGTCGCGACATCGGTGTCGACGCGGGCGCTTTCGCCCCGGACGGCCGTGCTCATAGCCGCGGTCATGAACTTCGTCGGCGCGTTCACCTCGACGAAGGTGGCCAAGACGGTCGGCGGCGGGCTGATCAGCACCGAGCCCGGCTTCGTGACGGCGCACCTGCTCTTCGCGGCGCTGGCCGGCGCCATCGTGTGGAACCTCGTCACCTGGCGCCTGGGCCTGCCGTCGTCGTCCACCCACGCCCTGATCGGCGGCCTGCTGGGGGCGGCGCTCGCGCGCGGCGGCCATGACCCGGTGGACTGGTCGAACCTCTGGAACAAGACCGTCTGGCCCGGGATCGTCAGCCCGTTCGTGGGGTTCCTGATCGCCGGGCTCCTCATGGTGGGCATTCTGTGGGCGTTCCGGGGGGTGCGGCCGGCGCCGCTCAACCGCGGGTTCCGGATCCTCCAGATCCTCTCGGGCAGCTTCCTTGCGTTCGCCCACGGCACGAACGACGCCCAGAAGACGATGGGCGTGATCGCGCTCGCGCTCTTCGCGGCCGGCCACTCGCACTCTCCGGGCGACATCCCCGACTGGGTGATCGCGTCCTCCGCGGCCTCGCTGGCGCTCGGCACCTACACCGGCGGCTGGCGGATCATGCGCACGATGGGGACGCGCATCTTCAAGCTGCGCCCGCCGCAGGGCTTCGCGGCCCAGGTGACGGCGAGCGGTGTGCTCTACACGGTGGCGACCCAGTACGGGTTCCCGGTCTCGACGACGCACGTGATCTCGGGCTCGGTGATGGGCGCCGGGGCGACGACCAAGATGTCCGCCGTGCGCTGGGGCGTCGCGGCCGACATCGTCGGCGCCTGGCTGCTCACGATCCCGGCGGCGGCCGTCGTCTCGGCGATCCTGTACGCCCTTCTCAGCCTCGTGTTCTAGGGGCCGCCGGACATCCAGATAGTGGGAGCGCGAAATACCGCGTTGCGGGGATTGTGCGGGCCCGGGCATGCCGGTTAGGCTCTCGGCTGATGGGCGAAGTGGGCACCTCCTTGACCGTTGCGCTGGCCGCTGCGCGGCACGAGGCGGTCGACGGGGAGCCGGCCGGCGGCGACGACGCGACCCCGTGCCGCGTGCTGGGCGAGCTGCTCGGGCTCGACGCCGCCTGGATCCTGGCCGGCGGTGGTCCGCCGGCCGCGGTCATCGCCCGGTGGGAACGCGAAGGCCTGCGCCCGCACCGGCTCGGCGCCGCCCGCATCGCGTCGATCCTGTCCGAGTGCCCCGAGGGCTGCATCGGCTGGCGCGACGGGCGCTACGCCGTCGTGGTCGCCCCGATCGAGGCGGGCGGCGAGCGGGTCGGCACGCTGGTCGGCTCCGTGCGCTCCGCCCACGAGTTCTCCGCCGCCGAGCTCGCGGCGGCCGAGCTGATCGCCGCCGGTGCGGCCGCCGGGCTGGCTGCGCCCGCGGCTCCGGCACCGGCGCGCCCGAACGGCGCGGCGATGCGGCCGCTGGAGCATCTCGAGATGCTGCACTCGCTCTCCGTGCGGCTGGCCCGGGCGCGCAGCGAGCGCGAGGTCGGCCAGGCGGTCGTGACGGAGCTCATGGCCCTGATCGACCACCACGCTTGCCGCTTCTATCTCCTGTCCGACGCCCGTGACGTGGTCGTGCCGGTCGCCCATGAGGGGGTCATCGCGGAGTACGAGGACGACCGCACAGCCGACCTCGTCTGCCGGGTCGGCGAGGGCGTCGCCGGCCGGGCGGTGGTCGACGCCCGCGCCCGCCGGATCCCCGACGCCTCCATCGACGACTACGCCGTCGACGTCCCCGGCAGCGACCCGATCGACGAGTCGATGGTGGTCGCGCCGATGCTCTCCGACGGCGAGCCCATCGGGGCGATCGTGCTCTCCAAGCTCGGGCTCGACCAGTTCGACGACACCGACCTGCACATGCTCGAGGTGGTGGCGGGGACGGCCGCCGCCGCCTGCGAGAACGTCCGCCTCTACGCCGGCATGCGCGAGGCGGCCGAGGTGTCCGAGGCACTGCTCGAGCTGGGCGCGGCGCTCGCCCTCCAGGGCAGCGTCGACGCCGTCGCCGAGATGCTCGCGCGGGCCGTCGACCGGCTGGTCGAGTCGGCCGCGATCTCGGTGTGGCTGCGCAACGGCTCCGAGATGGCGCTGGCGGCGCACTCCGGGTACACGCCCGCCGAGGTGCGGCGCCTGACCGAGGCGACGGTCACCGTCGACGACGAGCTCTTCGCCGGCAATCTGGACTCGCGCGCGCTGACGGTCTGCCCGCCGGAGCGGGCGGGCGCGCTCGCCGTGCGCCTCGACGCCGTCGCGCCGGGCACGACCTTTGCGGTCGTCCCGGTGGGCGAGCGGGCCGCGAACAGGGCCGCGATCGTGGTGCAGCGCGGCGGCCGTCGCGGCGCGCCCGACCGCCGCGACGAGACGATGCTGCTCGGCATCGCCGACCAGGCGCTCCTGGCGATGGTCAACCGCGCCCTCTACGCCGAGCTCGAGGAGTCGTTCCTGGCGACCGTGGCGGCGCTGGGGACGGCCCTGGGCACCAAGGACGAGTACACGAGCGACCACGCGCAGGCGCTCGTCGGCCTGACGACGGGTGTCGCGCGGCGGCTGGCCGTGGCGGGCTCGGAGCTGCGCGACATCACGGTCGCCGCGGCGCTCCACGACGTCGGCAAGATCGGCGTCCCCGCGGCGATCCTGACGAAGCCCGGGCCGCTCACGGTGGAGGAGTGGGCGGTCATGCGCCGCCACCCCGAGCTGGGGGCGAAGATCATGGAGCCCGTGCCGGCGCTCGACGGCGCGCGCAGGCTCGTCGTCGCCTGCCACGAGCACTGGGACGGCAGCGGCTATCCCCACGGCCTGAAGGCCGACGAGATCCCGATCGGCGCCCGGATCATCCTGGCCTGCGACGCCTTCCACGCGATGACCTCCGACCGCGTCTACCGAGCCGCGATGCCCGTCGCCGACGCCGTCGCCGAGCTGCGCCGCTGCGCCGGCACCCACTTCGATCCCGAGGTGGCGGCCGCGCTCGTCGAGGTCGTCTCCGAGCCCCTCTGACCCGCCGGTAGCATCCGCGAATGGACGTGCGGCGGGTGCCTCCCGACGCCGGGGCGGCGGCGCTCCTGATGGCGGAGTACATGGACGAGATCGAGCGCCGCCTGGGCGCGCCGTTCGACCACGCGCAGTACCCCGATCCGGCCCCGGCCGAGCTCGAGCCGCCGCGGGGCATGCTGCTCGTCGCGTTCGACGGCGACGACCCGGTCGCCTGCGGGGCGGTGCGCCTCATCGGCCCCGGCGTCGCCGAGATCAAGCGCATGTACGTCGCCCCGCGGGCGCGCGGGCGGGGCCTCGGGCGGCGGCTGCTGCGCGCGCTCGAACGGGGCGCGGCCGAGCTGGGCTGCCGCACCGTCCGGCTCGACACGATGGCCGCGATGGCCGAGGCGGGCGCGCTCTACCGCAGCGCCGGCTACGAGCCGATTGCCGACTACAACGGCAACCCGCTCGCGGCGGTCTGGATGGAGCGCGCCCTCCCCGGGTGAACGACCGGTGCCAGGCACCGGTTATTCATGTGTGACTCGGCGCCGGGATCCCGAGGCGGCCCTGATCGTGCGCGGCGTGGACGTGCCTGCAGGATCGCGGCGCCGCCGCGATAGTATCGAGGAAACTAGTTGATGTCAGACGAGATCCGCGCTCAGATGATGGGCCCTGCCATGGCCGACCGAACGCCTGCATCTCCCCTTGCGCTGGCGGTGCTGAGCCTGCTCGAGGTCGGGCCCCTGCACCCGTACGGGCTGCAGCGCCTGATCCGCCTTTGGGGCAAGGACGCCGTCGTGAACGTCGGGCAGCGCGCCGGCCTCTACAAGACGATCGCGCGGCTCGAGCGGGCCGGCCTGGTCGCCGTCAGGCAGACGGAGCGCGACCAGCGCTTCCCGGAGCGGACGGTGTACGAGCTCACGGACGCGGGCCGCCGCCAGGGCCGGGAGTGGCTCGAGGACATGCTGGCGTCGCCGCGCAACGAGTTCCCCCGGTTCCCGGCCGCGCTGTCGTTCGCGATGCTGCTCGGGCCGCGCGACCTCGTGGCGTTGCTCCAGCGCCGCGCGACCGCCCTGCGCGAACGGGTGGCCGAGCTCGACCGCGAGCTGGGCGAGTACGCCCATCTGCCACGGGTGACGCTGATCGAGTCCGAGTACCAGCGCGCGGTCGTCGGCGCGGAGCTCGACTGGGTGGACGCCGTCGCCGCCGACCTGCGCTCGGGCGCCCTCACCTGGAGCCACGAGGATCTCAGCGGCCTGGCCGCCGGGGACGCCGGCTAGCTGGCCTCGGCCGCGTGGCGCTCCCACTCGCGGTAGAGGTAGGCGATCTCCTCCTGCAGCTTCTGGTGCTCGCGGCCGTCGTCGACGAGCGCCGCGTCGTCGGCGTAGGCGTCCGGCTGTGCCAGCCGCGCCTCGATGGCGCCGAGCCGCTCCTCGGCCGCCGCGATCTCGGCCTCCAGCCGGCGGACCTCGCGCGCTGCCCGCTGGGAGGTGCGCCGGGCCGGCCGGGCGGCCGGCCCGGGCGTGCGCGCCTTCGCCGCCGGGGCCGGCCTGGGCTTCGGCTTCGGTGATGCCTGCTGGGGTGGCCGGCCGGCCTCGGTGGCGCGGGCGTAGTCGCCGAAGGCCCCTTCGCGGGCGACGAGGCGGCCGCCCTCGATCGCGAGCGTCCGCGTCGCCAGCGCCTCGATCAGGGCACGGTCGTGCGAGACCAGGAGGAGCGTCCCCGGATAGCCGAGAAGCGCGTCCTCGAGCGCCTCACGGCTCTCGATGTCGAGATGGTTGGTGGGCTCGTCGAGGAGGAGGAAGTTCGCCCCCGAGACCACCGTGCGCGCCAGCGCCAGGCGGCGGCGCTCGCCGCCGGACAGGGCCGAGACGGGCTTCTCGACCTCCTCGCCCGAGAACAGGAAGAGCCCCAGCAGGTCGCGCGCGGCCGGCCCGGTGAGACCGGTCCCCGACGTGATCGCGTCGAGCGCCCGGTAGGCGTCCGGAAGCTCGAGGGACTGCTGCGAGTAGTAGCCCGCCTGCACGCCGTGGCCGAGCCTGATCCGGCCCGCGCCCGGCTCACGGCGGCCGAGCAGGGTCTCGATCAGCGTGGTCTTGCCCGCGCCGTTGGGACCGATGAGGGCGACCCGCTGCCCGCGCTCGATCGCGAAGTCCGCGCCGGAGATGAGCGTGCGGCCCGCCACGGCGACGTCGAGCCCCTCGACCTCGATCACGGTCCGGCCGCTGCGCTTCGGTGCCGGGAACCGGAACCCGAGCGTCCGCTGCGCCGTCGGCCGGTCGATGCGTTCGATCCGGGCCATCGCCTTCAGCTTGCTCTGGGCCTGGCGTGCCTTCGTCCCGTACCGGAAGCGGTCGACGAACCGCTGCAGGTGTGCGAGCTCCTCCTGCTGGCGCTCGTACGCGCCCGCCTGCGCGCTCAGCCGCTCGGCCTTGAGCGCCCGCCAGTGCGAGTAGCCGCCCTTGTCGTAGCGGCCCTTGCCGCGGTCGATCTCGAGCACGCCCGTCGCCACGGCCTCGAGGAACCAGCGGTCGTGCGAGACGAAGACGACGCCCGCGTCGAGGCCGTCGAGGTGCTCCTCGAGCCACTCGATCGCGTCCGTGTCCAGATGGTTCGTGGGCTCGTCCAGCAGGAGCAGCTGGGGCTCGGCCGCCAGGGCCCGCGTCAGGGAGGCCCGGGTCAGCTCGCCGCCCGAGAACGTCCGCAGCGGCCGGTCGAGATCGGCGGGCGTGAAGCCGAGCCCGCGTGACACCGCCTCGAGCCGCGCCCGCCACGCGTAGCCGCCGGCGCGCTCGAACGCCCGCTGAGCGGCGTCGTAGCGGCCCATCACCGCCCGGCCGGCCTCGCCTGCGGCCATGCGCCGCTCGAGCTCGGCCAGCTCTGCCTCGAGCCGGCGGGCGTCGGCCGCGCCGGCGCCGACGTAGGCGCCCAGCGTCATGTCGCCCGCGAGCGGCGGGCGCTGGTCGTGCAGCGCCACCCGTGTGCCGGCCGGCAGCGAGACGTCGCCCCGGTCGGGCTCGAGCTCGCCCGCCAGGATGCGCAGGAGCGTGGTCTTGCCCGCGCCGTTGCGCCCCACCAGCGCGACCCGGTCGCGGGGGCGCACGATCGCCGACACGTCGGTCAGGATCTCGTCCGCTCCGAAGGACAACGCGATGCTCGAGAGGTGCAGGGTCACTCCCGTATCATGACCGCGATGATCGGGCTCTTCCCCACCTGTCTGGGCGATGCCGTGCATCCCCGGGTGGTGACGGACTCGGCCCGGGTGCTGCGGGCGGCAGGGGTCGACCCGGCCCCGATTCCGGGCGCGACCTGCTGCGGCCAGCCCGCCTGGAACGCCGGCTTCACGCGCGAGGCGCGCCGGGTCGCGCGCCGCACGCTGCGCGCGGCGGCCGGCCTGGACGCCGTGGTCGTCCCGTCCGGCTCGTGTGCCGCCATGATGCGCCTGCACTGGCCGCAGCTCTTCGCGGGCGACCGCGATGCCGCCCTGGCCGCGCGGGTCGCCCCGCGCGTGTTCGAGCTCTCGCAGTACCTGGTCGAGGAGCTGGGCGCGGCGCCGATCGGGTCGCCCACCGGCCGGGCCGTCGCCTACCACGACTCCTGCCACATGCTGCGCGAGCTGCGCCTCCATGACCCGCCCCGGGTGCTGCTGCGGGGCGTCGCCGAGCTCGAGGAGCTCCCGCGCAGCGACCGCTGCTGCGGGTTCGGCGGCGCGTTCGCCGTCCGCTATCCCGACGTCTCGACGGCGATGGCCGACGACAAGCTCGCGACGGCGCGGGCGGCCGGCGCGGAGACGGTCGTGAGCGCCGATCCGGGCTGCATCATGCACATCGAGGGGCGCGCCTCGCGCACCGGGGCTGCCGTGCGGGTGGTGCACCTGGCGAGCGTGCTGGCGGAGGCCCTGTGAGCGGATTCTCCCGGCGGGCCGCGGCGGCGCTCGCCGACCCGGTCCGGCACGAGAACGTGCGCCGCTTCTCCGAGCGCGCGCACGACCACCGCTCCGCCTCGGTCGAGCGGGTCGACTTCGAGGCGCTGCGCGACGCCGGCGAGCGGATCCGGTCGCAGTCGGTGGCCGAGATGCCGGCCCTGATCGACGAGTTCCAGGCCAACCTCGAGCGGGCCGGCGCGATCGTGCACCGGGCGGCGACGGGCGCCGACGCCGCCGCCTACGTGGCGGAGGTGGTGGGCCGCCACGGCCGCGAGGTGATCAAGGGCAAGTCGATGGCCTCGGAGGAGATCGGCCTGAACGAGCGCCTCGCCGCGGACGGCGTCGACGTCGTCGAGACCGACCTGGGCGAGTTCATCGTCCAGGTGGCGGGCGAGCGGCCGGAGCACATCATCATCCCGGCGATCCACAAGAGCCGCGATGACGTCCGCCGGCTGTTCGAGCCGCTGGCAGGGCGTCCGATCGGCGACGAGCCCGCCGACCTGACCGACTTCGCGCGCGCACACCTGCGCGAGCGGTTCCTGCGCGCGCCGGTCGGGATCACCGGGGTCAACTTCGGGGTGGCCGAGACCGGGACGGTCGTGCTGGTCGAGAACGAGGGCAACGGCCGCATGTGCTCGGGCGTGCCCCGCGTGCACATCGCCGTGATGGGGATGGAGCGAGTCGTCCCCCGCCTGGCCGACCTCGCGACGCTCCTCCCGCTCCTGATCCGGTCGGGCACCGGCCAGAAGATCACGTCGTACGTCTCGATGATCGGCGGCCCCCGCCGCGGCGACGAGGGCGACGGGCCGGACGAGCTGCACGTCGTGATCCTCGACAACGGCCGCGCGCGCGTGCGTGAGACGCCCTATGCGAGCGTGCTGCGCTGCATCCGCTGCGGCGCCTGCCAGAACGCCTGCCCCGTCTACCGCCACGTCGGCGGAACCGCCTACGGGTGGGTGTACGGCGGGCCGATCGGGGCCGTGCTCTCGCCGCTCCTGCGCCCGGGGGAGGGGCTCGACGAGCTCCCCCAGGCGTCGTCGCTGTGCGCCGCCTGCGACGACGTCTGCCCGGTGCGGATCCCGCTCCACGATCTCCTGATCGGCCTGCGCCGTGACCGCGCGACGGCATCGGCGGGCGCCATGGAGCGGCTGGCGTTCCGGCTCTGGAGCCTGGCCTGGAGCCGCCCGTGGCTCTACCGCCTCTCGACCCGAGCCGCCCGTGCCGTCGTGAACACCAGGGGTCTGACCCCGGTCATGCAGCTGCCGGTGATCCGGCGGTGGGCGCGCACCCGCGACCTGGTGGGGAAGCGGTGATCGAGCGGTTCACGGAGGAGCTCGAGGCGCTCGGCGGACACGTCCACCGCGGCCGCGACGCCCTCGAGCGGCTGCGGGGCGAGGGCGTCTCGGTGACGCCTTGCCTGGCGCTGATCGCCGACACCGGCACGGCCGTCGTCTCCTCCCGGCTCTCGGGCGGGCGCCGGCCGGGCCTGGTCGACCCGGTGCACGTGATCGAGGCCCGCGAGGACCAGCTCGTGCCCGATCTGGCGGCGGCGCTCGAGCGGATCGGCCCCGAGCTGACGCAGGCGTCCGCGGTCACGCTCGTCACCGGCCCGAGCAGGACGGCCGACATCGAACAGACGCTGATCCAGGGCGTGCACGGGCCGAAGGACGTCCACGTGGTGTTCATCGAGTGAGCCGGACCGGGGTTCTGCACCTCTCCCCGGAGGCCTGAGAACCGCCCGGGGTCAGACCCCGCTCACGTCTGCGCTGGCGGTGGTTCCCTTTGCCCCCGTCCCGAAGCTCCCATAAGATGCGCTCGGTGTCGGCGTTTGCAAAAGTCGGGATCTCGACGCTGGTCGCTGGGGCGATCGGCGCGGTCCTCGCAGCATGGTGGCTTCCTGACTGGCTCCCGCCCGCGGCCGGCATCGAGGCGGACCGTGAGGACACGCTGTACCTGTGGCTGCTCGTCGTCAGCGCCGTGATCTTCTGCACCGTCGTCGGCTTCCTCGGCTACTCGATGTGGAAGTTCCGGGCCCGGCCCGGCGACATGTCCGACGGCGCCCCGATCCACGGTCACACCGGCCTCGAGATCATCTGGACGGTCATCCCGATCATCATCGTGCTCGGCTTCGCCGTCGCCGCGACGATCGTGCTCAACAAGAACGAGTCGCTGAAGCAGGGGCACATGGTCGTGAACGTGACCGGTAGGCAGTTCGCGTGGTCGTTCACGTTCCCCAAGCGCGGCCACGTGCACACCGGCATCCTGGCGCTGCCCGCGGGCCGCCAGGTCGAGTTCCGCCTGCACGCGCCCGACACGGACGTCATCCACAGCTTCAAGATCCCGGCCCTGCGCATCGGCGAGGACGTCGTGCCCGGCACGCCGACGACGGTGGACGCCACCCCCACCCGCCTCGGTACCTACGCGATCGTGTGCGCCGAGCTGTGCGGCATCGGCCACAGCCAGATGCGCAACATCCTCGTCGTCATGAAGCCCGACGACTGGAACCGGTGGCTGGCGCAGCAGAAGAAGCTGGCCAAGGCCCCGCCGCCGTCGCAGTCGGGCAACGGGACGACCGACGCGGCTGCGACCTTCAGCTCGGCCGGCTGCAGCGGCTGCCACACGTTCAAGCCCGCCAACGCCGCCGGGACGGTCGGTCCCGACCTCGACAATCTCACCGCCGACGCCGCCAAGTACGGGAAGGGCGAGACCGCGGAGCAGTACGTCCGCGAGTCGATCGTCGACCCGGATAAGGTGATCGTCAGCGGGTTCCAGCCGGGCGTCATGCCCACGACGTTCGGCACCTCGCTCTCGTCCGCGCAGATCGACGCGCTCGTGTCCTACCTTCTGAAAGGCGGCGGCTGATGGTTGCACATGCCTCCGAGCTACACGGCCAGGAACTCCACCATGCAGAGGGGCACGGTGGCGGGCCGAAACGGAGCGTGTGGCTGCGCGGCAGCTGGGTGCGGGCCTTCTGGGTGTCCGCCGTCATGGGCCTCGCCGCCGCCGGCGGCGTCATGCTCATCCGGCACCTGACCGGCCGGGTGGCGTACTCCGACGGCGTCGTGCAGACCTTCCTGCTCGGCTTCGCCGGCCTCGGCTTCCTCATCGGGATCGGGTGCTGGGACTACTGGTGGGGCTACATCATCGGGCGCCCGACGCCGGCGCACGAGGATCACTCGAGCCACGGCGCGTACTCCTGGCGGGACTACTTCAAGGTCAACACCGACCACAAGGTGATCGGCGTCCAGTACCTGGTGACGACGTTCATCTTCTTCATCATCGGCGGTCTGCTGGCCGAAGGCGTGCGCGCCGAGCTGGCGACGCCGGGGGCGCAGTACTTCTCGCCGGCGACCTACAACGCGCTCTTCTCGGTGCACGCGGCCCTGATGATCTTCCTGTTCGTCATCCCCGCGTTCGCCGGCCTGGGGAACTTCGTGATCCCGATCATGCTGGGCGCGCAGGACATGGCCTTCCCGCGCCTGAACGCGCTCTCGTTCTGGATGCTGCCGGTGGCCGGCACGTGCATGGTCTCGTCGTTCCTGGTCGGGCCGTTCGACGCGGGCTGGACGAACTACGCCAGCCTGTCGGTGCACGGCCCCCCTGGCCAGACGTTCTGGGTCATGGGCGTCCAGTTCGCGGGCGCGTCGTCGATCGCGACGGCGGTCAACTTCCTGGTCACCATCGTGACCATGCGCGCGCCGGGGATGAGCTTCTGGCGGATGCCGCTGCTCGTGTGGGCCAACCTGGCCACGTCGACGCTGGTCGTGCTGGGCACGCCGTTCATCGCGGGCGCCCAGTTCCAGGTGCTCTTCGACCGGATCATGCACACGCACTTCTTCGATCCGTCGCACGGCGGCAACATCATCGTGTACCAGCACGTGTTCTGGTTCTACTCCCACCCGGCCGTCTACATCATGATGCTGCCCGGGTTCGGGATCATCTCCGAGGTGCTCGCGATCCACTCGCGCAAGCCGATCTTCGGCTACAAGCTGATCGCGATCTCGACCGTTGCCATCGGCGTGC
>JAICJC010000133.1 GCA_025928655.1 Thermoleophilia bacterium | reverse complement strand
GGCCGCGTTCAGCGCCAGCAGGTTGGTCTGGCCGGCGATGCCGGTGATCGTCTCGACGATGCCGCCGATCTGCTCGGACTTCGCGGCCAGCTGGTTGATGGCCTCGACGACCTGGGCGGACGACTCCTTGACGGCCGCCATGGCGCTGTTGGCCTGCTCGGCGGCGGAGACGCCCTGGTCGGCGACCTCGCGCGCCCGCTCCGCGGCGACGGCGGACTCCTCCGCCGACTCGCGGGTGGTCTGCACCATCTGCACCTGGCGCTCGGCGCCCTCGGCGACGTCCTGCACCGCCCGGGCGATCTCCTCGACCGCGCGGCTCGTCTCCTCGGACGTGGACGACATCTGCTGCGACGCGGCGCTCATGGTCTGCGCGGCACCGGACACGTCGTTCACGATCGTCCGCAGGCTGGTGGTCATCGACAGGAACGCCTGACCCAGCACGTCGCGCTCGGACTGCGGTTCGATCTCCACCGTCAGGTCGCCCTCGGCGATGCGGCCGGCCGAGGCGGCGAGGCCCTGCAGGTAGGCGATCATGCGCTCGAACGCGCGGGCCGTCTCGCCGATCTCGTCGCGGCTCGTCGTGACGACGTCCTGCTGCAGGTCGCCCTCGGAGATGCCCTCGGCGGCCTGGAGCATCTGGCGGACGCCGCCCGTGATGGCGCGGGCGATGAAGAAGGCGAGGCCGGCACCCAGCGCGGCGGCCGCGAGCAGCAGCGCGATCACGATCGTGCGCGCGGTGCTCGAGGTCGAGCGGGCCGATGCCAGCGCGTCGTCGGCCAGCCTGACGTTGTACCGGTTCCAGGAACGGCCGTCGGCGGACAGCTTGTCGAAGTCGAGACCGGCGGCGTCCAGCTCCCGTGAGGCGGCGTCCCGCTTGCCGGCGCGCACGTCGTCGTCGATGCCGGCGGTGGTGTGGAGGTAGTCGGCCCACTCCGTCTTCGTCGTCTGCCACAGGCGGCGGTCGGTCGCGTCGGTGGCGCTCTCCGCGTAGCCGTCGAGCGCCCTGGTGGCCTCGGCCGCGTAGGGGCCGAGCTGGCTCATGAGCTTCGCCCGGCGGGCGCGCCCGGCCACGACGAGGTCGGCCTGGACGCGGCGGTAGTTGGCGGCCGCAGTCTCGATCGTCCCGATCGTCTGCGCGGCCGGTAGGCTGTTCGTCCCCAGGTACTCCGCCTTGTTGTCGACCGATCCGAGCTCGACGATGGCAGTCACGCCGAGCACCAACATGAGGCCGACGACGACGCCGAACGACCCGAATAATTTTGTGCGTACCGAGAGACGCATGTTGAGACCTTTCCGTGTTGTCCGTACTTCGCGCCGCCCGGTACGGCGGCGTCGCCACGGGTAATCGCTTGCGGCCGGTCGACGTGCATCCCCACATTCGCGTAGCTCATGCTCCTCGGGTCGTGCGGTGACCGGCCCCGCCGACCTCACCGCGACGGAGCAAGCCGCGCTGCTCCGCTCGGGCGCGCTGTCGGCGGTCGAGCTCGTCCGCGCGCACCTCGACCGGATCGACCGCCGAAACCCCGCCGTCAACGCGATCGTGACGCTGGTGCCGGAGGCGGCGCTCGCGGCGGCCGGGGAGGCCGACCGGCGCCGCGCCGCGGGCGAGCCGCTGCCGCCGCTCCACGGCCTGCCGATCGCGCACAAGGATCTCGTCGACACCGCCGGCGTGCGCACCACATACGGCTCGCCGTCCTTCCACGACCACGTGCCGGACGTCGACGAGCTGCTCGTCTCGCGCATCCGCGCGGCGGGCGCGATCATGGTCGGCAAGACGAACACGCCCGAGTGGGGGGCCGGCTCGCACACGTTCAACCCGGTGTTCGGCCCGACCCGCAACCCCTGGGACACGTCCCGCTCCGCGGGCGGGTCGAGCGGCGGCGGCGCGGCGGCGCTGGCGGCCCGGATGCTCCCCCTCGCCGACGGCAGCGACCTGGGCGGCTCCCTGCGCAACCCGGCGGCGTGGAACGGGATCGTCGGCCTGCGGCCCACCCCGGGCGTCGTCCCGTCGTGGCCGTCGGCCTCGCCCTGGCTGCCGTTCTCGGTCGACGGGCCGATGGCGCGTACGCCGGCCGACGTCGCGCTGCTCCTGCGGGCGATGGCCGGGCCCGATCCGCGGGCGCCGCTCTCCCAGCGGGCGGCGGCGCTCGACCTGGAGCCCCCGCTCGACGCCGACCTGCGCGGCCGGCGGGTGGCCTGGAGCCGATCGCTCGGCGGCCTGCCGGTGGAGCCCGCCGTGCTGGCCGCGCTCGAGCACGCCGTGGCCGGGCTGGCCGACGTGGGCCTCGACGTCGCCGAGGACGAGCCCGACCTGGCGGGGGCGGACACCGTGTTCGAGACCTGGCGCGCGTTCGGGTTCGCGCTCTCGCTGGGCGAGCTCTACGACAGTGACGGCGGCCGGATGAAGGAGACCGTCCGCTGGAACGTGGAGCGGGGGAGGGCGCTGTCCGTCACCGACCTGACGACGGCGACCCGCCTGCACGCCGAGCTGCACGCCCGGGCGCTCGAGTTCTTCGAGCGCTACGACTATCTCGCCTGCCCGGTGACCCAGGTGGAGCCGTTCCCCGTCGAGGTGGAGTACCCGGAGACGGTCGCGGGTGTCCCGATGGGGAGCTACCTGGAGTGGATGCGGGCCTGCTCGCGCATCTCGGTGCTCGGCTGCCCGGCGATCTCGATCCCGGCCGGGCCGGCGGCGAGCGGGCTGCCCGTCGGGCTGCAGCTGGTGGCGCGGCCGTTCGCCGAGCGAGCGCTGCTCGAGGTCGCCCACGCGCTCGACGCGCTGACGGCGTACTCCCGCCTCGCGCCGCCGGTGGCGGTCGCTCAGCGGTGAACCGCTTCCGGCTCGCTTGACGCGTCGAGTAGCATCGCGCCCCATGGAGGGAAGCCGCTTCGACCTCGTCGTCCTGGGCTCGGGGCCTGCCGGCCAGAAGGCCGCGATCCAGGCCGCCAAGGTGGGCGCCTCGGTCGCGATCGTCGAGTGCCGCGACGCGATCGGGGGCGTGTGCACGAACACGGGCACGATCCCCTCCAAGACCCTGCGGGAGGCGGCGGTTTACCTGACCGGCCTCTCCGAGCGCGGCCTCTACGGCCAGAGCTACCGGGTCAAGGACGAGATCTCGATCGACGACCTGATCTGGCGCACCCAGCAGGTCATGGCGCGCGAGGTCGACGTGATCCGCAACCAACTCGCCCGCAACCACGTCCACGTCCTGATCGGGTCCGGCCGGCTGGCGGGCGCCAACCGCGTCGAGGTGTCCGACCAGCGCGGGAGCGTCCGCACCGTCGAGGCCGACCGGATCGTGATCGCGACCGGCACGACACCGGCCCGCCCGCCGGACGTCGAGTTCGACGAGGCGACCATCCTCGACTCGGACGGGATCCTGCAGATGGCGCGCATCCCCTCGACGCTCGCCGTCGTCGGGGCGGGCGTGATCGGCATCGAGTACGCGTCGATCTTCGCGGCGCTCGGCACGCGGGTGACGGTGGTCGAGCGGCGCGAGCGGCTGCTCGAGTTCTGCGACGGCCAGATGGTCGAGGCGCTCCAGTACTACCTGCGCGACCTCGGGGTCGTGTTCCGGCTGGGCGAGACGGTGACCTCGGTCGAAAAGCACGACGGCGGCACGCTGACCACGCTCGCGAGCGGGAAGCGCATCGCCGCCGACGCGGTGATGTACTCCGCCGGCCGCCGGGGCGCCACCGCCGGCCTCGGCCTGGAGGAGATCGGCCTGCAGATCGACAAGCGCGGCCGCATCGCCGTCGACGAGCACTACCGCACGTCCGTCGACCACATCTACGCCGTCGGCGACGTGATCGGCTTCCCCAGCCTCGCGTCCGCGTCATTCGAGCAGGGCCGGCTGGCCGCCGCCCACGCCTTCGGCCTCGAGACCCGGCCGATGCGCGAGCTGCTGCCGATCGGCATCTACACGATCCCCGAGATCAGCTACGCCGGCCGCACCGAGGAGGAGCTGACGGGGGAGGGCGTTCCGTACGAGATCGGCGTCTCCCGCTACCGCGAGCTCGCCCGCGCGCAGATCCACGGCGACTCGGTCGGGATCCTCAAGCTGCTCGTCGAGCCGGAGGCGCGCACGATCCTGGGCGTGCACGCGTTCGGGACGGCCGCGACCGAGCTCGTCCACATCGGCCAGACGGTCATGGGCCTCGGCGGCACGGTCGACTACCTGATCGACCAGGTCTTCAACTACCCGACGCTGGCCGAGTCCTACAAGGTCGCCGCGCTCGATGCGACCAACAAGCTGCGCGCCCTGAACCGCCTGACGGTGTAGCCGGTCAGCCCCCGGTGCGCTCGAGCACGACGACCGGGATCTCGCGCGTCGTCTTGCGCTGGTAGTCGTCGTAGTCCGGGAAGATGTCCGACATCGTCCGCCACAGGCGCGGCTTCTCGTCGGGGCCGGCGGGATACGCCCGGGCGTGGAACCGCTCGCCTTTCACCTGGACGTCGACCTCCGGGTCCTCCAGCAGGTTCAGATACCAGGCGGGGTGCGTGGGAGCCCCGCCGCGCGACGCGACCACGAGCAGACGATCGCCGTCGCGGCCGTAGATCAGGGGCAGGGTGTGCGGCTCGCCGCTGCGGCGGCCGCGGGTGGTGAGCAGCAACGTGGGGTTGCCGTTCCAGTCGTGGCCGTCCTCGCCGTCCGTCTCGATGTAGCGGTCGACGTGCTCGGCGAACCAGGGACGGGGAGATGCTTGATTGCTCATGTATCGCATGGTAGCCCTCGGCTCCCCCCGCTGCGGCGGCGAGATAGGGTGAGTCGATGCGCGCGGTCGTGCTGGAGGACGCCGGGCGCCTGGCCGAGCGGGAGGTGCCCGACCCCGAGCCGGGGGCCGGCGAGGTGCTGGTCGAGGTGGGCGCCTGCGGCGTCTGCCGCACCGACCTCCAGATCTTCCAGGGCGACCTGCCGCTGCGGCGGCGCCCGGTCGTGCTCGGCCACCAGGTCGCGGGCCGCGTCGCCGGCACCGGGGAGCGGGTGGGCGTGGCCTGGCTGCACGGCGCCGACGGCACCTGCCCGGCCTGCCGGCGCGGGCTCGAGAACCTGTGCCCCAACGCCGAGTTCACCGGTTGGACCGCCGACGGCGGCTACGCCGAGCTCGTGCGCGCCCGGCGCGACTTCGTGTTCCCGCTGCCGGCCGGGTTCGCCGACGTCGAGGCGGCGCCGCTCCTGTGCGCGGGCATCATCGGCTACCGCTCGCTGCACCTGGCCGGGGCCGAGGCGGGCGGCCGGCTGGGCCTGTTCGGGTTCGGCTCGTCCGCGCACCTCGCGATCCAGGTGGCGCTGCACTGGGGCTGCGAGGTGGCGGCGTTCACGCGCAGCGAGAGGGAGCGGGGGCTGGCGCTGCGTCTCGGCGCGGCCTGGGCCGGCGGCTACGAGGACCGGGCGCCGTGGCCGCTCGACGCGGCGGTCACATTCGCGCCGGCCGGGTCGGTCGTCGTCGCGGCGCTGGCGGCGCTCGCGCCCGGGGCGACGGTGGCGGTGAACGCGATCCACCTCGACGGGATGCCGGCGTTCGACTACGACCTGCTGTGGCAGGAGCGGGCCATCCGCTCGGTCGCGAACTTCACCCGCGCGGACGCGACGGCCTTCCTGGCGCTCGCCGCCGAGATCCCGATCCGGGCCCAGGTGCAGGAGTTCCCGCTGGCGGCGGCGGGCGAGGCGCTCGCGCGGCTGGCCGCGGGCGGGATCAGCGGCTCGGCCGTGCTCCTGGTGGGCCCGGCGTGAACCCGGCCCGCCGCGCCGTCGCCGCCGAGGTGCTCGCCGCCGCCCGCGCGCACGACGCCGCCCAATTTGACCGCCTGGCCCGCTTCCGCAACGTCGAGCCCGAGACGGCCGAGCTCCTCGGCGTGCTCGTGCGGGCGGCCCGGGCGGTGCGGGTGCTGGAGCTCGGCACGTCGAACGGCTACTCCACGATCTGGCTCGCCGACGGCGTCGAGGCGGCCGGCGGCTCCCTCACGAGCGTCGAGATCGAGCCGGCCCGGACGGCGATGGCCCGCGCGAACCTCGAGCGCGCCGGCCTCGCGGCGGAGCTCGTGACGGGGGACGCCGGCGAGGCCCTGCGCGCGTCCGCCGACGGCGCCTGGGATCTCGTGTTCCTCGACGCCGAACGGCCCGCCTACGCCGGCTACTGGCCCGACCTGGTGCGGGCGCTGCGGCCCGGCGGCGGGCTGCTCGCGATCGACAACGCCGTCTCGCACGCCGCCGAGGTGGCCGAGGTCACCGCGCTGATCGAGGCGGAGCCGGCGGTGACGACCACGCGTATCCCGGTCGGCGCCGGCGTCCGGCTGGTCGTGCGGGCGTAGGCGTGCCGCAGCCGCGCGCCGGGTATGGGGCCGGCATGGAGAAGCGCGAGCATTCCGTCCCAGACGACGCCCCCAGCGTCGAGATCCCGGACGACAACGAGAAGGACGATCTGCGCGACGCCGACGAGCTCGAGAAGCTGGGGGAATCGCTGCCCCCGGGCGGCGGCGGCGACGACGGCTAGGCGCGGTCTACGGACTCACGGAAGGAGCAGGATTCGAACCTGCGTAGGCAGAGCCAACGGGTTTACAGCCCGTCGATATCGGGCCGTTGGGTAGAGCCTGCTCCGGGTGTGCGCCATCGTCGACGGCCTTGCCGATTACTCGTTGTACGCGGGATTCCGACCGCCAAACGGCGGCGAATCCTAACAGGATGTGCGGACGGTATCTCTTGACGCTCTCCGTCCCAGCTGCTACCCCAGCGCAGCCGCCGCCTCCGGCATCGTCAAGGCGAGCCTGGGAACGGTGTCAGTCGGGCGAGTGGGGCGAGCAGCCACGACGACAAGGCTACGAAGCGCGCGGACGTGATTCCCAAGGCGCTCAGCGCGCCCACATCTCGCGCCTCGTCTTCATCGCGGCACGAACGCCAGCGATGCGGGAACGTCCTAACGCCTTCGCCGGCGTTGGCGTATCCGGCGCGGCCGCGTCGCCTGCCACACCATCTCACCGCCATTTGCCTCGGCCAGTTCGGTGAACCCGTCCGTCACCAGCCTGATCCGCTCAAGGCCGATCCGGTTCTGCGGCAAGCGCACGAACACTGACCAGCCGGCCTGCGGATGCAACAGGCGCGCCCGCGCAACGGTGACATGCGCCCCTTCGTGGTCACGAGCGATCCGGTCGGCGACGCGATTCGCCGCGGTGCGCGTCGGCAAGCGGAACCGCGCCGCGATCTCGATGATCACCGGGGGAGCGTCGGCAGCGGGGGATGATGTGGCTATCCATCGCCCGTGCTGCCCGCCGTGACGTCGTTCGCCCATTCCGCTCTTCTGCGCATCGAAACAGAAGTGTCTCGCAGCCTAGCGTCAGGCATTGACAGAGGCAAACCGCCGCGTCACAGTGGGCGACCCGTCGGGCTTCCTTCCCAAGTCGCGACGACGGGCCGCCCGGTACGCCAGGCTAGCACTGACTCTCGTTGCCGCCCTCAGCGCCGCCCGCCGTCGGGGTAGGGCGGTGGTTGCCCTAACGCTCTGCTACGGCGACCACCTGCCCGCTCGCGCGCGGCGACTCTATCGCAATGCGATACGTCGGACATATTTCGGCTACGGTGACGCCCGCGACTGCACCGGTAGTCGTCCGACGCCCGGCCCCCGGGGATACTCGGCCGGGCGTCGGCCTTACGCCACACGCTCGACGGGGTAGAGCCCCAGTAAGCGCGCCTCGTCGTCCATCGCGTCGAGAATCCGCATCGCCGCGGTCGAATCCGGCAGGAGAGGCCAGTCCTGCGCGATACGCCACTCGCAGCGCATCACGCCCTCCGCCACCTCGCGCTCCGTCACTCGGCATCCACCTCGACGGCCTCAGACTCCACGTCGTACGACTCGCCCAGGAACGCCGCCGCCTCCACCGCGAGCTGTTCTGGCGTCATCGCCCGAAGCTGAGCAACAGACTCCGCGTGGATACGCTGCCGGCGCGCCTCGGCTGACTCAGGCAGCACCTCGACCGCTCCGCCGTGCTCTAGCCGCACCGGCGCGTCCAGCCCGTAGAGCCGCGCCTTCCGATCCACGCACCGCAGGATCACCTCCGCCGCTTTCGGGTTCGCCCGGTTCGGCCAATGCTCCCGCAGCAACGCCTCCAAACGAGCGTCCTGCAACGCGCGCTCCCGGCCGGCCAGCTCGCCGATCATCCGCACGCACTCCGCCATCGCCTGCCGGTAGAGCCTGCCGATGTACTGAGGCGACACGCCCAACTCGCGCGCCACGTCCACGGAACGTCCGGCCCTCCAGGCGACCACGGAACGCCGCTTCCCTCGCGTACGCCTTGCGGCTGCCGCGGTGCCGACGTCGTTCGGCCTGCCGTGCGGGGAGTCGCATGCCGAGCCTCCACGCGGGCACCTCGGCGTCGTTCAACGGCTACCCGGTCACGGTGCAGGACGACGTGCCGACCATCCCAGCGTCGGGCACCGCCGCGAAGGTCGCGATCTTCGGCGACCCGCGCTCCGGCTACGCGCTCGTAGGGCGCAGCGGCATGACGGTGCAGCGGTCGGTCGAACTCTACGCGGAGGCCGGCGAGGTGGGCTTCAAGGCGCACCTCCGCGTCGGCGGCGGCGTCATTCGCCAAGTCGTTCGCGTTCCTGAACGTCCCCGCCTCGTAGGCGGATCGAAGCTCGCGCCCGGGGTTCCCCTTCTGTCCCTCGGGCGGGCGTCCGCCCTCTCGTCCACCAGCCGAGAGGGCACTCCCCACTCGTGTGGGATTGACCGCCAGCCGGCGGGCACCGGGGTAGGCGTGGCAACGGAGAGCCGGGCAATCACTCTCACCCGCCGCGAACCACCCGAGGCCCGCCGGCATCGGCCGTCTACGCCACGAAGTCGGCTAGGGCGATCAGCACGCCGCCTCCGACGAGCAGGACGAGCCCGAACAAGCGGATGCGCAGGTACTCGGAGCGCACCCGCTTGAGCCCGGTTTCCATCTCCGCGTGCAGGCGCCGACTCTCCGCCTCGATAGCCTCAGTCCAGCGCCGCTCCAAGCCGTCGGACACCTCGTTCTCCACTTGGCCGACGCGCTGCTGTAGTTCGCCTACTTGTCCCAGGAGGAACACAAGTTGGCGCTCCACGGGAGCGTCGGCGGGCAGAGATACGACGCCGACGGCGGAGGCATGGGTGCGTAAGCGGGCTGTCCCGGAATCAGCGTACGTGGTGCCGGGGCGGCGCAAGAGTCGTCGTACGCGCCGTTGCACGGCCGATAGCTTCGCGTGAGTCCCGGGCCACCAGTCCGGCGCGCCGACGAGAGCACCCCGACCACGGAGGCGAACGTACCGGCAATGACGAGGGTGTGATGCATGACCACGACGGTATCCGCGCGCCCGGCCGGATCGGTGGCGCGCGCCTCCCGTGCGCCTACAAGGTGCGTCGAGATGCGTCGAGGTACGCACTCCGCCCTACGCGGTGGTGGAGGACGCGACTCGCAGTTGCCGCTCAACCACGCCGTTTGTCGCTCAACCACGCACGTGGATGGGAGGAGCAGGATTCGAACCTGCGTAGGCAGAGCCAACGGGTTTACAGCCCGTCTCCTTTAGCCACTCGGACATCCTCCCCGGTAGGGGCGGAGTCTACTCGGCGTTGCGCAGCGCCTGCGCTTCGGGCAGGCCCTCGAGCTTCTTCAGCGTGTTGTTCTCGATCTGGCGGATTCGCTCGCGGGTGACCCCGAACGCGCGGCCGACCTCCTCGAGTGTGCACGGCTGCTCGCCCTTCAGGCCGAAGCGCAGCTCGATCACCTTGCGCTCGCGCTCGGGCAGCGAATCGAGGGCGCGGTCGATGTCCTCGCGCCGCAGCGTCATCGTGGCCGAGTCGAACGGCGAGACCGCCTGCTCGTCGGGGACGAAGTCGCCCAGCTCGGACTCCTCCTCCTCGCCGATCGGCTTCTCGAGGCTGACCGGCAGC
>JAICJC010000075.1 GCA_025928655.1 Thermoleophilia bacterium | reverse complement strand
CGGCCTCAAGGCCGCGCTCGCCTGGCGGGACAGCCGCTACGGCGAGGTACTGGGAGGAGTGAAGGCATGAGCGTTGTGCAGAAGACCATCGACCCGGCGAAGCTCGCCAAGCTGATCGAGACCGAGGAGGCCGAGTTCAACGCCCGGCACACCGGCTCGCGCGAGATGACGGAGCGGGCGCGCAAGTCGCTCGCCGGCGGCGTCGCCTCGAGCTGGCAGTCGACCGACCCGCACCCGATCTGGCTGGCCGACGGCCGCGGGTCCAAGGTGACGGACGTCGACGGCAACGAGTACGTCGACTTCCACAACGGCTACGGCGCCGTCGCCGTCGGCCACGCCCACCCCAAGATCGCCAAGGCGATCTCCGACCGGATCGGGCGCGGCTCGCACTTCGCCCAGCCGACCGAGGACGCCGTCGTCGTCGGCGAGCACCTGCGCGAGCGCTTCGGCCTGCCGCTGTGGCGGTTCTGCAACTCGGGCACCGAGGCGACGATGGAGGCGGTCCGGCTCATGCGCGCCATCACCGGCCGCGACATCGTGTTCAAGATCGAGGGCTCCTACCACGGCCACGGTGACCCGGTGATGGTGTCGGTCGCCCCGCCCGCGGACAAGATCGGCCCCTACGACGACCCCGCCTCGGTGCCGCAGACGCTCGGCATCCCCCGGGAGGTCTCGGAGCTGACGCGCGTCGTGCCGTTCAACGACCTCGAGGCGCTCGAGCGCACCCTCGCCAAGCACGAGGGCCGCGTCGCCGGCATGATCGTCGAGCCGGCGATGATGAACGCGGGCTTCGTCCTGCCCGAGGACGGCTACCTGGGCGGCGTCAAGGAGCGGCTGCACGCCGCCGGCGCCCTGCTCACGTTCGACGAGGTGAAGACGGGGGCCACGATCGCCTACGGCGGCGCCGTGGAGTGCTTCGGCGTCACCCCCGACCTGATCTGCCTGGCAAAGTCGGTCGGCGGCGGCCTGCCCTGCGGCGCCATCGGCGGCTCGGACGAGGTCATGGACTGGATCTCCTCCGGCAAGATCGACCAGGTCGGCACGTTCAACGGCAACCCGCTGACGATGGCGGCGATGCGCACGACGCTGACCGAGATCCTGACCCACGACGCCTACACCGAGTTCGACCGCCTGGCCGAGATCCTGCGGTCCGGCTGCGACGGCGTCATGGAGCGCTCCGGCATCGCCGGATACACCACGGTGCGGTCGGCCCGCGGCGCGGTCACCTACCGGGGCGAGCGGGTGCGCAACTACCGCGACTTCCTCGAGGTGTCCGACGAGCTCGGCTACATCAACTGGCTCGTGCAGCTGAACCGCGGCGTGTTCATGGCGCCGTGGGGCAAGTCGGAGAACTGGACGCTCTCGGTACAGCACTCCGAGGCGGACGTCCGCCGCTACGTGGACAACTTCCAGCAGCTGGCCGACGCGCTCGTATGAAGGCCGTCGTCTTCGAGGAGCACGGCGGCCCGGACGTCCTGCGCTACACGGACATCCCCGACCCGGAGCCGAAGCCGTTCGAGGTCCTGATCGAGGTCAGGGCCGCGGGCGCCAACTTCAACGACATCTGGGCGCGGCGGGGGATGCCTGGCATGAAGGTCGTCTTCCCGCACGTCGCCGGCTCCGACGTGGCCGGCGTGGTGCGGGCGATCGGCTCCGAGGTTGGCGGGACCGGCTTCGGGTCGTCGCCCGTCCGCGTGGGCGACGAGGTCGTCGTCCACCCGGGGCTCTCCTGCCGCACGTGCGAGATGTGCACGTCGGGGCAGGAGTTCTTCTGCCGCCAGTTCCTGATCTGGGGCTTCCAGACGGGCCCGAACGACGGGGGCCACTCCGAGCTCGTCACCATGCCGGCCGTGAACGTCCTGCCGAAGCCGGCCAACCTCTCCTTCGAGGAGGCGGCGTCGATGCCGCTCGTGCTCGAGACGGCCTGGCGGATGCTGGTCACCCGGGCACGGGTCCAGGCGGGCGAGAACGTCCTCATCTGGGGCGGCGTCGGCGGCCTGGGCGTGATGGCGATCCAGATCTGCCGCATGTTCGGGGCCAACCCGATCCCGGTGGTCGGCGGCAAGGCGAAGGTGGCCAAGGCGCACGAGCTCGGGGCCGAGGACGTCATCGACCGCACCTCCGAGGACGTGCCCGCGCGCGTCCGTGAGATCACCCGCAAGGTCGGCGCCGACATCGTGTTCGAGCACTCGGGCGAGGACACCTGGCCGACGTCGGTCGCGGCGCTGCGCTGGGGCGGCCGGCTGGTCGTGTGCGGCGCCTCGACCGGGTACGAGGCGGTGACCGACCTGCGCTTCCTCTGGAACAAGCAGCAGAACCTGCTCGGGTCGCACCTGGCGAGCAAGGCCGAGCTGGCGGCGGCGCTGCGCGCCGTCGAGGCCGGCCACATCAAACCCGTGATCGACCACGTCTTCCCCCTGCGCGACGTCCCCAAGGCCCAGCAGCTGAGGGAGGACCTGAAGGTGCAGGGCAAGCTGGTCTACGTGCCGTAGGCGAATCGGGGACAGTCCCCAGGCGGGGACTGTCCCCGCCTACGATGCGCGGCATGCTGCGGCTGGCCGTGATCGGGCACATCGAGTGGGTCACGTTCGCCCACGCGCCGTTCGTGCCGAGGCCGGGCGAGATCGTGCACCTGACCGACCCGCTGGCGCAGCCCGGCGGCGGCGGCGCCGTCACGGCGGTGGCGCTGCGGCGGATGGGCGCCGAGGTGACGTTCTACACCGCGATCGGGAGCGACGGGCGCGCCCGTGCGCCGCTGGAGCGCCACGGGCTGCGCCTGGAGGCGGCCGTGCGGCCCGAGCCGCAGACCGAGGTGCTCGCGCTCGTCGACCCGGCCGGCGAGCGCACGCTGTACGTCGTCGGCGAGAATGACGCCGCCCGGGCCGGCGACCCGCTCGACTGGGACGCCCTCGCGGGCATGGACGGCGTCTACTTCACGGGCTACGACCCGGAGACGCTGCGGATGGCCCGGCGGGCGCGCGTCCTGGTCGTGACGGCGCGCCGGTTCGACGTGCTGGTCGAAAGCGGCGTGCGGGTCGACGCCCTCGTCGGCAGCGGCAAGGACCGGGGGGAGCGGTTCGACCTCGCACGCCTCGCGCAGCAGCCCGACCACGTGATCGTCACGGACGGCCCCCGGGGCGGCACCGGCTACCGGGCGGCGGCGGTGCCGGGGCCGGTCGTCGACACCTACGGCGCCGGCGATACGTTCGTCGCCGGGGTGCTCTTCGGGCTCGCCTCCGGATGGCCGCTCGACCGCAGCCTGAGCCATGCCGCCGCCCGGGCCGCGGAGGCCCTCACGTGGCGCGGCGCCTTGCCCCCGCTGCCGTGAGCGCCGCTTGCTAATGTCTCCCGGAAGATGAGCCGCCGGGCAGCCCTCTGCAGCATGATGGTGGTCGCGCTCGGCGCGGTCGTGCTGAGCGGCTGCGGCGGCACGGGCGTCCCCAACGCGGCGTCGGTCGACACGTCGAAGGGCAAGCAGCTCTTCACCGCCACGTGCGGCTCCTGCCACACCCTCGCCGATGCCGGCACGACCGGGAAGATCGGCCCCGACCTCGACTCGGCCTACGTCGGCGACCGGCTGATCGGGATGAA
The DNA here is from genome assembly GCA_025928655.1 of Thermoleophilia bacterium. GTDB lineage: Bacteria > Actinomycetota > Thermoleophilia > Gaiellales > JAICJC01 > JAICJC01. Next base: position 14,864 of record JAICJC010000075.1, on the reverse strand, counting down.
GGACTCGTCGTTCGAGGCGCTCGTGCGCCAGCAGATCGACCTGGCCGACCCGCCGATGCCGCGGCACCTGCTGAAGGGGCAGGACGCCGACGACGTGGCCGCCTACGTGGCCAAGGTCGCGGGCGTCAAGCTCGCGCAGCAGTACAACCCCGGCTCCTCGCCGCCGTGACCGCGGCCCGCACCGAGGTGGTCGCGGTGCGTGGGATGCACTGCGGCGGCTGCGAGCGCTCGGTCAGCTTCGCGGTGCGGGCCGTCCCGGGAGTCGGGAGCGCTCGCGCCGACTTCGTGGCCGAGGAGGTCGAGGTCACGTACGACCCGGGCCAGACTGACCTGGACGCGATCCGCGCGGCCGTCCGCGACGCCGGTTTCAGCCCCGTCTAGCGAACTGGCTCCTTAAAGCCCGACGACCCGCGGACGGGTCGTCGGAGGAGGCAGGTAGCTGCGAAGTGTGGGCACGTTCGGTCGCAGCGTCCGATGACGATTCTTGACCGAAATTGTTTGAGAAGCGTTGGCTATGTGTTAGCGATCTGTAAACATGCAAAACTGACAAGAACTGGTAAACCGCTCTGCACGCGGGCTGGAGGATAACTCCGCCGCCGCGCTGGCGGCCGTGATCGCCGGACCCGCCACCCGGGGTCTGACCCCGTTTGCCGGGTCCGCCGCCACGCCGGGCCGCCCGGAGCGCCGCCAAAAGGGGTCAGATCCCCACACCCCTCCATCTCCAGCCGCGTCGTCCCCGGTCTGCCGTTCGGCGGTCTGACCCCGGTTCCGGGGCAGGCCATCTAGACTCACGCCGCCGATGGACCTGTACGAGTATCAGGGCAAGCAGCTCTTCAGCCGGTTCGGGATCCCCGTGTCCGACGGCCAGGTCGTCGACACGCCCGAGGAGGCCCGCGAGGCGGCCGAGCGGCTCGGCGCCCCGGTCATGGTGAAGGCCCAGGTCCTGACCGGCGGGCGGGGCAAGGCCGGCGGCATCAAGGGGCCGGCGAGTCCCGACGAGGCCGAGGCCCACGCGCGCGCGATCCTCGGCATGGACATCAACGGCCACGTCGCCCGCCGGGTCTGGCTCGAGCGCGCGTCCGACATCGAGCGCGAGTACTACTGCTCGATCACGTTCGACCGCGGCGCCAAGAAGACGCTCGTCATGCTGACCACGGCCGGCGGGATCGACATCGAGGAGGTCGCCTCGGAGACGCCCGAGCGCATCGCCCGCGTCCACGTCGACCCGCTCACCGGCTTCCAGCCCTTCCACGCCCGCAGGCTCTGCTACGCCGCCGGAATACCGGCCGAGGAGATGCGCCAGGCAGCCGACATCCTCGCCCGCGCCTACCGCGCGTACGTCGAGACGGACGCGATGCTGGTCGAGATCAACCCGCTCATCGTCACGCCGGGCGGCGAGCTGCGGGCGCTCGACTCGAAGTACACCGTCGACGACAACGCCCTCTACAAGCACCCCGACATCGCCGCGATGCGCGACCTCGAGGCGCTCGACGAGCAGGAGCGGATGGCCCGCGAGCGCGGGGTCACCTACGTGAAGCTCGACGGCACCGTCGGCATCATCGGCAACGGCGCCGGCCTCGTCATGTCGACGCTCGACGTCGTCGCGGGCGCGGGCGGGACGCCGGCCAATTTCCTCGACGTCGGCGGCGGCGCCCAGGCGGACGAGATCGTGACCGCCATGGAGGTGCTCCTGTCCGACTCCAAGGTGCGGGCGGTGCTCTTCAACGTGTTCGGCGGCATCACCCGCTGCGACGAGGTCGCCCGCGGGGTGCTGACGGCGCTCGAGCGCCTCGACGTGGAGGTGCCCATCGTCGTGCGGCTCGACGGCACGAACGACGTCGAGGGGCGCGCAATCCTGGCCGAGGCCGCGCCGCCGAACCTGCACGTCGCCGAGACGATGCTCGGAGCCGCCGAGCAGGTCGTCGCGCTGGCGGGGGCGTCCTGATGGCGATCCTGGTCGGAGCCGACACCCGTCTCGTCGTCCAGGGCATCACCGGCCGCGAGGGCAGCTTCCACGCCACCCGCAACCGCGACTACGGCACGGACGTGGTCGCGGGCGTCACCCCGGGCAAGGCCGGCCAGGAGGTGAACGGCATCCCCGTCTTCGACACGGTCGCCGACGCGGTGCGCGAGCGCGGGGCCAACACGGCGATGGTGTTCGTGCCGCCCCGCTTCGCCGCCGATGCGATCTACGAGGCGGTCGACTCCGGGGTCGGGACCGTCATCTGCATCACCGAGGGCATCCCGGCGCACGACATGCTGCAGCTCTACCCGTACGTGCGCGCCCGCGGGGCGACGCTGCTCGGGCCGAACTGCCCCGGCGCGCTCTCGCCCGGCGCCGCCAACGTGGGCATCATCCCGGCCCAGGTGTTCGGGCACGGCCGCATCGGGCTCGTCTCCCGCTCCGGCACGCTCACCTACCAGATCGGCAAGGAGCTGGCCGACGCCGGCCTCGGCAACTCGACCATCGTCGGCATCGGCGGCGACCCCATCGTGGGCTTGAGCTTCATCGACGTCCTCGAACGGTTCGAGGCCGATCCCGAGACCGACCTCGTCGTCATGGTCGGCGAGATCGGCGGCGACGAGGAGGAGAAGGCGGCCGCCTACATCGGCGAGCACATGTCGACGCCCGTCGTCGCCTACATCGCCGGCTTCCAGGCTCCTCCGGGGAAGACGATGGGCCACGCGGGCGCGATCATCTCCGGGTCGGCGGGCACGGCGCAGGCCAAGAAGGAGGCCCTGGAGGGCCGGGGCGTCCGCGTCGGGCGCAGCCCCACCGAGGCGGCCCAGCTCGCCGCCGAGGCCTTCGCACAGCTCGGGTAGCGGGTAGGCGCGGGTGCCCGCCTGGCCATCCGGTAGGCTGGATCCATGCCCGACGCGATCCCGTTCACGCGCGGCGTCCCCGCCGCCGACCTGATCCCGGTCGACGACCTGCGTGATGCGACGAGGCGCGCCCTCGACGCCGATCCGGTCGCGGCCCTGTCGTACGCCCCCGGCGGCTACCGGCCCCTGCGGGAGTGGATCGGCGCCCGCCACGGCGTCGACGCCGGCCGCGTGCTGATCACGAACGGCTCGCTGCAGGCGATCGGCTTCCTGGGCCGGCACTTCTTCGCCGACCGCGACGGCGCGGCGGTGGTCGAGGCCCCGACCTACGACCGCACCCTGAAGATCCTGCGCGAGGCCGGCGCCGACCTGCATGCCGTGCCGCTCGATCCGGATGGGCTCGACGTCGACCGGTTCGCCGACCTCCTGGCCGGCGGCCTGCGCCCGCGGCTCGTGTACCTGATCCCGACCTACCAGAACCCGTCCGGGGCCTGCGCCTCGCTCGAGCGCCGGCAGGCGCTGGTGGAGCTGGCGCGGCGCTACGATCTGGTGCTGGTCGAGGACGACCCGTACGGCCTGCTGCGCTTCGAGGGCGACCCCGTCCCGACCCTGCACGAGCTCGACGGCGGCGAGCACGTCATCTACTGCTCGTCCTTCACCAAGACGGTCGCGCCGGGAGTCCGCACGGGCTATCTCGTCGTCCCCGAGCGGCTGGTGAAGCCGCTCGCGGTGCTGTCGGAGAACACGCACATCGGCCCGAACACGCTGGCCGAGGCGGTGCTCGCCGCCTACTGCGGCGCCGGCCGGTTCGAGCCGAACGTCGAGCGGGCCACCGCCGGCCTCAGGACGCGCCGTGACGCGATGGAGGCCGCGCTTCGGGCCCACTTCCCCGTGGGTGCGCGCTGGGCGACTCCGCGCGGCGGCTACTTCTTCTGGGTCGAGCTCCCGGACGGCGTCGACACGACCGACGCGCTCCCGGCCGCGGCGGAGCAGGGCGTGCCCTACGTCCGGGGCGCGGACTTCTTCGCGGGTGAGGGCGGGCGCGACGCGGTGCGGCTGGCGTACAGCGCCTGTCCGGCCGACCGCATCGACGAGGGCATCGCCCGGCTGGCCGGCGTCTTCGCGTCGCACCCGGCCGCAGTTGCCTGATGGTCCGCCGCCGGCGCCCTAGTTGACATTTTCCTGAGCGTCCGTCACACTCTTCCCACTCGGAGGAGGAGCGGACGGTAGCCCTCAGGCAGGGCGCGATCTCGGGTCACACTCCCGGATCGCGCGGAGCGGCGGCGGATACCGCCGGGATGATCGCGCCCAGCCTGGGTCCGCACGGCCCGCGGCCCGGAATGCCAGATTCTGCCGGGCGGCCGTCAGGCCACCGCCGTCTCCACGAGGCGCGGCTGGCGCGGCGGCACCATCCTCCCCCGCTGCATCGGCCGGAACGTCGGGCAGGGCCGGCTCAGGCGCAGCGCACAGAGCTCGGTCTTGCGGAAGTAGCAGTCGTCGCAGGTCGCTCGGCGGGGGGTCTGTGCCACGGGTCTCCTCGTCGGTGAAGCGGTCGGGTCGGGCAGTCTACGAAACCCGCGGCGGCCGCTCCACCACCATCCGGGAGGCGTTCCCGCAAAGAGCGGGAACTCTCAGCCGGGGCGCTTCGGCGGCAGCCCGCGGATGACCCGCAGCGCCTGCGCGAAGGTCGAGACCCCGATCACGCGCAGCTTGTCGCCGGCCGCCTTGCGGGCCTGGGCGAGGTTCGCCTTGGGGACGAGGAACGTGTCGGCGCCGGCCTGGATCGCCCCCAGCGCCTTCTGCTTGGCGCCCCCGATCTCGACCACGTCGCCGAGCGGATCGAGCTCGCCCGTCGCGGCGATCCTGTGCCCGCGCAGCAGGTGGCGGCCGCTGAGGCTGTCGTAGATCTCGAGCGCGAACGCCAGCCCGGCCGACGGGCCGCCGATGCCGCGGATCGTGTAGCGGACCTTGACGGGGATGTGGCCGATGCGGATGTCGTCGCCGATCGCGACGCCGATGATCGCCCGGTGCTTGCCGTCGCCGCTCGCGACCGTCCGCAGCCGCTTCGTGCCCTCTTGCGCGAACGTGTAGCTGGCGGCGTCCCCCGGGCGCAGGCCGGCGGAGAAGCGGATGAGATCCTGCGCCGAGCGGACGTCGTGGCCGTCCACCGCGGTGATCACCTCGCCGGCCTCGACACCGGCCTTCGCCGCCGGCAGGCCCGGCGACACCTGCTCGACGAGCGCGCCCAGGTGGCGGATGACGACGTGCCGCCCGAGCGCCTTCTCGGCGACGGCCTCGGCCACGATCTGCGAGGTGTCCATCGCCTGGAAGTCCTCCTTCACCCGCTGCGTCTCCGACTCGCCGGGGACGACGATCTCGCGGTCGGGGATGAGGGTCGCGCCGCCGACGAGGTGGCGGCCCCAGAACTCCTCGAGCTTGTTCGCCTGGAGCTCGTGGACGTCGACGAAGTAGAAGCCGGTGCCAGCCGCGGGCGGCGTGCCGCCGGGGACGTGCAGGTAGTCGGCGGTGGGGTGGGCCTTGTCGGGCCACAGGACGAAGTAGCCGGACGGCGTCCGCCAGGCCCAGATCAGCGCGACGGCGACGATCAGCGCCACGATGCCGACGGCGGCCGGCCACGCCCGCCGCAGCCGACGGACGACCGTCATCCGGCGACCGCGAGCGACCCGGCCACCGACGCGACGACGATCACCGCGACGCCGAGCACCGGCAGGACGCCCAGGCGGCCGTAGGCCATGTGGCCGCGGCCGTAGCCCGAGAGCGCGAACCCGGCCAGGCCGCCGCCGACCAGGCCCCCGATGTGGCCGCCGACGGAGATGCCCGGAATGCCGAACGTGAAGATGAGGTTGATGAGGATCCAGCCCGCGATCGGGCTCTGGAGCAGGGCCATGCCCCGCTGGCGCTCCAGCACGAAGAGCGCCCCCATGAGGCCGAAGATCGCGCCGGACGCTCCGGCGGTGGCCGAGTGCGGCGTGAGGATCAGGGCGCCGAAGCTGCCGGACAGGGCGGCGGTGAAGTAGACGGCGGCGAAGCGCACCGGCCCCGCGTAGCGCTCGAATGCCGTCCCGAGGATGTAGAGCGCGTACATGTTGAAGGCGATGTGGAGCAGGCCGTAGTGGATGAACGCGGCGGTCAGCAGCCGGTAGTCCTGCCCGTTGGCGACCGAGGGGCCGTACAGCACGAGCCGGTCGCCGAGCGAGTTCAGGTCGGCCGACCCGAAGCTGAGCCCTCCGCCGCCGCTCCCGATCCGGTTCGTCAGCATGAAGAGCGCGATATTGGCCGCGATCAGCCCGTAGGTGAGGACGGGGGTGCGCGGCATCGTGAACCCGGCCCGCTGCGTGACGGTGCGCCGTCCGGCGCATTCGGGGCAGCGGATGCCGACGGCGGCGTGGGTCATGCACTCCGGGCAGATCGGGCGGCCGCAGTTCGAGCAGTGCAGCGCCGTCTCGCGGTCGGGGTGGCGGTAGCAGGTGTCCACGCGGAAATTGTAGGCGGGCGGCCTAAACGGGGGGTGTGAGCGACGGGCCGGGTGGCGCTACCAGAGGCCCCGGAGCAGACCCCCGTCGACGGGCAGCACCGTGCCCGAGATGTAGGCGGCCCGGGTCGAGCACAGGAAGGCGACGGCCGCGCCGATCTCGTCAGGCTGTCCCAGCCGCCCGGCGGGCACCCGCTCGATGTCCGCGCGCTCCGCCGCGGCCGGGTCGGGGTGGTGGCCCCACAGCCCGCGCACGCGCTCGGTGTCGATCTTGCCGGGCGCGATCGTGTTCACCGTGATGCCGTCGGCCCCGAGCTCCTGGGCGAGCGTCTTGGCCCACCCGGCGACGCCCGGCCGGATCGCGTTCGACAGGATCAGGTGCGGGATCGGCTCGCGCACCGACGACGATGTGATGTTCACGATGCGGCCGCGGCCGCTCGCCCGCAGGTGCGGGAGCGCCAGCCGGGTCATGCGCACGCCGGCGTTCATGGACAGCTCGAAGGCGGCTGCCCAGGCCTCGTCGGGCGTCTCGTCGAAGGTGCCCGGCGGCGGGCCGCCGGCATTGTTCACGAGGATGTCGAGCCGGCCGCGGGCGGCGACGGTGTCCTCGCCGACGCGGCGCTGGAAGTCCGTGTCGCGCACGTCGCCGGCGGCGGCGATCGTCTCGGCGCCGATCTCGGAGGCCGCCCGTTCGAGCCGTTCGCGCCCGCGGGCGACGGCGGTGACGGCGCAGCCCTCGGCCGCGAGCGCCCTGGCGATGCCGAGCCCGATCCCCGACGAGGCGCCGCCGACGATCGCCGCGGTTCCCGACAGGCCCAGATCCATGAGGCGAGGCTATACGATCCCCGCCGTGCGGTACGGCCCCGCCGACTCGAGCCAGACTCCCCGCTTCAGCGGGCCGCGGACGTTCATGCGCTTGCCGCTGCGGGAGTCGCTCGAGGACGTCGACGTCGCCATGATCGGGATCCCGACCGACGACGCCGTCTCGTTCCGGTCAGGCGCCCGCTTCGGCCCCGAGGGCGTCCGCTCGGCGTCCGTGCTGCTGCGCCCCTACAACCCGCTGCTCGGCGTCGACGTCACCGAGCACCTGTCGATGATCGACTTCGGCGACTCGCCGACGGTGCCCGGCTACCACGAGGAGACGCTGGCGCGGATCCGGGCGTTCCTCGACCCGGTGCACCGGGCGGGCGTGACCCCGATCTGCATCGGCGGCGACCACTCGATGGTGCTCGCCGAGCTGCGGGCGGCCGCGGCGGCGCACGGGCAGCTGGCGCTCGTGCACCTGGATGCGCACGCCGACGTGTGGGAGGCCTACTACGGGGCGCGCTACTTCCACGGCACGATCTTCAAGCGGGCGGCCGAGGAGGGCCTGGTCGACCCGTCGGCATCGGTGCAGGCGGGCATGCGCGGGACGCTCTACGGCGCCTCCGACGAGGCCGAGCCCGGCCGGCTCGGCTACCAGGCCATCCCCTGGCCGCAGCTGGCGGAGATGACGCCGCAGGAGTACGGCGACGTGGTGCGCGCGCGCGTCGGCGACCGGCCGGCGTTCTTCTCGTTCGACATCGACTTCGTCGACCCGGCCTTCGCGCCCGGCACCGGGACGCCGGAGGTCGGGGGCCCGACCAGCGCCCAGGCGCTCTCCTACGTGCGGGCGCTGACCGGGATCGACTTCCGCGCCTTCGACTGCGTGGAGGTGGCGCCGGCCTACGACCCGGCCGGGATCACGTCGTGGCTCGCGGCGACGGTCTGCCACGAGATGCTCTCGCTGCTCGCCATCCGCCGCCGCGATGGCTGAGATCCGGTTCGACCACTGCGTGATCGCGGTGAGCGACTGGGATCGCTCGAACGCGTTCTACCGCGACGTGCTCGGCGCCGAGGTCGTCGGGCGCGGGTCGGGGTACGCCTACCGCTTCGGCGCCGCGCAGCTGAACGTGCACGGCCCGGGCGTCGACGCGTCGCCGGTGGCGCGCGACCCGGTCCGGCCGGGCAACAGCGACCTCTGCTTCGTCTGGGACGGGCCGATCGGAGCGGCGGTCGAGCACCTCGCCGCCCGAGACGTCGAGATCGAGATCGGCCCGGTGGCGCGCGGCGGCGCGGGCGGCGACGGCCAGAGCGTCTACTTCCGCGACCCCGACGGGACGTTGCTCGAGCTGATCTCCTCCGGGTAGGCCGTCGCGGCTGGAGATGGAGCAGTGTCGGGGCCAGGCCCGCATGCGGGGCCTGGCCCCGGGGCCTCCGGGTGTAGGGTGGCACTTCATGCGTGGGTACGGTGAGACCTACCGCCGGTGGCAGCGCGATCCGGAGTCGTTTTGGCTCGAGCTTGCGACCGCAGTGGAGTGGGACCGCGCGCCCGAGGCTGCGCTGGACGCGAGCGGATCGCCGCTCTACCGGTGGTTTCCCGACGGACGGCTGAACGTGTGCTTCAACATGCTCGACCGCCACGTTCGCGACGGACGTGGCGAGCAGGCGGCCCTCATCTACGACAGCCCGGTCACGGGGCAGGTGCGCACGTACAGCTACCGCGAGCTCATGGACAAGACCGCCCGGGTGGCGGGAGCGTTCCGGCGGCTCGGCGTCGGGCGCGGCGACCGGGTCGTCATCTACATGCCGATGGTGCCGGAGGCCGTCATGGCCATGATGGCCTGCGCGCGGCTCGGAGCCGTCCACTCGGTGGTGTTCGGCGGGTTCGCCGCGAACGAGCTCGCGTCGCGCATCGTGGATTGCCGGCCCCGGCTGATCGTGTCGGCATCGTGCGGGATCGAGCGGTCGCGGGCCGTCGAGTACGGGCCGCTCCTGAACCGCGCGCTCGACCTGGTCGGCGACGAGCACCCGCGCTGCCTCGTCGTGCAGCGCCCCGAGCACGAGGCCGACCTGGTCGAGGGCGCGACGTCGCCTGGGACGAGGCGCTGGAGGGGGTCGAGCCGGCCGAGCCCGTCCCGGTCGCGGCCACCGATCCGCTGTACATCCTCTACACATCGGGCACCACCGGCCTCCCCAAGGGCATCGTGCGCGATACGGGCGGCCACGCCGTCGCCCTGAAGTGGTCGATGAACGCGATCTACGGCGCCGAGCCGGGCGACGTCTACTGGGCGGCGTCGGACATCGGCTGGGTGGTCGGCCACTCCTACATCGTGTACGGGCCGCTCCTGCAGGGCTGCACGACCGTCCTCTACGAGGGGAAGCCGGTCGGCACCCCCGACGCGGGCGCGTTCTGGCGCGTGTGCGCCGACCACGGGGTGGACGTGCTCTTCACCGCGCCCACCGCGATCAGGGCGATCAAGCGGGAGGACCCGACCGGGGAGCAGATGCGCCGTTACGACCTGTCGCGGATGCGCACCCTGTTCCTGGCCGGCGAGCGGTGCGACCCCGACACCCTGGCATGGGCCGAACGCAGCCTGGGTCGGCCCGTGATCGACCACTGGTGGCAGACCGAGACGGGCTGGGCGATCACGGCCAACTGCGTCGGCCTCGAACACCTCGCGGTGCGGCCCGGCTCGTCGGCGAAGCCGGTCCCGGGCTACGACCTTCGGGTGCTCGACGACGAGGGGGCGCAGGCGCCCCCGGGGCAGATCGGGTCGCTGTGCGTGAAGCTGCCGCTGCCGCCCGGTTGCAGCCCCACGCTGTGGGGCAGCGATCAGCGCTGGATCGACGCCTATCTGTCGCAGTACGACGGCTACTACCTGACAGCCGACGCCGGGTACATCGACGACGACGGCTACGTGTACGTCATGAGCCGGACCGACGACGTCATCAACACCGCCGGCCATCGGCTCTCCACCGGAGCGATCGAGGAGGTGGTGGCCGCGCACCCGGATGTCGCCGAGTGCGCAGTCGTCGGTATCGCCGACGAGCTCAAGGGCCAGGTGCCGATCGGCCTCGCCGTGCTGAAGTCCGGCGTCGAGCGTGGACACCAGGAGATCGCCGCAGAGGTCATCGCCCGCGTCCGCGACGAGATCGGCCCCGTCGCGGCCTTCAAGGACGTCCGGATCGTCCACGCACTCCCCAAGACGCGCTCCGGCAAGATCCTGCGCGGCACGATCCGCAAGATGGCGGACGGCGAGGAGTGGCGCATGCCCGCCACCATCGAGGACGCGACGGTGCTCGACGATCTGGGCCGGGTCCTGGCCGAGATGGGCCGCACCCCCTCGGCCGCGACGACCGGCTGACGGAACGGTCGGGGCCTGGCCCCGGTCCGGGGGCGGTCATGCGTACACTGCGCGCTGCCGTGCCGAACGTGCTCCTGATCGTGGTGGACTGCCTGCGGGCCGACATGCTCGCCCGCGGCCGGCGAGCATGGCCGCGGATGAGCGCGCTCGCGGCCGGCGGGGCGCGCTTCACGGCGTGCTACTCGACGTGCCCCACGACGACGCCGGCCGTGACCGCGATCCTGACCGGCCGCTACCCGAGCACGCACGGGGTCCAGGGCCTGCGCGGGACGCAGCTGAGCGAGTCGGTGCCGACCGCCGCCGAGCAGCTGGGCCGCGCCGGCGCCGCCACCTGGTGCTCGGCGACCGGGCCGCTGCTCGACACCGTCGGCTCGTTCCGCGGCTTCGCCGACGCCGAGTACCGCGACGTCCCCCGGCGCTCCGTGCACTCCGGCTGGGGCCCGGAGGGGATCGCCCAGATCGCCCGCCTGGCCGCGGGCGAGCGGCCGTTCTTCGCCGTCGTCCACCTGTGGGACGCCCACACGCCGCGCACCTACCCGCCCCGGTTCGAGAACCGCGCGCACGGCCGCAACGCCTACGAGCGCGCGATCGCCGGCATGGACGCCTGGATCGGCGACGCCATCGCCGCCGCCGGCCCCGACACCGTCGTCGTGCTCACCGGCGATCACGGCGAGAACACCGTCTTCGAGCCGCACAACCTGCGCGAGCAGGCCGCGTGGCGGCGCATCAACCAGCACCTTCCCATCGCGAAGTGGGCCGAGGCGGCCGTCGACCACGGCGTGCGCAGCAGCTCGAAGCGGGCCCTGCGCTGGGCGCCGCGCTACTTCTGGAACCACGGCCAGACCCTGCTCGAGTCGCTCGTCCGTGTGCCGCTGGTCGTCTCCGGGCCCGGGATCGTGCCCGGCGCCCGGTCGACGCCGGTGAGCCACGTCGACATCGCGCCGACCCTGGTCGACCTGGCCGGCGCAGCCCACCCGGACGCCGGCTGGCAGGGCACGAGCCTCGCCGCCGCGCTGGGCGAGGGCACGGAGCCGCCGCCGTACCCGGTGGCGATGGAGATCGCCGTCGCGCCCTCGATCCCCGCCATCCGCCAGCAGGCGATCCGACGGGGCCGGCACAAGCTGATCACCTCGTTCGACGACGAGCGCGTCACCGACGGCCTCTACGACGTCGAGTCCGATCCGGGCGAGCTCCGCAACCTGGCCGCGACCGAGCCGGGCCTGGCCGACGAGCTGCGCGAGATGCTGCGCGGGCTCGTCGCGGAGCGGGCGCAGACGGTCGAGATGCCCGCCGACGACGACGAGGAGATCGCCGAGCGGCTGCGCGAGCTGGGCTACCTGTAGGCCCAGCCGGTTGACGCCCTCCGGGATGCTGGCTACTCTGAGCCGGTACGGTCCGCGACGGAAGGAGGCAGACAGATGAGAACGACCGCCCGATCCGCCTCCATGCGCCGTCTCTGACCGCCCGCCCGGCCTAACCCGCAGGGCTGGCTCCCGGGTCGACGACGGCGCGCACGCGTCCGTCCATCCGCACCCGAGGAGACCCTCACCTTGAGCCTTGCACACCTCGGCTTCGGGCCGGCGCTCGCCGCCGCGTTCGAGCCCCATGCAGAGACCGGCCTCGCGCCGGGACGCGTCGCGGTCGAGCACCGCGGCGCACTCGTCCTCCTGACCGGGGAGGGCGAGGTCCGGGCGAGCGTCCCCGGACGCCTGCGGCACCGCGCCGTCTCTCCGCTCGACCTGCCGGCCGTCGGCGACTGGGTCGCCTATAGCCGCGGCGCCCAGGACGACCGTGCGGTCGTCGAGGCCGTCCTGCCGCGGCGGACGGCGTTCGTCCGCAAGACGGCGGGGTTCGAGTCGGTGGAGCAGGTCGTCGCCGCCAACGTCGACGTCGTCTTCTGCGTCACGTCGCTCGTCGACGACCTGAACGCGCGCCGGCTGGAGCGCTACCTGACGCTGGCCTGGGAGAGCGGGGCCGAGCCGGTCGTCGTCCTCACCAAGGCCGACCTCTGCCCCGACGTCGACGCGGCGACGGCCGCGGTCTCGGGCGTGACGTTCGGCGTCCCCATGCACGCCGTGTCGGCGGTCACCGGCGAGGGCGTCGCGGGGCTCGAGGCCCACCTGACCGGCGGCAGGACGGTGGCGCTGGTGGGGACGTCCGGCGTCGGCAAGTCGACGCTTGTGAACCGCTTGTGCGGCGCCGAGCGGCTGGCCACGGCGGCCGTCCGCCCCGACGGCCGCGGGCGCCACACCACCACCCATCGGGAGCTCGTCCCCCTGGAGGCCGGCGGCTGCCTGATCGACACCCCGGGCATGCGCGAGCTCGTCCTCTGGGACGCGGAGGACGGCCTCGACCGAGCGTTCGAGGATGTCGACGAGCTGGCCGTGGAGTGCCGCTTCAACGACTGCGAGCACCGCACGGAGCCCGGCTGCGCCGTGCGCGAGGCGATCGCGACGGGCGCGCTCGACGCCGCCCGGCTCGAGAGCTACCGCCACCTCCAGCGTGAGCTGCGCTACCTCGAGATCCGCCAGGACGCCCGCGCCCGCTCGGAGGAGCGCAAGCGCTGGGCGGCGACCGGCAAGATCGGGCGCGAGCAGGCGCGCCAGAAGCGCGGGATGCCCTGAGGAGGATCCGCCGCCGGCTCCCGGCGAGTCCTCGCCCGAGCGGCTAGAGCGGCGCCTCCTCGGACTCGCGCTCGACCTCGAGCTCCTGCTCGAGGTCTGCCCGGCGGCCCCGCCGGGGCGAGCGGATGCGCTTCGCGAGCGCGACCATCTTCGACCGCTCGCCCGGCGTGACGACGCCCACGGCCACCAGCGACAGCGGGAAGACCGCGACGAGCAGGATGCGCAGACCGATGCCGGCGACGCCGATCGGCGGCACGAGCTCCACCAGGACGGCCATGAAGAGCGCCGCCATCGCCACCACGCGCAGCACGCGGCTGAAGTCGTACTTCACGGGATAGCTGCGCTGGGCGTTGCGCCAGCCCATCACCACCAGCACCGAGAAGCCGATCACGGTGGCCCAGCCTGCGCCGACGATGCCCCACTTCGGGATCATCCAGAAGTTCAGGCCGATGTTGACGGCGGCCGCCGTGCCCGTGACGACCGGGGTGAGCTTCGTCCGCTTCGAGCGGTTCACCCCGATGTTGAGGATGTAGTACGCCCCGTAGAGGACGGAGCCGGACATCAGCAGCGGCACGACCGGCACCGCCCCGAACCAGGCCGGGTTCATGGCGACGTGGATGTAGGGCGTCGAGACGGCCGTGATCGCGACGACGCCCCACGCCATCACCATCGACCAGTAGGTCAGCACCGCCCGGTAGGTGCGCTTGGCGTCGCCGTCGTCGATGATCAGGTTCGCGAACGGGATCCAGGCGGTCTGGAACGCCGACACGATCAGCATGATCCCCAGGGCGATCTTGCTCGCGGCGGAGTAGGTGCCGAGCTGCGCGCTGCGCTCGAGCTGGGTGCCCGGCGTGAGCCGCTGCACCTGCACCCGGTCGGCCAGGTTGAGCGCCCAGAGCGCCACGCCGGACGGCATGAGCGGCAGCGAGAACGCGAGCATCTCCCGCAGGAGCGACCAGTTCACGTTGAAGCCGACCATGTCGCGCCGGGCCCACAGGAGCAGGAAGTACGTCACGTACGTGCCCGAGAAGTTGCCGAGCATGATCCCGGCAGCCCCCATCCGCAGGGGGATCACGAGCACGATCGAGAGCACGACCGTAATTGCGATGTTGATGAACGAGTAGACGATGAACGCCGTCGGGCGCTGCTCGATCCGGTAGATGCCGGTGACGATCGTGTACTGGATCGTGACCCACAGCCCCGCGAGACCGATCAGGGCCAGCTCGCGGGTCACCTGGAGCGTCGAGGAGATCGGGTTGATGGCGGCCAGGCAGATCAGCACGGCGAGCGTGGACAGCACCATGACGGCCGTGAACGACGTCCGGATCGTGCGCCGGCGCGCGTCGGGCTCGCGGTTGTCCCAGCAGAACCGGAACATCGCCGTCGTCAGCCCGAACTGGCACACGATCGCCGCCAGCGAGCTCGCCGCCATCACCGTCTCGACCTGGCCGAAGCCGGCCTGGCTCACATACTCGGGCTTCGTGTAGATCGGCAGCAGGAAGATGCCGACCAGCTTGGAGACGATCCCGCCGAGCCCGTAGACGAAGGACTGGCCCGCCAGCTGCCGGAGCCGCGCGCCCATGCCGGAGTGCTCGGCCTGCCCACCGCCGGCCGGCGCCGCTCCCCTCACCGAGGGCTCACCGATCGGTCACGCGCCTCGGGAGCGGGGCCTGCAGCGGGCCGCACCGAAGGAGGGGGCCCGTGGGGGGACCATGGGTTCCCCCCCGGCAAAGGCCCATGGCGCCGGTCAGCTCGCGG
>JAICJC010000009.1 GCA_025928655.1 Thermoleophilia bacterium | reverse complement strand
GGCGCCGGCACCGGCCGCGGCCGCCGGGCGAGCGCGCGCCGGGCCGCGGTCCGGCGCACCGCCGCGAGCACGTGGTCGGCCGCCGTGACGAGCGCCGCCACGACCAGCGAGAGCCCGACCAGGATTGGAGCGGCGTCGGCGTGCACAGGTCCGCGGATGCACCGCAGCCCCATCCAGCCCAGCCCCTCGTGGTAGTGGATGCACGACTCCGCCAGCGCGAACGCGAGGTTGGTGACGAGGGCGAGGGCGGCCGCCCGCGCGCCGATGCGCGACGCCCGCAGCGGGGCCGGTGCGGCCCAGCGCTCGAGGTCGAGGGCGCACCGCTCGCGCACGCCGGTTGCGACCAGCCACGCGCCGGCGACGGCGACGGCGGCCGATGCGGTGAGGGCGACCGCGGCGATCCAGATCGGGTCGGCGCCGCCGCCGCGGCCGGCCAGCCGCTGGGCGACCGCATCGCCCGCGAGCGCGTAGGCGATCTGGCGGGAGACGGCCACCACGAGCATCGCCGCGAGCGCCCAGACGAGGGCCCGCGCCCGGCTCATCCGGCCACCCTGAGCGTGAACGGCGCGGTCAGGACCTTCCCGTCGACCTTGCACTGCAGGAAGAGCCGCCAGGTGCCCGCCTCCGGCAGCAGCACGCCGACGTGCATCACGCCCGGCCGGTTCGAGCTGCCCGTGATCGACGTCGGCCCGCCGATGCTGGCGCAGCCGGCCTGGTCAGGCGCGCAGATGTGGGTGTGGAAGTAGGCCAGGTCGTGCTCGTGGAAGAAGATCGCGTGCCCCAGCGCCCCGAACCAGGGCGTGAAGTCGGCCGGGCGGCCGGCGGCGTTGCGGACGCTGACGTCGACGAGCGCCGCCTGGGCCAGGTGCAGCTTCGGCAGCCGCTTGATCCTGAACGTCCAGCCGCCGGTGGTGACGACCGGCGTGTACGGGGGCAGCGCGACGGGGTGGTAGGCGCCGGAGACGTGGACCTTCGAGAAGAGCTGGAAGTTCGTGTAGCCGGGCCCCTTCGTGCGCGGGTAGACGTCGACCAGCACCCGGTAGGGCCCCGGCTTCGGGAAGACGACGCGCTGCGTGATGCGGCCGTCGGGGCCGATCGGCGGGTGCAGGTGGATGATCGTGGAGAGGTCGTCGCGGACGAAGATCAGGTGCACGCCGGTGTGCGGCCCGGGCCCGCTGCGGTAGTGCACGAGCGGCGCCCCGGACGGCTGGGCGACGGTGAACGAGACGGTGACCGGCCGGCCGGCCCTGATGCTGCCGGCCGGCCGGAACGCCTGCAGGTGGTAGATCCGCGCGCGCTGCACGACCGGCACGCTGGGCGAGCCGCCGCCCCCGCCGCATCCCGCGAGCACGACCGCAAGGCCGATGAGCCCGAGCGCCCGCCTCATGCCGTCGCCGCCTCCCCGCCGGCGAACACGTACGCGCGGTGGGGCGGCACGTAGGGGCCGATCTCGACCACGATCTCGGCGTGGCGGCGCAGCGGCACCGTGCCGGGCGCTCCGGCCACCCTGCGGCCGCCGACATAGACGCGCACGGCCGCGGACGACCGGAAGCCGCAGAGGCGGTGCCGGCCGAGCGGCTGGCCCCAGACGGCGAAGAGGTCGCCGAGCGCGAGCCCGCGGCCCGGGCGGTAGCGGACGACCCCGGTGGGGTCGGTCGTCCGCACCGGGTAGGAGCAGCGGCCGCGGCGGATCGCGGCGCCGGCGGCCTGCCGCGGCCGGGCGACCCCGATCCCCGGCGGCAGCAGCAGGACGCGGCCGCGTGCGAACACCTCGACGTGGGCGTCGCGCCACCCGCCCGCGACACGCTCACAGCGCAGGCCGGCGATGGGCGCGCCGCGGTCGGCGCGGGCGCCGGTGCCGAGCTCGAAGGCCGGGCCGCGCCCGATCGGGGTCACCACCGGCGCGGGCGCGTGCGCGGGGGCCGCGACGCCGCCGAGCAGCGCAGCGGCGAGCAACCGCAGGGCGGCGGCGATCACGGTCATCCTGGATGCTGTGCCGAGCGCGGCACGGGTCGCATCGAAACCTCTCCCACCTGCGGCCGGGGGCGTTCGTCCCCGGCCGCGCCGAATGTTCTAGTGCACGAGCAGCGCGGCGACCAGCGCCGAGGCGCCCAGCGCCGTGTCGGGATGCAGCCGGGCGGCGAGCAGGTCGCCGCGGCGGACGCGGGCGGCCCGGGCGCAGCGCGAGAGGGCCGAGGCCAGCAGCGCGGCGATCCCGAGCGCCGCGACCGCCGCGCCCAGGAGCGCGACGAGCAGCGGCCGGCCCGCGCCGAGCGCGGCCGGGCCCTCGTGGGCCGCCACCGCGGAGATCGCGGAGAGGCCGGTGACCGCCAGGCCGCGTGCGAGCCAGTTCCCGCGCATCGCACGGGAGTATGCCATCCTCGACGACCGATCAATCATCGACGCCCTTCGCCTCGGATGGGCCGGGAGCGGCGGATCCCGAGGCCGATCAGGCCGATCGCGAGCAGCGCCGCCACGGCCAGCCCGCCGGCGAGCCCGATCGACGTGAACGACGACCCTGACCCGGAGGGCCCGGACGGGCCCGGAGTGGTCGGCTCGACCCCGGCGATCGGCCCCTTGATCGGATGGCCGGCCGCGGCCGCGATCCGCTTCACGGCGGTCACGCCGGCCAGCGTGAGCGTGTCCGGATCGGTCGTCCGGGGCGGTGCGAGCGGCGCGATCGCGCGCAGGAGCGGCCCCCGCGGACGGGCCTCGAAGCGCGTACCGTCGTGCGTCAGCCTCCCGCCGGGGGCGACGCCGAAGCCCTGCGGCATCACCACCGCCAGCGCACCGAAATAGCGGGCCGAGCGCAGCTCCGCGTCGAGGAAGGTCGCGTAGAGCTGCGGCTTCGCGTACAGCTCCGGGTTGGCGCCGAGGTCGCGCCGGGACTGGATCACCGCGACCCGGATCGTGTACCCGGACCGCTTCGCCGCCGCCACGGCACCGAGCAGCTGCGACCTGGCGTCGTTCGACGGCGCCGTGTAGGGGAAGAACGCCCTCTGGAACAGGAGCACGTCGCTGGCCGGGTCGCCGTCGGCAAACGCCGGAGCCGCCATCGTCGCGCATACCCCGGTGGCCAGCGAGACCGCGAGCACCGCGCGGGCGAGCAGCCGGAGGGCCATCGGGCGAAGGGTAGTGTCCTTCCGTGGTCCACCCCTGGCAGTTCGTGTTCGACCCGGCGTGGGCACTCGGCCTCGTCGTCGTCGCCGTCGACTACGTCGTCGTGGTGCGGGCCTACGAGCGCCGCGGCCGGCCCGTCTCGGCCCCGCGGCGGAGGGCGTTCGCCGCCGGGATCCTGGTGACGGCGCTGGCGTTGTTCTCGCCGATCGAGCACCTGGCGCTGCACTCCATGCTGAGCTTCCACCTGCTCCAGAACGTCATGCTGGGCGACTGGGCGCCGCCGCTCTTCCTGCTCGGCCTGAGCACGGCGATGGCCCGTGACCTCGGCCGGCGGCGGTGGGTGACGGTGCTCGCGAACCCCCCAGTCGCGCTCGGGCTCTGGCTCGTCACCTGGTACGCGACCCACATCCCGGCCTTCTACGACTACGCCCTGCGGAACGAGTGGGCGCTCGGGTTCGAGCACCTCGCGTTCGTGGTCTCGGGGCTCGTGTTCTGGTGGCCCGAAATCGTTTCCGGCTACCTCACCCCCGTCGGCAAGGTGACGTACCTCGCGGTCGCGTTCCTCGCCATCAGCCCGCTCAGCCTGCTCATCTACCTGGCGAACTCGCCGCTCTACAGCTTCTACGAGCACACCCCGAAGCTGGGCGGGATCAGCGCCCTGGCCGACCAGCAGATCGCGGGCGTCGCGATGGCGGTCGAGTCCAACGCGGTGCTCCTGACCGTGATTGCGTTCGCGCTCATGCGGCTGCTCTCGGAGGATCCGGCCGCCGAGGGCCCGGCGGACACCGTCTAGGAGACCGACGACACCGCCGCCGCGACCGCCGCCGGCCGGAAGGGCGGCAGGTAGCCGTACCGCTCCTGGCCCTTGGGGTCGATCACGTAGAGGGCGATCGTGTGGACGACGTCGCCGGCGACGCGGATCGTCGTCTTCCCGGTCTGCACCGCCTGGCCGTGGCGCAACCGCACGCCGATGTGGTACGCCCGCCACACCGGCGCGAGCGTGCTCCGCGTGCCCAGAAGCCACCGCCACGGCTGCGTCCAGCCGGCCTGGCGGACGAACTTCGCCACCGACGCACGGGTGTCGGCCGGATTCACGCTGATGACGACCAGCGCCGGCCGCTGCCCCGCGGGCAGCCGCCGCTGGACGGCCGCGAGCTGCGAGCCCTCGATCGGGCACAGGTTCGTACAGCGCGAGTCCAGGAACGTGAGCAGCACCGTGTGCCCGCGGAGGGCCGCGAGGCTCGTCGTCTTCCCGTCCTGATCGGGGAGCTGCACGGGCGGGGCGGGGGTGTTGTGGAGCGTCCAGCGCAGGCCGGGGGAGGTGCCGGCGCCGTTCGACCCGGACGCCGCTGCGCCGTTCGAGTCGGGCGTCAGCGCCAGCAGCGCCGCGAACGCGACGCCGGCCACGACCAGTGCGAGCACCGCTGCCTCGACTGCGGCCTTGCGCCGGGGCGGGGCCGGCCCGGTGGGCGTCGACGCCGTCATGCTCGCAGGCTAGCGCGGGACCACCCGTGGGGCCGTGGCTCGCGGCCGCGCGGTACGGCCGCCGGCGGCTGCTGGCCGGAACGGCGGACGGGCGCTAGAGTAGGGCCGTGGCACCGACTACCTGCAGTTGACCGGCGCGCGGCGCACCGCGCGCCGCACCGAACGCCCCGTCGACCGTCCAGGAGTCACCCGTGCCATCCCCCTCTCGCAACGCAGTCCGCCGCCTCGCCGCCGCCCGCGTCATCTCGGTGACGGGCACCGAGGCGTCCTGGATCGCGCTCATGGTGGCGATCTACGCCTCGACGCACTCGACGGCCTGGATGTCGGCTGCCCTGTTCGCGGCGATCGGCGCCGAGGGCGCGGCCACGTCGCTCCTGGGCACGCTCGGCGACCGCTTCGACCGCCGCCGGGTCATGATCGCGTCGGAGCTGGCCGCCGCGATCGTCGCCGCCGCGATGGCGCTCACCGGCAGCCCGCTGGCGCTCGTGATCCTGGCGCTGATGAGCGCGATCGCGCAGTCGCCCTACCTGTCCGCATCCACGGCGGCGGTGCCGAACCTGGTCGAGCCGCACGACGTCGCCTGGGCGAACAGCACCATCTCGGTCGGGCGCAACGCGGGCCAGCTGCTCGGGCCGATGATCGGCGGCGTCGTCGCCGGCTTCGCCTCGCCGACCGCCGTCTTCGCCGCGAACGCCGTCTGCTTCGCCCTGTCGGCGGCGATGGTCTCGTCGGTGCGGGGGACGTTCGCCGATCCGGATCGCGCGGGCGCCGGCGAGCACGCCGGCATCCGGGCCGGGTTCCGGTTCGTCATGGCCGACCCCGTCCTGCGGCTGATCCTGCTCGCGTGGGTCGTGCTGCTCTTCCTGCTCGGCCCGATCCTGGTGGCCGAGCTGCCGCTCGCGCGATCGTTCGGGGTCGGCTCCGTCGGCTACGGCTTCATCGCCGCCTGCTGGGGCGGCGGCGCCATCGTCGGGTCGTTCGTCGGCCGCCGGCTGGCCGTGTGGAACGAGCGCACGACCATGGTCGTCGGATGCGCCTTCGTCGGCGCGGGGTTCGCCATGATTGCGGCGGCCCCGGTCTTCGGCTTCGCGCTCGCGGGCATGGCCGCTGCGGGCATCGCGGAGGGCGCCGTCACCGTCTCCGAGCAGGGCATCCTGCAGCGGCGGACGCCCGACGTCGTGCGCTCTCGGGCGACCGCGGCGTCCGAGGCGGCCGCGATGGGCGCCTTCGCCCTGTCCTTCCCGACGGCGGGCTTCATGCTGCACCTGATCGGCGTGCGCGGCGTCTACGTGCTGGCGGCGTCGGGCTGCGCGGTGGCGACGCTCATCCTGATCCCGGCGATGCGGGAGCTCGGGCGGGACCGGGACCCGGCGGCCGAGGAGGAGCGGGTCGCCGAGGCGCTCGTGCGCGGCTAGGCTAGGCGGCCCGCGCGTCGCCGTGGCGCGCGGCGCGCAGGAAGGCGGTCATCTCCTCGCCGGGCGCGGGCCGCGAGAAGAGGTAGCCCTGGCCGACGTCGCAGCCGACCGCGCGCATGTGCGCGAGCTGGCCCTCGGTCTCGATGCCCTCGGCCACCGCGATCACCCCGAGCGCATGGGCGAGCGCGACGACGCTCGTCGTGATCGCCGTGTCCTTCGCGTCGCGCTCGACGCCCTGCACGAACGAGCGATCGACCTTGATCATGTCGACCGGGATGTGGCGCAGCTGGGCGAGGTGCGAGAAGCCGGTCCCGAAGTCGTCGATGGCGATCTGGACGCCGGCGTCATGGAGCTGCTGCAGCTCGGCGGGAGCGCGGTCGGCGGGGCCTCCCACGACGATCGCGGCCTCGGTCACCTCGAGCCCCAGGTGGCGTGCCGGCAGGCTCGCGGCCCGGAGGGCGCGGTCGACCGCGGCCGGCACGCCGCCCATGGTGAGCTGCTTGCCGGAGACGTTCACCCACGTGACGAATTCGCGGCCGACCACGCCGTCGCGCAGCCAGGCCGCGGTCTGGAGACAGGCCTCCCGCAGCACGTGCTCGCCGAGCGCGGCGATCAGCCCGGACGACTCGGCGACCGGGATGAACACGTCGGGGCCGACGCGGCCGCGCGTCGGAGACGTCCAGCGCACGAGCGCCTCGACGCCGACGATGTGCCCGCCCGAGATCGAGATCTCGGGCTGGTAGTGGACGGCGAACTCGCGCCGGGCGAGCGCGGCCCGCAGGTCGTTGTCGAGCCCGAGCAGCTCATCGGGGTCGCGGGCCATCTCGCTGCGGAAGACCTCGTGGCGGCCGCGGCCCGCGTCCTTGGCGGCGTACAGGGCGACGTCGGCATCGCGCACGAGGTCGTCGCCGCCGCCCTCGCCGGCGTGCACGGCGACGCCGATGCTCGCCGCCATCTGGAGCTCGCGACCGGCGACGGCGGACGGCAACGCCAGGGCGGCCAGCGCCCGCCGGGCGACAGCCACCGCCAGCGCCTCGTCGGCTCCGTCGAGCAGCACCGCGAACTCGTCGCCGCCGAAGCGGGCCACCGTGTCGGTCGCGCGGACGGTCTCGTTCAGGCGCTCCGCCACGATGCGCAGGAGCTGGTCGCCGGCATCGTGGCCGAGGGTGTCGTTCACCTGCTTGAACCCGTCCAGGTCGAGGATCAGCACGGCCACCGACCCGCCGGCCCGGGCGGAGCGGGCGAGCGCCTGCTCGAGCCGGTCGCGGAAGAGGCTGCGGTTGGCGAGGCCGGTGAGGCCGTCGTGGTAGGCCTGGCGCACGAGCTCGTCCTGCAGCCGCACGCGGTCGGTCGCGTCGCGGGCGTTCAGGACGACGCCGCGGATGCCGCGGTCGTGGCGCAGATCGGTGACGTGGGCCTCCAGGTGGCGCCACTCGCCGAACCGGTTGACGAGCCGGAACACGATCTCCTCGGCCCGGCCGCTCGTCTGGGCGGATCGCACGAGCGCGCGGTCGTCCGGATGCAGGAAGCGGGCGAGCCCGTCGCCGAGGACGGCGTCCTCGGCCACGCCGAGCATGGCCGTGACCGACCGGCTGACATGGCGGCAGCCGCCCTCGCCGAGCACGATCACGAGGTCGGTGGAGGAGTCGACGATGCTGCGGAAGTGAGCCGTCTGACGGCGGGTGGCGGCCACCAGGGCGAGCGCGAGCGTGAGCGAGACGAGCAGCCCGGCCACGCCGAGCACCGCCTGCATGGCGATCAGGTTGGTGACGCTCGAGTCGCTCTCGGCAACGATCGTGCGCGCGGTGTTGAGGGCGACGTCGCCCGTCAGCGCCGACAGCACGCGCAGGCGGGCGACCGGATCGGTGGTCGCGACCTGCTCGTGCGCGGTGAGCGGCGCCGATGTCACCGGCCGGCCGGCGAGATACGCCTCTCCGACGCCGGCCATGTCGTCCACGAGCCGGCGCTCCTGGCGCAGCTGGGCGCGCACCGTCGCGTCCCGCGTCGGCGAGAGCGCGGCCTCGTCGTCGCTGCCGGGGACATCGGGCGCCTCGCCGCCGTCGAGCAGGGCGTCGGCGCTCAGGCGCATGATCGTCGCCGTCGCCTCGGGGTCGGCCTGCAGGCCGGCCTTCGCGAGCATCACCTGCTGGACGTAGTCGGAGGCCAGCGCCTGCTGCCGCTCGGCCACACGGAGGACGTCCGCCCGGTGCTCCGAGCGGGTGGTCTCCCAGATCGAGAGGACGATGCTGGCCGTCGAGCAGAGCGCGAACGTGAGCAGGATGGCGATGATGGGGCCCCGGCCACGGGCCGCGTAGGGCCGGAATGCGGCGGCCGCGCGCACGTCGCCTATCCGACCACGAGGACGGCGTGCATCCCGCCCATGTAGTGGCCGGCCATGTTGCAGAAGATCTCGTACCGCCCCGGATGCAGCGTGACCGTCAGCGCGCGCACGCTGCCCGGCGCCCCGGTCTCGAGTGCCCCCAGCTCCACGGGCGCAAGCGCCTCCTCGTTCACCGTCAGGCCGTCGGTGCGCAACGGCAGCGTCCCCGCCGGATCGCGCACGACGATCAGCTCGTGCAGGTCGGGGCCGTCGTTCGCCACCACGAGCTTCACCCGGCCGGGAGCGAGGTGCCGCGGCGCGGTGATGTGAAAGTCGCGCTCGCTGATCCGCACGACCCGGACGCCGGCGGAGGAGGTGTTGCCGCCGCAGCCGGCGAGGGCGAGCAGGCCGGCGCACGCGAGCATGCCCGCGACGATTGCAGCCGGCCGGTGCAGAGCGCTGACCACGACCCACGGTGGATCGGCCCGGCCGCCCCGTTCTTGAGCAGCCCGGCCCTCCCCGGCCGCTGATAGCCTTGCGCGCGTGCAGCCCGGAGCTCCTGTCCCGAGCGTGATCGTGTACGACCAGGACGTCACGCCGGTCGACATCGCGGATCTGGCCCGGGAGGGCCCGTACCTGCTGTCGTTCTACCTGTACGACTGGACGGGCACCTGACGCACGCAGCTGCGGCTCCTGCGTGACAGGAGCGAGGAGTTCACGGAGGCAGGGGTGCGGATCTTCGCGATCTCCCGCGACAGCCCCTACTCGCACACGCGCTACGCGGAGCAGCAGTGGCTGACCTACCCGCTGCTCTCGGACTGGTCGGCGGCGGCGGTGCGGGCGTTCGGCGTCAGCCAGAACCTGGAGGGGCTCGAGGACACGCCCGTGCGCAGCTGCTTCCTCGTCGGCGGGGACGGCGTCGTCCGCAAGACGTGGCGGTACGCGGACGACGAGGTGCCCGACGTCGACGAGCTCCTCGACGCGGCCCACGAGCTCTAGAGCCGGCGCTCCTCGACCCCGGCGCCGACCGGGCGGCGTGGCCGGGCGGCGCTCAACTCCGCGCCCGCCGCACCGAAGACCGGGGCATGACGACCGTGCGCACCGCCCTCACCGGCGCCCTCCTGCTCGACATCCCGAACGTGCTCGCCGCCCCGGCGGTCTCGACCCGCGCCACCGCCGTCGCCGCCATCGTGCTCGCACCGGCCGGCGCCGCCGTCGCGGTCGCCGCGTCGCGCGCGCTCTCGAGCTGGATCGACGCCGCGGTCGCGCGCGTGGATCGCTAGCCGCGCCCCGCGTTGATGCCGGCGCGCCGAGCGGAGCCGGCTCGAACCGCCCGCCCTAGAACAGCCCGGCGAAGGTCTGTACAAGCAGGAAGATGTTCAGGCAGACGATCACGGACGCGACCCCGAACGCCGCGACGGTCGTCAGGCGCCGGTTCGTGAGGGCGCCCATCAGCTTGCGGTCGCGGCAGAAGATCACGAGCGGGATGAGCGCGAACGGGATGCCGAACGAGAGCGCGACCTGCGACAGCACGAGCGCCTTGGACGGGTCGAGCCCGATGGCGAGCACGATCATGGCCGGCGCCATCGTGACCGCCCGGCGCAGGAAGAGCGGGATCGAGCGTTCGATGAAGCCCTGCATCACCACCTGGCCGGCGAGCGTGCCGACCGACGACGACGAGAGCCCGGACGCGAGCAGCGCGATGCCGAACATCGTGTTCGCGTGGCCGCCGACCTCCTGGCCGAGCACGCGCGCAGCCTGGTCGATGCCGTCCACCCCGGTGAAGCCGTTCGCGTGGAAGACCGCGGCGGCCATGATCAGCATCGACATGTTGACGACGCCCGCGATCGACATGGCGATGATCACGTCGACGAGCTCGAAGCGGAAGATCCGCCGGCGCGCGGCCGGCGTCGCCCCGACCACGCGCCGCTGCGTTAGGGCCGAGTGCAGGTAGATCACGTGCGGCATCACCGTCGCCCCCAGGATGCCGGCGGCCAGGAGCACGCTCTCCGCCCCGCTGAAGCGGGGCACGAGGAGGCCGGTCGCGATGCCGTGCGGCGAGGTGTCCGCGTTCAGCACCTCGAACGCGAATCCCGCCAGAATCAGCCCCACCAGGCCGACCACGATGGCCTCGAAGTGCCGGAAGCCGCCCCGCGTCTGCAGCGTCAGGATGCCGAACGCGAACACGCCCGTGAGCAGCCCCGCCCACACGAGCGGGACGCCGAAGAGCAGGTTCAGGCCGAGCGCGGCGCCGATGAACTCGGCCAGGTCGGTCGCCATCGCGATCACCTCGGCCTGCACCCACAGGCCGATCGTGACCGGCCGCGGGAACTGGGCGCGGCACACCTCGGGCAGGTTCATGCCGGTGGCGATGCCGAGCTTCGCGCTCATGCTCTGGATCAGCATCGCCATCAGGTTCGAGGCCAGGATCACCCACAGCAGCAGGTAGCCGAACTTGGCGCCGCCGGCGACGTTGGTGGCGAAGTTGCCGGGATCGACGTAGGCGACCGCGGCGATGAACGCGGGGCCGAGGAACGGCCACACCGCCCGCAGGCCGCGGCGCTCGCCGCTGAGCGACCGCTCGGCGGCCTCGAGCACCCGCTTCTCGCCCGGCAGGGCGACGTGTGCGGAGGAGATCGGCAGCGTTGCGGACTCAGCCGGCGGCGGCACGCTCAACCCCCACCTCGATCCGGGCCGCCAGCGACCGGCCGATCGCGTGCCGGCTGCCCCGCACCTCGACCGTGACCGGCCCGTCGAACGGCGCCTGCTCGACCACCGTGACCTCCTCGGCGGGCACGAGGCCGAGGCTCGCCAGGTAGCGCAGCAGCTCCGGGTCGCCGTCCGGGACGCGCCGGACGACCGTCAAGCTGCCCTCGGCCAGCTCGCTCAGGCAGGTGATCTCGTCGCGCGCGAGCAGGAGCTCGGGCGACGGGATGGGATCGCCGTGCGGGTCGCGGGTGGGGAAGCCGAGAGCCTGGTCGATGCGGGCCTCGAGCTCGTCGGAGAGGTGGTGCTCGAGCTTCTCCGCCTCCTCGTGCACCTGATCCCAGGACAGCCCGAGGGCCTCCATCAGGTAGAGCTCGAGCAGGCGGTGGTGGCGCACGACCTCGAGCGCCATCCGCTCGCCGGCCGGCGTGAGCGTGGCGCCCCGGTAGCGTTCGTGCACGACCAGCCCGAGCGTCGCGAGCTTCTTCAGCATGGCGGTCGCGGACGCCGGGGCGACGCCGAGCGACTCGGCCAGCGCGCTCGTCGACATGCCGCCCGAGCGCTCGAGCTTCCAGATCGCCTTTAGATAGTCCTGCGCCGATTCGCTTACCACGCCAACTCTGAGTTTAGACGCGTCTAACTCGCGTGGCAATCGAGAACCGGCTCAGGCGGCGGCGACCTCCCGCGCGAACGCGGCCAGACGGGCCGCGGCCGACGAGTCCGACCCGATCGAGAGGACGTGGACACCCCGCACCTCGGGCATGGCGACGAGGCGGGTGACGATCTCGCGCGCGACCGCCTCGCCCTCTCCCGCCTCGGCCCGCTCGGCCACGCCGGGAGCGACCTGCGCGCCGAACCCGCCCACGAGCTCCACCGATCGCGCCGACGCCGGCACGACCACGCTCGGCAGGAGCGGCACGTCGCCGAGCGCGTCGATCTCCCGCAGGCCGTCGACCCAGCCGCCGAAGGCGTCGGCGTCGAGGACGACCTGGGTCTGGACGAACGACGCGCCGGCGGCGATCTTGGCCGCGAGCGATGCGGCCGGGGTGAACTTCGGCGACGCCGCCGCCCCCACGAGCAGGCGCGGCGGTGCGTCCAGCTTCGAGCCGTCGGGGAGCACCCCGTTCGAGAGGTCGACCAGGAGCTGCACCAGCCCGCCGGCGTCGAGGTCGCCGGCCGCCTTCCCGGGCACGTCCTCCGGGATGGGGTCGCCCCCCAGCGGCAGCACCGCGCCGACGCCGAGGGCGATCGCCCCCAGGGCGTCGGACGCGAGCGCGATGCGGTTGCGATCGCGGGTCGTCATCTGCAGGATCGGCTCGGCCCCGGCCCGGATCGCGATGGCGGCCGCGGCCAGCGCCGACACGCGCGGCCGCGCGCGCGGCAGGTCGGTGATGTTGAGCGCGTCGGCGAAGGACAGCTGCTCGACCGAGCGCTCGACCGCGGCGGCGTCGGCGTCGCGCGGGGGCACGAGCTCGGACGTCACCAGGAACTCGCGCGCCGCCAGGCGCGCGGCGAGGGTCGACGCGGCGGGCGTCACGCGGCCCGCACCGTCGCCGGCAGCCCGCCGCGCGGGCGCAGGGTGAAACGGGCATCGATCCGCGGCGGGCCGCCGCCGGGGACGATCCGCCAGGCGCGCGCGATCGCCGCCAGCACGAGCGTGCCCTCGAGCATGGCGAAGCGCTCCCCGATGCACATGCGCGGGCCGGCCGCGAACGGGAAGTACGCGCCGGGGGGCGGCGGCGGCCCGTCGATCCATCGCTCCGGCGCGAACCGCAGCGGATCCGGGAAGTGGCGCTCGTTGCGCTGGACGACCCACTGGCTCATGACGATGGTGCCTCCTTCGGGGACGGCGTACGGGCCGAGGGCGTAGGGCCGGGTCGCGATCCGCGCCAGCGCCCACACCGGCGGGTACAGGCGCAGCGACTCGCGGAAGACCGCCTGGGTGTACGGGAGCCGGCCGAAGTCGTCCGGCGCCGGCGGCCGGTCGCCCAGCTGCGCCCCCAGCTCCGCCCGCAGCGCCTCCCCGGCGGCCGGGTTGCGGTGCAGCAGGTACCAGGTCCAGGTCAGCGCCTGGGCGGTCGTCTCGTGGCCGGCCAGCATGAGCGTGATCGCCTCGTCGCGGATCTCCGCGTCGCCGAGCGCCCGCCGTCCCGACTCGTCCCGGAGCCCGCGCAGCACCGCCACGAGATCCTCGTCGTGGCCGTCCGCGGCCCGCTCGGCGACGAGCCGCTCGAGGAACGCGTCGATGTCGCGCTTGGCCGCGTTGAACCGGCGCGTGGCGGGCAGCGGCAGCCGCCACAGGAGCTCGGCGCCCGGCAGCAGGAAGCGGTGGAAGACGCGCATGCCGGCCTCGAGCACCTCGCCGATCTCCGGCGCCTCCGACTCGACATCCGCGTCGAAGATCGTGCGCCCGACGACCCGCAGCGCGACCCGGGTCATCTCGCCGTTGATGTCGATCTCGGCGCCGTCCGCCCAGCTCCCCGACACGTGCTCGGCGGCGTCCACCATGGCATCGCCGTAGCGGGCGATGCGCTCGTGCCCGAACACCGGCTGGATCGACCGCCGCCGGCGCAGGTGGTCGGCGCCCTCGCTCGTCAGGAGGCCCTCGCCCAGGAGGCGCTTGGCCGCCCGCAGGGCCCGTCCCTTGACGAAGGCCGAGTTGTCGTCGACGAGCACCTTGCGGACGAGCTCGGCGTCGCTCACGAAGAAGAAGCTGTGCCCGCCCGGGAAGCGGACGTAGGCGACGCCGCCGTGGTCGGCAGCGTACCCGTCCATGGTGCCGAGCGGATCGCGCAGGTAGCGGGTGAAGTTGGCCCAGGCCGGCCCGCCCGGGCCCGGTGGGCGGGCCGCGCCGCCCACGGTCTGGGGGCGTTCGCGAGCCTCGCCGGAGATCATGGCGACAGCATAGAGGCCGACAACCGTGAGACGAAACTGTCACGGCCGGCGTTCGGGGTCTGACCCCGGTTGCCGGCACCGTCAGGGGACAGTCCCCGCCGTGGCGGGGACTGTCCCCGGGGTTGCTAGTTGCTGCCGAGCGTCACCGTGACGGTGCGCGGCTGGCCGTCCCGGACGATCTGGAGCTGGATCTGGTCGCCGGGCTTCTTCGTCTGGATCTGGGCGATCAGCTCCTCGGAGGTGTGCACCGCGGTGCCGTCGATCTTGGTGATCACGTCGCCGCCGGTCTGGAACGGCGTGCCCTCGATCGTCTTGGTGCCGGTCGCGCCCTCCAGGCCAGCCCGGTCGCCGGGCGCATCCTTCGTGACCGCGACGATCTCGACGCCGGGGCTCATCCCGGTCGCGTTCGCGACCGACGGGCTCACGGTGACGAGCACGATGCCGACGTAGGGCTTCGTCTTCGCCGTCTCGATCAGGTTGCGGGCGACGTTCGCGACGGTGTTCGAGGGGATCACGAAGCCGATGCCGATGTTGCCGCCGCTGCCGCCGCCCTGCGAGCCGGCGTAGATCTGGCTGTTCACGCCGATGACCTGGCCCTCGGAGTTCAGCAGCGGGCCGCCGCTGTTGCCGCTGTTGATGGCGGCGTCGGTCTGGATGACGCCCGTGATCTTGTCGTTGCTGGGCGAGACGATCGTGCGGTGCAGGGCGCTCACGATCCCGGCCGTCGCGGTGTTGCGCAGGCCGTAGGGGTCGCCGATGGCGACGACCGAGTCACCCACCTGCACGGCCGAGGAGTCGGCGAACCGGAGCGGGGACAGCTCGCTCGCCGGCGCGCTGATGCGAATCACGGCGAGGTCCTTGGCGGGCTCGCGGCCGATCACGCGGCCGGGGTAGGAGTGGCCGTTGTTGAGGCGCACCCGCACGGAGTCGGAGTTCTCGACGACGTGGAAGTTGGTGACGATGTCGCCCTTGGTGTCGACCTGGAAGCCCGTGCCCTGGGCGCTCTCGGTCTGCGGGCCGAAGAAGCCGTTGCTGCCCGTCGGCTGGCCGGTGGCGAGCACCTCGACGATCCCGGGGACGGCCTTCTGGTAGATCTGGCTGACGCTCAGCCCGCCGGAGGGCGAGGTGGTCGCTGCCGGGGCGGCGTTCACGGTCACCGCCGGCCGGCGGATGACGGTGGTGTGCGAGCCGCCGTCGGTCTCGTGGACGGCGACCGCAGCCGCCGAGGCGCCGAGCCCGGTCGCGGCGACGAGCGCTGCGACGACGATGGGGGTTCTCATGGTGATTCGACCTTTCGGAAGGTGCGTGCGGGCGGCTGCTGCGTCCCCGCGGATGTTCGGTGAGTACCGGCATGATGCCCGGACAGTGTGAAGAGAACCGGAGACGGAGCTGAAAAAACGCTGAGAACGGCCGGTCCCCTTTTCGAGTGCGGTGCACCCGGAACTCCCGACGCAGGGCCGGCCGCGATGCGCCCGGCCGACCTCGCTCGACCCGGTCTCCGCGTTCGCTGCGACCCCGGGGTGAAGGTGGTACGGTGCGGGACGTGACACGTTCTCGCCGATGGGCGGTTCCGCTGGCGATTGCGGCACTCGCGGTGGCGTTCCTGGTCGCCGGTGTCGTGACGTGGCAGATGACCACGCCGAAGCCGTCCTGCCCGACGCGAACGGCGTCCGTCTGCGGCACTCGCCCGCACCATCACCACCCGCTCCGCGCCGAGCTGCTCTGGACCGGCGCGGGGCTGCTCGGCATCATCGCGTTCGAGGTCGGGCTGTGGCAGCGCAAGCAGATCCCGCTCTCGCGCACGCGCTCGGCCGCGTCGCGATTCCATTAGACCGCGGTTGTAAATGACACGTTACCGCCCGGCATTCCCGGGGAAACGTGGCATCATCCCCGCTTGAGGGCGGCATGGGAGGTCCGACGGTGCGACTGTGGGGTCGCTGGTGGTTAGCGCTTTGTGCGGCGATATTCGCCGTCGCGGTGTCGGGCCCTGCCGGCGCAGCCGCCGCGAGCCCGCCGCCCGCGACCGCGTCCGCCGACGCGGTCTCCGTGCTCGCCCCCGGCTCCGATCCGGCCGGCACCGGCCTCGCCACGGCCGGCGGGCCGGCCGTGAAGAGCGGGCCCTACGACGCCGGTGCGGCCGTCCTCACGACCTGGGCGCGGGCGGAGGCCGCCCGCGAGACGGGCACGGCCCGGTCGGCCACGGCCGGCTCGATCCTCCGCCATGTGCGGCTGCTGCACGGCGCCGTGCGGGCGCGCAAGGTATGGACGTCGATCGCGCTCGGCGTCGAGAAGGGGGCCGTCACCGACACGACCGCGAGCGGCGTCCAGGGCCTGTTCGTGCTCGGCCGCCGGGTGCACGTCCGCCCCGGGATGCAGGTGCGCCTGCACGGCTGGGCCACCCTCGACGTCCTGCCCGGCGGGCGGACGAAGACCGGCCGCACCGTCACCGAGGACGTCGCCGGGCTGAAGCTCACGCTGCTCCACCACCACGACGGCCTCGCCGCCGGGACGACGATCACCCTCGGCGCGGCCGGCGCGTCCCTCACCCTCCCCCAGCCCGCCGCGCCGTCCCCGCCGAAGAGCCACAAGCCCAAGCCCACGCCGAAGCCCACGCCGGCCCCGAAGCCCCGGCCGGCGAAGCAGCACCACCACCCGGCCGCGCCGAAGCCGAAGCCCCGGCAGCACCGCCCGGCGCCGGGGCACATCCCGCACGCTGCGCATGCCCTCATCACCGCCGCCGCGGGCGGCCGCGCGCGCGTCATCAAGGCCGGCCTCGAGCAGGTCGGATGGCCGTACATCTGGGGCGGCGACAGCCACTCCGAGGGCGGCTTCGACTGCTCCGGCCTCGTCGACTACGCCTACGCCAGGGCCGGCATGGCGCTGCCGGGACGCCCGACCGCCGCCGTGCTGTGGCGGATGTCGGCGGCCGTCGACCGCGCGCATCTGAAGCCGGGCGACCTCGCCTTCCTCTACAGCCGCACCCGGGCGCCGTACCACGTCGCCCTGTACGTCGGCGCCGGGCTGGTCGTGGTCGCGCCGCACTCCGGCGTAACCGTTCAGATCGAGCGGCTCTCGGCCGTGCCGTGGGACGGTTACGGCCGGCTGCTGCGGGGCGGGCTCGGCAACGGCCTCGCCCGCAGCGTCGCGCTCGCCGCCCGCCGCTTCGCGCACCCGGCGCCGACCTGGCTCGACGCGTCCCCGGTCTCCGACGCGATCTCAGCCCGCGGCGTCCAGAGCGCCGGCGAGGCCTTCGACCGGCGGCTCCTCCTGTCTCACGCCCCCTCCCCGGCCCCGGCCGTCGATGCCGCCCCCCGGCTCGTCCCGATGGCGAGCGTGCATGCCTCCGCCGGTCCCGGCGACACCGGCATCGCCGGGCTCGTGCTGATCCTGGTCGTCGGCGTCGCCGCCTGCGTCGTGCGAGCGCCCGCGCTGGCGCGCCGCTCCAGGGGCGACTGACCGCCGCCGCCGAAAGGCGGCGGTAGCGTGCGGGCTGATGCAGGTCCCCCGACGCCGGCCGCGGTTGCGCTGGCTGCGCGCGCTCGCGGTCGACACCGGGCCGCTGCGCCATTCGCGCGACTACCGCCTGCTGGCGCTGGGTGGGTTCGTTTCCGGGATGGGCACCCAGGTGACGCTCGTGGCGCTCCCGTACCAGATGTACGTGCTCACCGGATCGTCGTTCGAGGTGGGGATGATCGGGCTGGCCGAGCTCGTGCCGCTGGCCGGGATGTCGCTGCTCGGCGGCGCCCTGGCCGACCGCACCGAGCGGCGCCGGCTGCTCCTGATCTCGCAGCTCGTGCAGCTCACGACGTCGTCGCTGCTCGCGGCCGGCGCGGCGGCCGGGAGCCCGCCGGTGGCCTCCCTCTACGTCCTGGCCGGGATCGCCGCGGCGGCGTCCGGCGTCGACCGCCCGACCCGGACCGCGATCATCCCGAGCATCGTCGGGCCGAACGAGATCCAGCCGGCGGTCGCGTTCAACTACGGGCTGGCCCAGCTGACGATGGTGATCGGGCCGGCGCTCGGCGGCATCGTGATCGCGGCCGCGGGCATCGACTGGGCGTACCTGCTCGACGTGGCCACGTTCACGGCCATGGTCGGCGCGGTGTCGCAGATGCGGCGCCAGCCGGTCCCGCCCGGGACCGAGGGCGAGTCGGTGCTCGCGGCGGTGCGCTCCGGCCTCCACTTCGCCGTCCGCCGGGGCGAGCTCATGGGGAGCTTCGCCGCCGACCTCCTGGCGATGACGTTCGGGATGCCGCGGGCGCTCTTCCCGGCCCTCGCGCTCACCGTGTACCACGCCGGCGCGACGGGGGTCGGGCTGCTCTACGCCGCGCTCTCGGCCGGCGCCACCGTCGCGGCGTTCGCGACCGGCTGGCTGCAGCACGTCCGCCGCCTCGGCCGCATCGTCATCTTCGCCATCGCCGCCTGGGGCGTCGCCGTCACGCTCGCCGGGCTCACGCACAGCCTCGGGGTGGCGATGGCCTGTCTCGCCGTCGCGGGCGCGGCCGACAGCGTGAGCGCCGTCTGCCGCAGCGCCATCATGCTCATCGCGACGCCGGATGCGATGCGGGGGCGGATGTCGTCGATCTTCACGCTCGTGGTGGCGGGTGGCCCGCGCGTCGGCGACGTCGAGTCGGGCTCGGTCGCCGCGGCGTTCGGCACCCGCGCCGCAGTCGTGTCCGGCGGCCTGCTGTGCATCCTCGGCCTGGCGCCGATCGTGGCGCTCTTCCCCGCCTTCTGGCGCTACGGCGACGACGACGCGACGGCCGCGGAGGCGACGCCGGCGGGCACGCCCTGAGCGTGGCCGTGCGTGGCCGCGGCCGCGATGACGTCGACGAGCTCGTCCGGCCGGAACCGCTCGGCCGCGAGCACGAGGTGGAAGTTGCCCGGGTCGTCGATGCGGCGGTGGTGGTAGTGGCGGACGAACGCGGCCCGGTTGCGGTCGTCCGACTCGATGCGGCGCTCGGCCCGCTCGAGCGGAAGGCACTCCGTCGCCGCGAGCCGGGCGGCGCGCCATCCGGCCGGCGCGGTGAGACGGACGTGGCACGCGCCGGGATGGTCGGCCAGGAGCGCGAAGCCGCCCCGGCCCATGATGACGCACGGGTGCCTGGCGGCCTCGCGGATGACGGCCTCGACGGCGGTGTGCGCGCACTCGGCCCGGATCACGTCGGCGCGGGCGGCGGGCATCCCGGCGGTCGCGAGCAGCGCCACGGCCAGGTTGGCGCCCCACGTCGGCACGAAGCGCTCCATGTCGGCGGCGTCCGCCCGGCCGATGCGCAGGGCGTGCATCACCGCGTCCACCACCTGCGCGTCCACGACGGGCAGCGCCAGTCGCTCGCCGACCATGGCGCCCACACGTTCACCGTCGATCCCGAGCTGCCACGAGATGGTGACGATCACCATGCGGTTCTCCTTCCGTGCACATCATAAACCAAGCCGCTTACGGCACGGAGGAAATTCGGCCAGCACGCGGGTTCACGTGGGCAGCGCGGAGAGTCCCAGGATCCCGAGCGCGAACACGATCACGACCAGGATCGAGTCGATGCCCAGCCGCAGGAAGCAGCGGCGCGGGCGCACGATGACGCCGACCAGGTAGATGACCGTCAGGATGACGCCGAGGCCGCCGAGCCAGCTGTTCAGATGGCCGGCGGTCGGTAGCACCGGGCGCCCGGCGATCAGGTCGGCGACCAGGAAGAGGCACACCTGGAAGGCGTTGCCGCCGAAGATGTCGCCGGTCGCGAGCTGGTGGTCGCCGATCCGCACCGCCGCGACGCCGGAGGAGATCTCCGGCAGCGCCGTCGCCAGCGCGAGCACCGTGGCACCGAAGATCACGCCGTTGATGCCGGCCCGGTCGGCGAGCACGTTGCCCCCGCTCTCGAGCACGACGCCGCCGACCAGCGTCACGGCCGCACCCGTGCCGAAGATCGCGAGCACCGCTGCGAGCGATCGCTCCTGATGGCGCTTCGGGTGCTGCTCCCCGCGCACCGACCGGTCCGGCCGGCCCGGCTCCGAGCCGGGCATCGCAACGTTCCAGCGCGGGTTGCGCTGGACGTGGTTCAGCACCCACAGGAGCCCGAGCCACGTGATCACGATGGCGATGGACGCCGGGCTGACCGGCCCCACGGCGTCGCGGGCCGGGAGCAGGGCGCCGAGCAGCACCTCGCCGACGACGAGCACCACCGCCAGGCCCTCGACGACGGGAACGAGCGAGCCGACCAGGTAGGTGAGCGGCCGCTCGCCGGAGGCCGCGGCGTCGCACGCGACCAGCACCATCGTCTGGATCGCGATCCCGCCGATCAGGTTCCCGGCGGCGAGGCCGAGGTTGCCCTGGGCGGTGGCGGTGACCGTGATCACGGTCTCGGGCAGGCTGCCGGCGATCGCGAGCAGGATCATGCCGCCGAGCGCCGCGCCCAGCCCGAGCCGGTTGTCGAGCTCGTCGGTCGTGCTCGAGAGCGCCATGCCGGCGATCCAGGTCGCGGCGGACGCCAACAGGAAGACGAGGATCAGGATCGGCGTCGAGAGGCCGGCCATCGCGGCGGGAGCCTATTCCAGGCGCATGTACGATCGCTTCGTGCCCGAGCTCGCCGAACGGCTGGCCGCCGCGGGGTTCCTCAGCGCCCGCGAGGAGGCGGAGCAGCTGCAGCGGGCGGCCGGCGGCGACGAGCGCCTGCTGGCGTCGCTCGCCGGGCGGCGCCTGGCCGGCGAGCCGCTCGCGTGGATCGTCGGCGGCGCGGAGCTCTGCGGCCGGTGGGTGCGGGTCGAGGCGGGCGTCTACGTGCCCCGGCCGCACACCGAGGCGCTCGCGCTGCGCGCCGCCGAGCGGCTGCCGGCCGGCGGCATCGCGGTCGACGTCTGCACCGGCTCGGGCGCGGTTGCGGCAGTGGTGGCCGATCGCCGGCCGGGCGCGACGGTGCTCGCGACGGACGTCGACGAGCGGGCGGTCGCGTGCGCCCGCGCGAACGGGATCGACGCCCGCGCCGGCGACCTGTTCGGCCCTCTGCCCGCGGCGCTCCGGGGCCGGGTCGACGTCGTGACCGCCGTCGTGCCCTACGTGCCGACGCGCGAGCTGCGGTCGCTCCAGCGCGACACCTTCGCGTTCGAGTCGGCGCGCGCCTACGACGGGGGGCCGGACGGGACGGCCGTCCTGCGCCGCGCGCTCGCAGGGGCCGCAGCGGTGCTGCGGGCCGGCGGCGCGGCCCTGCTCGAGCTCGGCGGCGATCAGGCGGGGCTGCTCGAGCCCGAGCTCGACCGGCTCGGCTTCGCGGCCGCGTCGGTGCTCTCCGACTCCGACGGCGACGTGCGCGGGATCGAGGCGACCCTGGCCCGCCGGGGCGTCGGCTAGAGTCTCGAGCTGAGCGAACCGCGCCCGCCGACGATGGCGGGTGCGGGAGGCGACGGAGCCTCTGGCAAGGACCTGCGCGGTCCGGCCGGGGGCTTTTTTCATGCCCGGAATTTGCGAAAGGAGCGAGATGGAAACGATCCCAACCGCGGCGGA
Organism: Thermoleophilia bacterium; assembly: GCA_025928655.1. Classification (GTDB taxonomy): domain Bacteria; phylum Actinomycetota; class Thermoleophilia; order Gaiellales; family JAICJC01; genus JAICJC01. The sequence continues at coordinate 32,136 of JAICJC010000009.1, read as the reverse complement.
CGACCTGCGCGCCGACGTGATCAGGCGGGTCAAGGACGAGGACATCACCTTCGTCCAGCTGTGGTTCACCGACCTGGTCGGCCGGCTGAAGAGCTTCGCCATCACCCGGCGCGAGCTGGAGAACGCCGTGATGCACGGGATGGGCTTCGACGGCTCGTCCGTGACCGGCTTCAACGCGATCGAGGAGTCGGACATGATCGCGATGCCCGACCCGACCTCGTTCCGGGTGCTGCCCTGGAGCTCGGGCGACCGGTCGGTGGCGCGGATGATCTGCGACATCCGCACGCCGGCGGGCGAGCCCTACTTCGCCGACTCCCGCCATGTGCTGCGCTGCGCCCTCGAGCGCATGCGCTCGCTCGGCTTCGACGCCTTCAACGTGGGCCCCGAGCTCGAGTTCTTCTACTTCCGCCTGGACGAGGACGGCAGGCCGCACCCGCTCGACGCGGGCGGCTACTTCGAGGAGACGACGGCCGACGCATCCGTCGATCTCCGCAAGCACACCGTCCTCGCCCTGGAGCAGATGGGTATCCCGGTCGAGTACCTCCACCACGAGGTCGGGCCCAGCCAGCACGAGATCGACATGCGCTACGGGGGCGGGCTGGACATGGCCGACCACTGCATCACGTACCGCAGCGTGGTGAAGGAGGTGGCCAAGCGCCACGGCGTGTACGCGACCTTCATGCCGAAGCCGCTGTACGGCGTGAACGGCTCGGGCATGCACACGCACCAGTCCCTCTTCACGGCGGGCGAGAACGCGTTCTTCGACCCTGACGACGGCTGGTACCTGTCCGACGTCGCGAAGAGCTTCATCGCCGGCCAGCTGCGGCACGCGCCCGAGATCTCGCTCCTCTTCGCGCAGTGGGCGAACAGCTACAAGCGGCTCGTCCCCGGCTACGAGGCGCCGGTCTACATCGCCTGGTCGCAGCGCAACCGCTCGGCGCTGATCCGGGTGCCGCTGTACCACCCCGGCAGAGCCGGCGCGACCCGGGCCGAGATCCGCTGCCCCGACCCGGCCTGCAATCCCTACCTCGCGTTCGCGGCGCTGCTGCACGCCGGGCTCGAGGGGATCGAGCAGGGCTACGAGCTGCCCGACCCGATGGAGACGTACCTCTCCACGATCTCGAAGCCGGAGCGGCACGCGCTCGGGATCGACTCGCTGCCGGAGTCCCTCGGCGAGGCGATCGACCTGGCCGAGGAGTCGCCCCTGGTCGAGAAGGCGCTCGGCTTCGAGCTGCGCGACCGCCTGATCGCCCTGAAGCGGGAGGAGTGGGACGACTACCGCGTCCAGGTCAGCGAGTGGGAGCTCGACCGCTACCTGCCGACGCTCTAGCGAGGCGGGTGGGGACTGTCCCCGATTCCCGGGGACAGTCCCCGATCCGCGCCCATCCCTCACTACACTCGGCCCGATGAGCGCCACCGCCGACCGCGCGGCCGAGCACGTCCGGCTCCTGACCGACACGGTCGCCGCGGTCGGCTCGAGCCTCGACCTGGAGGAGGTGCTGGGGCAGATCGCCTCCCGCGTCGCCGAGGCGATGGCCACGGACGCCTGCTTCGTCTACCTCTACGACGAGGCGGCCGGCGTGCTGGAGTTGCGGGCCACCCACGGCACCCGCTTCGACGACCCCGCCCACCGGCCGCGGATGCGCTCCGGTGAGGGCATCACGGGCGTCGCCGCCGAGCAGGGACGGCCGGTGATGATCCCCGGCCAGGCCCATCTCGACCCGCGCTTCAAGGGCTTCCCCAACCTGCCCGAGGACGAGTACGAGTCGATCCTGGCCGTGCCGGTGCTCGCCCGCGACCGCCTGGCGGGGGCGCTCAACGTGCGCACCCGGCGGCCGCGCGAGTTCTCCTCGGAGGAGGTGGCGCTGCTCTCGGCGATCGCCGGCCAGGTCGGCCAGGCGATCGAGAACGCCAAGCTCTACGAGCGCTCCCAGCGGCGGGTGGCCGAGCTCGAGGCGCTGGCCGAGATCTCGCGCTCGATGACCTCGTCGCTCTACCTCGACGACGTGCTGCGCGACATCTCCGCCAGCACCTGCCGGGCGCTTCGGGCGCAGGAGTGCGCGGTCGTGCTCGACTCCGAGGACGGGCCCGCGGTCGCCTACCGCTCCGGGGTGGGGCGCGCCGAGGAGGAACTGATCGCGATGGCGGCGCGGGCGCCGTTCGCGGCCGAGACCGCCGCCGCCGAGCCGCTCTCGTGGAAGCAGGGCCGGATCGGGTCGCTGGTCGTCTCGTGCGACGCGCCGCGGACGTGGGCGCCGGAGGAGCTCTCGCTGCTGCGCACCGTCGCCCACCAGGGCGCGGCCGCCGTCGAGTCGGCCCGGTCGGCGCTGCGCGGCCTGCTTGCCCAGGAGATCCACCACCGGGTCAAGAACAACCTGCAGACGGTGGCGTCGCTCCTGCGGCTGCAGCTGCGCTCGGCCGGCGGCCCGCTCGCCGAGAAGGCGCTGCGCGAGAGCGTGAACCGGATCTGCTCGATCGCCGAGGTGCACGACCTGCTCACCTCCTCGCGGGTGGACGGCGTCGACTGCGCCGGGCTGGTCGGGCGGCTGCAGGCGATGCTCGGCACGGGCGTGCCGGAGCGGCCGGCCCGGGCGCAGCTCCAGCCGGTGCCGCTCTCGGGCGACCGCGCGACCGCGCTCGCGCTGGTCTTCTGCGAGCTGCACTCCAACGCGGTCGAGCACGGCGCCGGCGCGGTCGGCGCGGAGCTGCGCCGCGACGGCGGCGATGTGGTGCTCGTCGTGACGGACGAGGGCGGCGGGCCGGCGGCCGGCGCGAGCGACGGCCTGGGGCTGACCATCGCGAGGACGCTCGTGCGCGACCAGCTGGCGGGCACCCTGGAGCTGGTGGCGGACGGCGGCGGGAAGGCGGTGGCCCGGTTCCCGGCCGAGTCCTGATCGCCGAGGACGAGACGATCATCCGGCTCGACCTGGCCGCGATGCTCGGCCGGGCGGGGTTCGAGGTCGTCGGCGAGGCCCGCGACGGAGCCGAGGCGGTCGAGCTCGCCCGGACGTGCGCGCCCGACCTGGCGCTGCTCGACGTGCGCATGCCCGGGATGGACGGGATCGACGCCGCCCGCGCGATGCTCGAGGAGCGGCCGATCCCGATCGTGATGATCACCGCCTACTCCCAGCGCGAGGTCGTCGCGCGGGCCGTCGAGGCGGGCGTCTTCGGCTACCTGGTGAAGCCGTTCCGGGAGGCCGACCTCGTCCCCGCGATCGAGACCGCCCGCGCACGCCACGCCGAGCTCTTGACGGTGCGGGAGGAGTCGGAGTCGCTCCGCGACGCCCTGGCCGCCCGCAAGCTGATCGAGCGGGCCAAGGGCCTCCTGATGGAGCGCGACGGACTCACCGAGCCCGAGGCGTTCGCCCGCATGCGCGCGGCTGCGCAGCGCACCCAAAAGACGCTTCGGGACATCGCCGAGGCCGTCAGCGAGACCTACGCGCCGCGGTGACGCCGGCGCCCTACGATCCGCCCATGGCGCGGGTGGTCATGGTGCTCTCCGAGATCTGGACGCTCGTGTCACCCTCCGATCTCCCCGCCCTGGTCGATCTGGCGGTCGTCGCCGAGGCGGCGGGCGTCGACACGGTCATGCTGTCCGAGCACGTCGTCCTTGGCCCGTCCGCCGGCGCGGCCGGGCGGATGGAGAACCCGCGCGACTACGCGGCGCCCGGCAACCAGGACCCCGCCACCCCCTGGCCCGACTCGGTCGTCCTGGCCGCCGCCATCGCCGCGCGGACGCGGACGCTGCGGGTCGCGCTCGCGGCGATCATCGCGCCGCTGCGCCATCCGCTCCTCCTCGCCAAGCAGCTGGCGACGCTCGACCTGGTCGCGGGCGGTCGCCTGGTGGTGCAGCCGACGGTCAGCTGGGCGGAGGAGGAGTACGTCGCGCTCGGGGTGCCGTTCCGCCAGCGGGGCGCGATCCTCGACGAGCAGCTCGAGGCGATGCACGCCGCCTGGACGGCGGCGCCGGCCGCGTTCGAGGGGGCCCACTTCCGCTTCGCCGACGTCTACTGCGAGCCCCGGCCCTTCCATCCCGGCGGGCCGCGGATGTGGTTCGGCGGCCAGGCGATGCACCCCGCCCTCCTGCGCCGGATCGTGCGCTACGGCAGCGGCTTCCACCCCTTCGGCACACCGAGCGACGCCGACCTGGCCGCGCTGGCGGAGGCGATGCGCGACGGCGGCCGCGACATGGCCGAGCTCGAGCTGGTCGGCGGCATCCGCGGCCGCTTCGAGCGGCCGGACGCGGTCGCAGACCTGGACGAGGCGCTCGCGTCCGTCCCCGGCCAGCTCGCCCGCGGGTTCACGTCGATCTGCTTCAAGCCGTCGATGTTCACCGACGACCGCGACCAGGTCGGGGCGGTCTCCGCGCGGGTCGTCGAGGCCGTGCGCGCGGCGGCCGCCGGCCGCTGAGCCTAAAACCGCGGGCGGCTCATGCCGATCTTCAGAGATGGAACCATGAAGATGGTCGCGACGCCATGCCCGGAGCCCGGCGGATGAGACGGCCCGCCCGAGCGCTGCTCGGCGGGCTCCGGCCGCGCGTGGTCCGGGCCGAGCACGAGGCCGTCGTCGCCCGCCTGCGGGCCGAGCGCGACCACTATTCGCGCGTGCTCGCCGCCGCCACCGGCGACGCGATCTTCACCACCGGCGCCGACGGCCGCATCACCTTCTTCAACGGCGGCGCGGAGCGCCTGCTCGGCTACTCGGCGGACGAGGTCGTGGGCCGGATGCGCGGCCTCGACCTGCACCTGCCCGAGGAGATCGACGCGGCCGCGCGCGAGCTCGGCGTCGAGCCCGGCCGGGCCGTGTTCCTGACCCTCGCCGACCGCGGGGCGGAGTCGCGGGAATGGACGTTCGTGCGCGGCGACGGGTCGCACGTGCGGGTCACCCACACGGTGACGCCGCTGCGCGACGAGCACGGCGAGGTCGTCGGGCACGTCGGCCTCGCTCACGACATCACCGCCCGCCACCGCGGCGAACAGGCCCTACGCAAGTCGGAGCAGCGCTTCCGGGCGCTCTCCGAGCACGCGCCGGTCGGCATTCTCCAGACCGACGAGGGCGGCGGCTGCTGGTACGCCAACGCGCGCTTCTGCGAGATCGTCGGCAGGTCGGAGGACGAGGTGCGCGGCGACGGCTGGCTCGAGATCCTGCGCCGCGACGACCATGCGGGCGTGCTCGACCGGTGGGCCGGCGAGCTCGGCGAGGGCCGCGGCTTCGACGGCGAGTTCCGGGTCACGCGCCCGGACAGCACCACCGTGCACGTGCGCGCGACCGCCGGGCCGATCCACGCCGACGCCGGCCGGGCGGGCGGCTTCGTCGTCACCACCCAGGACATCTCGGAGCGGGTCGGCGCCCAGCGGCGGCTGTCCGAGCAGGAGCAGCTGCTCCGCAACACGCTCGAGAACGTGGCGTTCGCCGCCGTGCACCTCGACCCGGTGGGGCGCGTCGTCTACTGCAACCCGCACCTGGCCGAGCTGCTCGGCCGCACGGCCGCGTCCGTCGCCGGCCTGGACTGGTTCGGCGAGATCGTGCCGCCGGAGCGGGCGTGGACGCGCGAGGCGTTCGAGCAGTCGATGCGAGGCGAGGTCCCGCGCCCCCACCACGAGAACCAGGTCGTGACGGCGAGCGGCGAGCGGCGCGTGATCGCCTGGTCGACCATCGTCCACCACGACGCCGACGGCAACATCAGCGGCGCGATCTCGCTGGGCGAGGACGTGACCGAGCGGCGCCGCGACGAGCAGCGCGTGTCGCACCTCGCCTACCACGACGACCTCACCGGCCTCCCGAACCGCATGTCCTTCTCCGACCACCTGGTCACGACGGTCGCCGAGGCCGAGCGGGGAGAGGCCCAGATCGCGGTGCTGTTCTGCGACATCGACGCGTTCAAGCTCGTGAACGACTCGCTCGGCCATGCCGCCGGCGACGAGCTCCTGCGCCACGTCGCCACCCGGTTGCGGGCCGTGACGCGCTCGGCCGACATGATCGCCCGCCAGTCCGGCGACGAGTTCCTCGTGCTCGTGCGCGACTCCCGCGGCAGCCGCGCCGACGTCGCCCAGCTGGCAGAGGCGCTGGCCGCCCGGATCGAGCACGCCATCTCCTCGCCGTTCGCGATCGAGGGCAACGAGGTCGTGATCGGCGTCTCCGTGGGCACGAGCGTCTACCCCGACGACGGCCGCACCGCCGAGGAGCTGCTCCACCACGCCGACGCGGAGATGTATCACGCCAAGGCCGCCCGCCAGGGCCGGCGCGTACGCGAGCGCAGCTCCGACGACCCGGCGCGCGACCTCGAGCTCGCGGCCGCGCTCCACCACGCGATCGCTCGCGGCCAGCTGGTGCTCGAGTACCAGCCGATCGTGGATCTCGCGACGGGCCGCATGCAGAACGTCGAGGCGCTCGTGCGCTGGGACCGCGGGGGCGAGCTCGTCACGCCGGGCCTGTTCCTGCCCGCCGCCGAGCGCACCGGCCTCCTGACCCCGATCACGCACTGGGTGGTCGACGAGGCCATCAGCCAGCTCGGCCGCTGGGGCGCGGTCGGCATGTCCGTCGACGTCTCGGTGAACGTGCCGCCGGCGATGCTCGACCGGCACATGCGCGACCGGTTGATCCGGCTCGCCCAGGAGCATGCGCTCCGGCGCGGCGCGATCACCCTCGAGCTGGTCGAGTCGGCGATGATGGACGACCGCCGCCTGTTTGACCACCTCGAGTCCCTGCGGGCGGCCGGCTACCGGATCGCCATCGACGACTTCGGCAGCGGCCACTCGTCGCTGGCCCGCATCGCGCAGCTCCCGGTCGACGTGCTCAAGATCGACCGCAGCCTGATCGCCGGCATCTGCGACTCGCCCCGCGAGGAAGCGATCGTGCGGGCGATCATCGCCACCGCCGAGGCGCTCGAGGCGGACGTCGTCGCCGAGGGCATCGAGACCGAGGGCCAGCGGGCCGCGCTGCGCGACCTCGGCGTCCGCTCCGGGCAGGGCTACCTGTTCGCGCGGCCGATGCCGGCCCGGATGGTGGCCGCGGCGCGGGAGGCCGCTTAGGCCAGCTGGTCGATCTGCAGGCCCTGCAGGAGCGAGGCGCTGACGCCGTAGCCCGGGACCGCGCCCGCGCCGGGCGCGAGGCCGTTCTGGAGCGCCTGGACGAGCTCGTCGTCCGACACGCCGAGCGTCGTGCTCAGGTCGGCCATCCGCTGCTGGAGGCTCTCGCTGCCCGCCTGGATGCCGGCGGCGGCGCCGCTCTGGCGGCCTGCGCCGGAGCCACCCTTGCGGTCGGCCACCTTCGCGGCCATGGCGTCGAGGTCGGCGGGCTGGCGGGCCGTGAGCCCGTTCGTCTGGAGACCCTGCTTGATGGTCGCGAGCAGGTCGTCGCGGTCGACGCCCTGCGCCGCGGCGAGGTCGCTCAGGCTCTCGCCGCCCTGCATGCTCTTGATCAGATCGTCGGTGGTCGTCCCCAGCAGGTTCGCGACGCCGGAGAGGAGCGTGGTGGGAGATGCTGTCGGGGCCGTGACGCCTGCGAGCGACTGCGCGAGGGAGGCGGCCGAGCCGGAGATCGAGTTCTGCATGCTGATCTCGTCGGTATCGGCGGCGCCGGACTTGAGCGCTACGGATCGGCGGGGGTGCCGGCGCCGAGGCGGCGGCGCACCTGCGCCCGCTCGCGGCGCCACGTCGCGCCGGGGTCGCGGCCCGAGAGCAGCCCGAGCAGGAACATCCCGGCCAGCGTGGCGAGCAGGGCGAGCACGATCGTCCCCACCGCGAGCGTGTCCCAGACCGAGGTGCCGGTGCCGATGTGGCGGCCGAAGCGAAGGTCGAGCGCCGAGCAGACGACCACCGCGATCCACAGCCACTTCAGCGTCCGCCGGGTGAGCACGGCGGCGTCGCGCGGCCGCGGGTTGGCCCGGTCCCAGCGCTCGAGCTCGTTCACGAGCCGCAGGTCGGGCAGCGGCCGCTCGGCCGGAAGCGTGCGCGCGCAGCCGTCGCAGAGCGGCCAGCCGGCGCGCGTCGGCTGGCGGCAGTAGGGGCAGACCCGGGTGTCCGAGACGGCGTTCAGTGCCTCCCATGCTAAGCGTGAACGGCGCCGACGGGAAGCCCGCCCGCGGCTCCGCGATAATCGGAGGCGATGGAGGCCGACTTGGAGCCGCGGCTGCTCGAGGCGCGCAGGGAGCGCTTCTTCGTCCGCTCCCAGCTGAAGGTGCTGCGCCGGTACCGCGAACGGCAGGCGGCCGCCGGCCGCCCGACGGCGGGAAGCGACGCCCGCCTGGCCGAGCTCGAGCGCGAGCTGCGGAGGCTGGACGAGACGGTCGAAGGTCTGCGCGCGCGCCTCGGCCGGCCGCATCGCAGCGTCCCCGGGCCCGGCCAGTAGGCTGCGGGCGATGGCGACACGCGAGGCATCCTGCAGCTGCGGCCGGCTCCGGCTGACCGCCGAGGGCGAGCCGGTGCGGATCTCGATCTGCCACTGCTACGCCTGCCAGCAGCGGACGGGGAGCGCCTTCGGGATGCAGGCCCGGTTCCCGGCCGACCGTGTCCGGATCGAGGGCCGGGGCACGGTCTACGAGCGCGTCTCCGACGACGGCGAGGGCCGGACGTTCCACTTCTGCCCCGAGTGCGGCGGCACCGTCTACTACACGACCGCCGACCGGCCGGGGCTGATCGCCGTCGCCATCGGCGCGTTCGCCGACCGCGACTTCCCGCGGCCGACCGTGTCGGTGTGGGAGGAGCGCATGCACCCGTGGGTCGGCCTGCCCGTCGACATGGAGCACAGGGATTAGCGCCGGCCGTCGGCCCTCGGGACAACCCGGGTGCTGGTGGCCTTCCACGAGGCAACGACGCTCACCCCGGGCCGGATGCCGAGCCGCTCGAGCGACCCGGGCGTGACCTCGGCGGTGAGCCCGCCCACCCGCACGCGGGCGCGGTTGCCCTGGACGCTGACCCGCTCGACCGGCCCCTGCAGGTGGTTCATCGCCGAGGTCCCCGTCGGCGGGGTCAGGCCGAGCGTGATCTCCCACGGCGCGACCAGCACGGCGACCGGGCCTGCGGCGGCGTCGCCGACGTGGATCAGCGTCCCGTCCGGGAGGTGGACGACCGGGCCGTCGGCGTACCCGGCGACGTAATTGACGCCGGCGAAGTCGGCCACGAAGCGGCTCGCCGGGGAGTGCAGGAGCTCCGCGCCGGTGCCGGCCTGAACGACCCGGCCCTGGTCGATGACGACCACGTGCTCGGCCAGCATCGTCGCCTCCTCGTAGGAGTGGGTGACGGTGACGGTCGGCACCCGCGTGCGCTCGAGCACGCCGGCGAGCTCGGCGGCGACGCCCGAGCGGGTGCCGGGGTCGAGCGCCGCCAGCGGCTCGTCGAGCAGCAGCAGCTGCGGGTCGGTCGCGAGCGCGCGGGCGAGCGCGACGCGCTGGCGCTCGCCGCCGGAGAGGTCGCGCGGGCGGGCGCGCGCGAGATGCCCGATGCCGAGCTGGCGCAGGATCTCGTCCGGGTCGCGGCGGGCCTCGAACGCGACGTTCCCGATCACGTTGCGGTGGGGGAAGAGGGCGTAGTCCTGGAACACGAACCCGACCCGCCGTCGCTCGACCGGCACGTCGACCCCCGGGCCGAACCAGGTGCGGCCGTTGCACGAGATCTCACCGCTCGCCGGCCGCAGGAGCCCCGCGATCAGCCGCAGCGTCGTCGACTTGCCCGCTCCCGACGGGCCCACGAGCGCCGTCGGGGCGTCCACCTCGAGCGCGGCGTCGATCGTGAAGTCGCGCACGGGGAAGGTCACATGGGCGCGAAGCGAAGCGCCCTCCCGCGGATGATCAGCTTGACCGCCAGGAGCACGACGCCGCTGACCGCGATCAGCGCGGCGCCGAGCGCGAGCGCCGCTCCGAAGTCGCCCTGCTCGAACTGCAGGTAGGTGGCGATGGGCGCCGTCTGGGTCACGCCCTCGAGGCTGCCCGCGAACATGATCGTGGCGCCGAACTCGCCCACCGCCCGTGCCCAGGCGAGGGCCGCGCCGGCGCCCAGCCCCGGCCCCGCCAGCGGCACCGCCACCTGCAGGAACACCTTCCACGGGCCGGCGCCCAGCGTGCGCGCCGCCGCGAGCAGGTCGCGGTCGACGGCCGCGAACGAGGCCTGGGCCTGGCGCAGGTAGAGCGGGCCGGCCACGAACGTCATCGCCATGACGACGGCCGCCGCCGTGAACGGCAGCTCGATCCCGAGCGCGCCCAGCCGGCCGCCGAGCAGCCCCGTGCGGCCGAACGCCGCGAAGAGCCCGATGCCCGCGACGGCCGGCGGCAGCACGAGCGGCAGCTCGAACAGCGTCACGAGCACCGTCTTGCCGCGGAACGCGGTCGTCGCGATCCGGTAGGCGACCGGCGTCCCGAAGATCAGCATCGCCGCGAGCGACGCGCCGCTCGTCTCGGCGGTCACCCGGAACGCCTCCCGGGTGGTCTCGGTGTCGAGACCGTCGCGGAGGTCGGCCTTCAGGAAGACGCCGAGCAGCGGCAGCAGGAAGAACGCTGCCGCCGTCAGGCCGAGCAGGACGGTCGTCAGCCCATAGGCGCCGCGCCGAAGCCGAACCGCTCGAGCACGGCCTGTCCGCGCGGGCCCTTCACCAGGTCGATCCACTGCTGCGCCGCCTTCGTGTGCTTGCTGTCGCTGACGATCCCGATCGGGTAGGTGGCCGTCGCATCCGCCGCGGCGGGGAACCCGATCTCCTGCAGCTTCGCCTTCCGGGAGAGCGCGTCGGTCACGTAGACGAAGCCGGCGTCCGCCTCACCGGCCGTGACCTTCGCCAGCACCGCTTCGGCATCCTGCTCCTTGCTGACGATGTTCAGCCTGGTCTCGTCGATGCCGAGGTTTCGGAGCACATCCTCGGTGTAGGCGCCGAGCGGCACGGCGGGGTCGGCCACGACCACCTTCGCGTCGCCCTGCTCGAGGTCGGCGGCCGTCCTGATGCCGGCCGGATTCGACCTCGGCGTGACGAGGAGCAGCGAGTTGGTCGCGAAGTCCGTCGTCCTCCCGAGCAGCTTCTCGCCCTGGAGCTGCTCCGGGTACCTCGGGCTCGCGGCGGCGAACACGTCCGCCGGGGCCCTCTGCTCGATCTGCGCCGCGAGCTGGTCGGAGCCGGCCAGGTTCAGCCTCACCCTCCACCCGGGGTGCCGCTGCTCGTACGTCCTCTCGAGGTCGCCGAACGCGTTCGTGAGCGACGCGGCGGCGAAGACGTCGAGCGTGCCTCCCGACGGTCCGGCGGAGCCGGGCCCCGACGACGATCCGCCGCAGGCGGCGGCCGCGAGCACCGTCGCCACCACCAGGACGACCGCCTGCAAACGCATGCTCATCTCCTCGCCACCATCACCGACGTCGCCTTGACCGTCGCGACGGCGGGGATGCCGGGTGCCAGCCCCAGCTCCTCCACCGCGTCACGGGTCACGACCGCGACCACGCGGTGCGGCCCCGCTCTGATCACCACCTGGGCGATGACCCCGGTGACTTCGACGCTCTCCACCTCGCCCTCGAAGCGGTTGCGGGCCGAGAACCCGTCCCCCGTCAGCGCGGGCATGTGGCCGCCGAGCCGCTCGATCTCCGAGACGAGGATCATGCGCCGGTTGCGGGAGTCGCGCTGCGACCGCACGCGGCCGTCCCGCTCCCAGCGGCGGAGCGTGTCGACGCTGACGCCGAGCGACTTCGCTGCCTCTCCGATCGCGACGAGCCGGTCCTCCACGCACGCCCCTTTACATAGCTACCGCATAGGTAGACGCGGCAGCATACCACTGCATATCCGGTGCCGGGCACCGGGTATGTCATGCGGCTACATCGCCGGGACGAGCAGCGTGCGGAGAGCGCGGCCGGCGGCCAGGTCCTGGAGCGCCGCCTCCGCGTCCTCGAGCGGCCGGCGGCCGCTGACGAGCTCGTCCAGCATCAGGTCACCGGCCAGATACAGGTCGACGAGCGCCGGGAAGTCCTCGGCCGGGACCGTGCTGCCGTAGTTCGAGCCGACGATGCGCTGCTCGCGCTCGGCCAGCGCGAGCGGCTCGAAGCGGGCGGTCGCGCCGGTCGGCGGCAGACCGACGACGACGGCCATGCCGCCGATGCCGAGCATCGCGATCGCCTGCTCGGTCGTCTCGATCTTGCCGATCGCGTCGAAGGCGAAGTCGACGCCGCCGTCGGTGAGGTCGCGCACCGCCGCCACGGCGTCGACATCGCGCGCCGCGACCGCGTCGGTGGCGCCGAAGCCCCGGGCCAGCTCCGCCCGGCCCGGATCGAGATCGACCGCGATCACGCGGCCCGCGCGCGCGAGCCGGGCACCCTGGACAACCGAGAGGCCGACGCCGCCGCACCCGATCACGGCCACCGCCGCGCCCTCGGGCACACCCGCTGTCCGCTGCACCGCGCCGACCCCGGTGGCGACCCCGCAGCCGACCAGCGCCAGCACGTCGAGCGGGGCGTCGGCATGGATCGGGATCGCGCCGGACTCCGGCACGACCACCTCCTCGGCGAAGGACGACACCGACAGGTAATGATGGATGCGCTCGCCGTCGCGGTGGAACCGGGTCGTCCCGTCGTAGAGCACGCCCTGCGGCAGCAGGACGTTGGCGGCCGGCTCGCACCGGGCGGGATACCCGGCCAGGCACATGCGGCAGCGACCGCAGCTCGGCACCCACGAGAGGACGACGCGGTCGCCCTCCTTGACGGTGGTGACGCCGGGTCCGACCGCGGTCACCGTGCCCGAGCCCTCGTGTCCCATGACGAGCGGCGCCGCCACATCCCAGTCGCCGTTGCGGACGTGCAGGTCGGAGTGGCACACGCCGGCGGCGGCGATCTTGACGCGAACCTCGCCCTCCCTGGGCGGGTCGAGCTCGACGTCGGTGACCTCGACGGGCCGGTCGGGGGTGCGGAAGACGACGGCGCGCACGGGATGACCGTATCAGGAGGCGGGCCAGATCACCGTGTACCGTGTGGGGCCATGCCGCGAGGACGGGCGCTCGTCTGGACGACCATTGGAGTCGTCATAGCTGCGTTGGCGGTGATCGTCGCGTTGATCGAAGCCGACTCCGGCACCCCGACGAACTCGGGCTCTGCGCCCGTGCCTCCCGTCTCGAGCGCCGGCCCCCCTCCCCAGTCTGCCCCTGTCGTCGTCCCGAAGACCAACGGCGCGCTCTCATACCTCTCGGACCTGCATCCTTCCGGGGACCTCAGCGAGCTGGTCAACCCGGGCCCGGTCAAGATCTCCGGGTCGATCTATCCCAAGAGCATCTCGTTCTATTGCAACGTCGGTGACCCGACCCCGTTTCCGCTCTACCGGTTGACGCACCACGCTCGCCGGTTCCGGGCCACGATCGGGGTGGCGGAGGGGTCGCCCTCCCAGTTCCAGGGAATCATTCGACTTCTCGGCGATGGGCGCACGCTCCGCACGTTCAGTGTCAGCGTCCGCAAGCCGAAGGCGGTCGACGTCAGCGTCGGGGGGCTCCGGACACTGCAGCTCGAGTGCTTCGGCTCCGGGAACTCGTATACCGGCGGCGAGGCCGTTGGCGTGGTGTGGGGCAACGCCCGGTTCTCGGGAAGGGGCTGACCGCGGCGCGCACCGCGGCTTGACCCCGCCGCCCCTACGCGAGACCATCCGTCCGGGAACATGGACAGACCTTCCCCCTCCGCGCTCGCCGCCGGCTCGCTCGTCGAGCGCTGTCGGCATGGCGACCGCGAGGCCTGGCGCGATCTGGTCGACGAGTACTCCCGCTACGTCTACGCGATCATCATGCGCGGCTACCGCCTGTCCGAGAGCGACGCCGAGGACGTCTTCCAGGACGTGTTCGCGCGGGTGTTCGAGCGCCTCGAGACGCTGCGCGACGACGACGCGCTGCGCGGCTGGATCGCCCAGGTGACCCGCAACCTGTGCTCCGACCACCTGCGCCGCTCTCACCCGACCGAGGAGCTCTCCGACGACACGGTGCCCGAGCGCGACGATCGGCTCGCCGACCTCGACCTGGCCCTCGCGGTACGCCAGGCGCTCGTCCGGCTGCCCGCCGGCTGCGCCGACATCCTCGACCGCTTCTTCTGCCGCGACCAGTCCTACCGCACCATCTCGGCCGAGCTCGATCTGCCGGCCGGCACCGTCGCGAGCCGGATCAGCCGCTGCCTCGACCGGCTGCGCAAGGAGATCGATGGAAGAGACCCGGCGACCGCCGCGTCTGGAGGGATGTGAGCATGGACGAGCACGAGCTCGGGCGGCTGATCGGGATGCTGCAGCCGGCCCCGGCCGAGTGGACGCGGGCTGCGCAGGAGCTGCCCTTCCTCGGCGTCGAGCTGGACGACATCCTGGCGCGTGCGCGCGGCGACGACGGCTTCCGCGAGGCGCTCCGCACCGACGCGGGCTCCGCGCTCCGCGAGCGGGGCTACGACCTCTCACCGAGCGTGGTCGCGCACATCATGCGCCGCCTGCCCGACGCGCAGGGCAACGAGCCCTAGACGGAGGTGACGGCGGGCCGCAGCGCGGCCAGCCGGCGCGAGACGACGAGGTCGGCCGCCGCGGCGCTCTCCGCGTGGCCGGTGACGGCTGCGAGGAAGTGCTCGCGCTCGACGGTCAGCAGGCGGCAGTCCGCCGTCGCCGTCACGGTGGCCGTGCGCGGCGTCTCGCGCAGGAGCGCGATCTCGCCGAAGAACCCCCCGGGCAGGATCGGGGTGCGCGCCTGCCCGCCGACGGTGACCGCAAGCGCTCCCTCCTCGACGATGTAGAACTGGTCGCCGGGGTCGCCCTCGCGCACGACCACCGTCCCCTCGGGCACCTCCACCCGCTCGACGTGGGCCGCGAGCTGCTCGATCGCGGGCAGCGAGAGCGGGGCGAAGACGGTCAGCTGGCGCAGCAGCTGGACGTGCGCCCGCTGCTCCGGCGCGAGCACATCGAGCTGCACCAGCCAGCGGCCGGTGAGCGCGACGGCGACGGGCAGGGTGAGCCCGGTCACCACGATCGCCGGCCGGACGCCGAGCAGCGACATCAGGGCCGGCGCCAGGATCGAGCCGGCGCCGAGCGCGGTGAGCATGACGGCCTCGAGCACGCCGAACACGCGTCCCAGGACGTCGGCGGGCGCCGAGCGCTGCAGCAGCGTGATGGCCGCGACGTCCACCACGGTGTTGCCGACCCCGACCCCCGCCAGGAGCACGCACACGAGTGCGGTCGACGTCGAGATCCCGACGAGGGCGATCCCGATCCCCCAGACGAGGACGCCGCCCGCGAACGCGAGCGCCAGCCGCCGCCCGCCGGCGAGCGCCGCCGCCCCGACTCCCCCCACGATCCCTCCGACGCCGAACACGGAGTCGAGATAGCCGACGCCGGCATTGCCGATGTGCAGCACCTGCAGCGCGAGGACCACGGTGAAGACCCCGAGCGCCCCGGCGACGAGCGCCTGCAGCGCGTAGACGCCGACCACCGTCGCGAGCAGCGGCGTCGACGCCAGCTCGCGGAAACCGGCGGTCGCCGCCCGGATCGCGCCCTCGCCCGCCGGCTCCGCGGCGGCCGTCTCCGGCGCGCCGGCCGGCTCGGGGACGAGCGCGACGAGGATCGCCGAGAGGACGAGCAGCCCCGCACAGACGGCGAACGCCAGGTCGGCGCCGGACACCGCCAGCATCAGGCCGCCGATCCCGGGGCCGGCGAAGATCGCCGCGCTCTCGATGGTGACGGCGACGGCGTTCGAGGCGGTCAGCTCCTCCGGCGTGCGCGCCAGCGCCGGCATCAACGCGGCCTGCGCCGGCCGGAACACCGTCGACACGATCGAGACGCACACCGCCAGGACGTAGACCGCGCCGATCCCGGTACCGGCGTGCACGACGAGCGCCAGGACGAGGATCAGCGCCGCCCGGGCGAGGTCGGCCACCATCATCACCCGCCGCGGGGACGCACGGTCGGCGAGGATCGAGGTGAAGGGCGCGAAGACGGCACACGCCGCCGTCCGCAGGAGCATGACGATGCCGACGCCGGTCGCGCCGCCGCCGCCGTGGTAGGAGACCACCGCGAGCGGGATCAGAAACGCCAGCGACCCCGCCATCGATGCCGCCCACGCGACCTGCAGGCGCCGCAGCGCGGGATTCGCGAGGACGTCGCGCAGCGGTTTGAGCGAATCCCTCATCGGGTGCGCGATTGTACCGCCGGGGCGCGGATTCCCGGTCGCGCGGCAAGTGTGGGAAGATTCGGGCTCCTGCCACCGTCCAGTGGGACACATCGTCCCGAGTCGTAGATGGAGGTCCACGTGGGAGACGAGCGCGATCGCATGAAGCAGAACGACGAGCCCGACGTCGAGGCGCACCGCATGAAGCTGCAGCCGGAGGAGAAGGACGAGGGCACGAAGGACGACGACGCGCCCGACGTCGAGGCGCATCGCATGAAGTAGCGGCCGCGGAGCTTCGTGGCGCCGCCGCCAACCGCGGCGGCGCCACACCGCGGCAGGTTACGATCGCGGGCTGGTGACCGAGCCCGCCGAGGATCTTCCCGCCTACGCCGTCGACCGGGCGGCCGTGCAGACCCTGGCCGGCGCCCGCCCCTGGCCGGCGCGGGTCACGCGCGACTGGGCCCTGGGCGACTCGACCGGGCGCGGCGCCCGGGTGTGCATCGTCGACAGCGGGATCGAGGCGGATCACCCCGCCGTCGGCCGCGTCGACACCGCCGTCGTCGTCTCCGTCCAGGACGACGAGGTCGTCGTCGAGCCCGACACGCTCGGCGACGTCTGCGGGCACGGCACCGCGTGCGCCGGGATCATCCGCGAGATCGCCCCCGAGTGCGAGCTCGCGAGCGTGCGCGTGCTCGGCGAGGGCTTCGTCGGCAGCGGGCCGGTGCTCGTCGAGGGCCTGCGCTGGGCGATCGAGCAGGGCTACGACGTCATCAACATGAGCCTTTCGACGACGAAGCGGCGGTTCTGCGAGGCGCTGCACGATCTGGCCGACGCCGCCTACTTCCAGCGCAGCATCGTCGTCGCCTCGGCGCACAACATGCCCGTCGCGAGCTACCCCTGGCGGTTCTCATCGGTGGTCTCGGTCGCGAGCCACGAGCTGGACGACCCGCTGGCCTACTACCGCAATCCCGATCCCCCGGTGGAGTTCTTCGCCCGCGGCGTCGACGTGAGCGTCGCCTGGACCGGCGGCGTCCGCATGCGCTCGACGGGGAACAGCTTCGCGACGCCGCACATCACCGGCGTCTGCGCCCTCATCCGGGCCAGGCACCCGCATCTCACGCCGGCCGAGGTGAAGACCCTGCTCGGGCTCACCGCCTGCAACGCGGAACCGGCCGATGGCTGACGAGCACCGGCTGCGAGACGCGGTCGCCGCGGGGGTGCTCGCCGACGACGGCACCCACCGGGCCCTGCTCGGGTCGATCGTCGAGGTGGCCCGGGCGATCTTCCACGCCCGCGCGGCCAGCGTGCTCCTGCTCGACGAGGCCACGGACGAGCTCGTCTTCGAGGCCGTCGTCGGCGAGGGCGAGGACACGCTCGTCGGCCGCCGCTTCCCGTCCGGCACCGGGATCGCGGGCTGGGTGCTCGGCACCCGCCAGCCGCTCGTGCTGACCGACGTCGCCACCGACCCGCGCTTCTCGGCGGACACGGCCCAGTCGACGGGGTTCGTGCCGAAGGGGATCATGGCCGTCCCGCTCCTGCACGGCGAGGAGGCGCTCGGCGTGCTCGAGGTGCTCGACCGGCCGGCCGACGCCCGCTTCCGGATCGAGGAGGTCGACCTGCTCGGCCTGTTCGGCATCCAGGCTGCGGCGGCGCTCGCCCTGCTGCGGCGCGCCCGCACGGCGGCGGCGGCGCTCGCAGGCCAGGACGGCGACCTGGCGACGCTCGCCCGGATCGCGGGGCGCCTGGCCGCGCTCGGCGACGACCGGGCGGTCGCCGACTTCCTCGCGGCGCTCGACGGCCTGCTCGCGCGGGCCGTGCGCGAGTGACCATCGAGCTGCTCTACTGGGAGGGCTGCCCTTCGCATCCGCAGGCGCTGGCGCAGCTGCGCGAGGCGCTGGCCGACCTCGGCCACCCCGACGCCGAGGTGGTCCTGCGCGAGGTGGAGACCGAGGCCGAGGCGGCCGAGCTCGGGTTCTGCGGGTCGCCGACCATCCGGGTGGACGGCGCCGATCCGGTGCCGCCCCCGCCGGGCGAGCCGACCGGCCTCACCTGCCGGGTCTACCAGCTGGCGGACGGCCGCTACTCTCCGACCCCTGACGCCGGGCTCCTGCGCGACGGGCTGCGGCGCCTGATCGCGACCGTCGAGGAGAGACGGCGATGACACCCCGACCGGGCGACCCGGTGCCCGACTTCACCCTGCCCGACACGAGCGGCGCCGACGTCCCGCTGCGGTCGAACGGGGCGGCCGCGACCGTCGTCGTCTTCACCTGCAACCACTGCCCGTACGCGCTCGCGTGGCACGGGCGCATCAACGCCGTCGCGCGCGAGTACGCCGAGCGCGGGGTGCGCACGCTCCAGATCTGCCCGAACGACGCCGAGCGCTATCCCCGCGACGCGCCCGACGCGATGCGGGCGCGGGTCGAGGCGGGCGAGTTCGCGGGGCCGTACCTGCACGACGGCTCGCAGGAGGTGGCCCGGGCGTGGGGCGCGCGGGTGACGCCGGACGTGTTCGTGGTCGACGCCGGCGGCCGGCTCGCCTACCGGGGCGCGCCCGACGCCGACCACGGCGACGAGTCGCTCGCCGCGGCCTGGCTGCGCGCCGCGCTCGACGCGGTGCTGGCCGGCGAGCCCATGGCCGAGCCGCTGACCGAGCCGGTGGGCTGCTCCGTGAAGTGGAGGCGGTGATGCGCTACCGGCAGCTGGGGCACACGGGCGTCCACGTCAGCACCCTGTGCCTCGGCACGATGCTCTTCGGCCCCTGGGGCAACCCGGACCACGACGACTCCATCCGGATCATCCACCGGGCGCTCGACGCCGGGATCAACTTCGTCGACACGGCCGACGTGTACGCGTCCGGCGAGTCGGAGGAGATCGTCGGCAAGGCCCTCCGCGGCCGCCGCGACGACGTCGTGCTCGCGACCAAGTTCCACGGGCCGATGGGGGACGACCGCAACCGCCGCGGCAGCTCGAGGCGCTGGATCGTGCGCGCCGTCGACGGCTCCCTGCGCCGGCTCGGCACGGACTGGATCGATCTCTACCAGGTGCACCGGCCCGAGCCCGACGTCGACATCGACGAGACGCTCAGCGCGCTCAGCGACCTCGTCCGCGCCGGCAAGGTGCGCTCCATCGGCAGCTCGACCTTCCCGGCGCACGCGATCGTCGAGGCCCAGTGCACGGCCCAGCGGCGCGGCCGCGAGCGGTTCGTGTGCGAGCAGCCGCCCTACTCGATGCTCGTGCGCGGGATCGAGGCGGACGTGCTGCCGGTGTGCGAGCGCTACGGCATGGGCGCGATCTGCTGGAGCCCGCTGGCCGGCGGGTGGCTCTCCGGCCGCGACGACCTGACGCAGCCGGGCAGCAACCGGGCCGAGCGCATCCCGGCCCGGTTCGACATGAGCCTCCCGGCCAACCAGGCCAAGCTCCAGGCGTCCCGGTCGCTGGCGGCGCTCGCCGGGGAGGCGGGCCTCGAGCCGATCCACATGGCGCTCGCGTTCGTCGTCAACCACCCCGCCGTGACGGCGGCGATCATCGGCTGCCGCACGATGGAGCAGCTCGAGAGCCAGCTGGGGGCCGCCGACGTCGACCTCGACCCGGCGGCCCTCGACCGCATCGACGAGATCGTCCCGCCGGGCACCAACCTGAACCCGGCCGACGCCGGCTGGACGCCTCCCAGCGTCAGCGATCCGGCGCGGCGGCGGCGCTGACCCCCGCCGCCGCCGGGCGCGACCGGCCGCGGAACCCGAGCCGCAGGTGCTCGACGTGGTACACGGCCTCGTCGACGAGGGCCGCGACGTGGTCGTCGTGGAGCTCGTACACCACATGGCGGCCGCGGCGCACTCCGACGACCAGCCCCAGATGGCGAAGCACGCGCAGCTGCTGCGAGACGGCGGGCTGTGACATCCCCACCTCGCGGGCCAGGTCGCCGACGCTCCACGGGCCCGTGCGCAGCCGGCCCAGGATCAGCACGCGGCTGGGCGCCGCGAGGGCCTGCATCGCGGTCGCGACGTCGCCCGCAGTGGCGGCGTCGATCGCCGCCGGCACGGCCGCACCCTGCACCCCGTGTCCCATCCGGCAGAGGCTAGCATGCACATCCGCGCATATGAACACTCATCACCATGAAGCGCAGGACCACGGCCACGGCCACCATCATCACGCTCACGGGATGGTCGATCCGGCGATCGCCCGCTCCCGGGACGGCATCCGCGCGGTGGCCGTCAGCCTCGCGGTGCTGGCGACGGCCGCGGCGGCGCAGACGGCGATCTTCGTCGCATCGGGGAGCGTGGCCCTGCTGGCCGACGTGATCCACAACTACGGCGACGCGCTGACCGCCCTTCCTCTGGGCGTTGCGTTCTTCCTCCGATCGGCCCGCGGGGAGCGCATGGCGGGGATCGCCGTTGTCCTGGCGATCGCCGTCTCGGGCTGCGTCGCGCTCTACGAGACGGTCGAGCGGTTCATCCATCCCGAGCACCTCAGCCACCTCGGCCTGCTGGCACTCGCCGGCGTCGTCGGCTTCGCAGGGAACGAGATCGCCGCCCGCTACCGGCTCCGGGCCGGCCGCCGCCTGAAGAGCCCCGCCCTCGTCGCCGACGGCCAGCATGCCCGCGCCGACGGTCTCGTCTCGCTCGGCGTGGTCGCGAGCGCCGGCTTCGTCGCGCTCGGAGCGCGCCTGGCGGATCCTCTCATCGGCCTCGCCATCACCGCGCTCATCCTGCGCATCACCTGGCAGTCCTGGCGGACCGTCACCGGCGGGATCGCCTAGTACACCTGGGGCACAAACCGCTGCGTGTCGAAGGGCGGGCGCACGTAGTCGCCCTGCTCGCGCGGCGGCAGCTTCGGCGGCGGCGGCGTCAGGTCGCGGTAGTCGATCGTCGAGAGCAGGTGCGAGATGCAGTTGAGCCGCGCGCGGCGCTTGTCGTCGGCCTCGACCACCCACCACGGCGCCTCGGGGATGTCGGTGCGCCGGAACATCTCGTCCTTCGCCTGCGAGTACTCGACCCAGCGCGCCCGCGACTCGAGGTCGATTGGCGAGAGCTTCCACCGCCGCATCGGGTCGTCGACGCGGGCCTGGAAGCGGCGCTCCTGCTCCTCGTCCGAGACGGAGAACCAGTACTTGACGAGCGTGATGCCCGACCGCACGAGCATCCGCTCGAACTCGGGGCAGGTGCGCATGAACTCCTCGTACTCCGCATCGGTGCAGAACCCCATCACCCGCTCGACGCCGGCCCGGTTGTACCAGCTGCGGTCGAAGAGGACGATCTCGCCGGCGGCGGGCAGGTGGGCGACGTAGCGCTGGAAGTACCACTCGGTGCGCTCGCGCTCGGTGGGCGTCGGCAGGGCCGCGATCCGCAGCGCGCGCGGGTTCGTCCGCTCGGCGATGCGCTTGATCGCCCCGCCCTTGCCGGCGGCGTCACGGCCCTCGAAGACGACGACGATCTTCAGCCCCTCCGCGCGCACGTACTCCTGCATGATCACGAGCTCGCGCTGGAGCTTCTCGAGCTCCTTCTCGAACCGCTTGCGCGGCAGCCTGCCGCCGCCGCCCTCGGACACCCTACGCCGTCACGTTGATGTGCCGGGCGATGCTCCATGCGACCGGGGCGCCGGCCTTGGCGGTCGCGCCGACGCGCCACCAGTAGATGCCCGGCTTGACGGTCTTGCCGAAATCGGTCTTGCCGCACCAGCCGAAGTTGTGGCTGCCGGGCCCCACGTCGCGGAGGCGGACGTGCTTGACCGCCTTGGCGGTGAGCGGCTTCTTGTGCGAGATGCGGAGGATCACCTTGTGACGCGTGCTCTGGAGGGAGTACGGGAGCTTCGTGCAGCGGGGCGCGCCGTTCGCGGTGACCGAGATCGTCTGCGGCTGCGCCGTCTGGGTGTTGACGGCGAGCGCGGTCGCCGGGAACGCCAGGAGGACGGCCGTTGCGATGATGAACCGGTGCATGTGGACCTCCGGGTGAGAGTGGCGCCGGCCGCTCCACCGGCCGCTCCATGGTAGCGCCGCAGCGCCTGTGCTACAGATATGCGGGCCCGGGCGCCCGAGCCAGGGCATTCCCATGAAGACGACCGTCTGCGCGATCGCGATCCTGCTCGCGTGCCTCTCCGGCTCGGCCGGGGCGGCGCCGTCGCCCGCCGCCGTCGATGCGACCGGCTGCGGCTCGCTGGCCGCGAGCCCGGCGCCGGTCACGAAGGTGCTCACGATCGTCATCGAGAACACGGACCTCGACCAGATCGTCGGCTCGGCGCAGGCGCCGAACATGAACGCGCTCGTCAACGCCTGCGGCCTGGCGGCGAACTATCACGGCATCCAGTTCCCCAGCCTGCCGAACTACCTCGCGCTCACGTCCGGCCAGGTGCCGCCGTCCATCGCCGGCGACGGCGTCATGGGCCGCGACTGCAAGCCGTCCGCGACCTGCCAGAGCACCGACCCGAGCATCTTCACCCAGATCGACGGGGCGGCGCCGCTCTCGTGGCGGACGTACGCCGAGGACATGCCGGAGAACTGCACGCACGCGAACGTCGGCGAGTACGTCGCGCGCCACAACCCGGCCGTCTACTACCCGGGTGACGCGGCCGCCTGCGCGCGGTTCGACGTGCCGTCCGGCTCACCGGCGTCCGGCCCGCTCGCCTCCGACCTGGCCGCGGGGACGCTCCCGAGCTACTCCCTCTTCATCCCCAATCTCTGCAACGACGGGCACGACTCGTGCAACGGCGTCCCCCGCGTCGTCGAGCAGGACGCCACGATCGGGGCCTGGATGCCGGCGATCCTGGCCTCGCCCGACTACCGCAGCGGCCACCTGCTGGTCGTGATCACGGCCGACACGAGCCAGTCCGCCGCGAACGGGA
Source organism: Thermoleophilia bacterium (assembly GCA_025928655.1). Classification (GTDB taxonomy): domain Bacteria; phylum Actinomycetota; class Thermoleophilia; order Gaiellales; family JAICJC01; genus JAICJC01. The sequence goes on along the minus strand of JAICJC010000009.1, from coordinate 9,233 downwards.
ACCTGCTCGCGACGATCCTCGTGAGCCCCGACATCCCGGCGGGCACGACGGCGACCGCGCGGTTCGACCACTACGCGCTGCTGCGGCTCGACGAGGAGCTGCTCGGCCTCCCGCCGCTCGCCAACGCTGCCACGGCGGCCGACATGGCGCCGGCGTTCAACCTGCCGCTGCCCCAGTAGCCGAGCGGCCTGTGTCGGGGGTCCTTGCCCCCCGCGCAAGCGCACGGCAGAATCCGGACGCGCCGTCCGGCGCCCGGTACGAACGCCGCTTTTCTGGAGGGTTGGCGGTGACGAAAGACAACACGGGGAAGGCCCCGCCGCCGCATGGACCGGTGCGGGCGCCGCTCTTCCTCGTCGGCTCCGAACGATCCGGCTCGACGCTGCTGCGGCTGATGCTCGACCATCACCCCGAGATCGCGTTCGCGCCCGAGATCGACTTCATCGTCACCCGTGTCTCGGACACGGGCCGCCTGCCCGCGCTGCCGGGCTACGTCGACTGGCTCGCCACGGTGCGGGGCGTCGACTACACGGTCGACCCGTCGCTCGACTACCGCGGGCTGGTGAACGACTTCCTGCGCCAGAAGCAGCGCGCGGGCGGCGGCAAGGAGCACGTCGGCGCGACCGTGCACCGGCGCTTCGAGCGGCTGCGGTTCCTGTGGCCGGACGCCCGCTACATCCACCTCCTGCGCGACCCGCGGGACGTCGCCCGCTCCGTGGTGCAGAAGGGCTGGGCCGGGAGCCTCTACCAGGCGCCGGAGCTGTGGCTCGCAGCGGAGCGCTCGTGGGACGCGCTGGCGCCGCACCTCGAGCCGGGGCGGGCGATCGAGGTCCGCTACGAGGAGCTCGTCGCCGGGCCCGGGCGCGAGCTCGCCCGCATCTGCGCGTTCGTCGGCGTGGACTACTCCGACGCGATGCTCGAGTACCCCGAGGATGCCCGCCAGTACCCGCCTCCCGACCCGTCCCTGGCCCTGCAGTGGCGCACGAGGCTCACCCCTCGGGAGGTGGCGACCGTCGAGTCGCGGGCCGGGCCGCTGATGGCCGCGCGCGGATACCCGCCGAGCGGCCATCCGCCCGCCAGGATCGGCCGGCTGGGACACCACGCGCTCCTCATGGAGGCCCGGGTACGCCGGCTGCGCACGCGCGTCGGCCAGTACGGGCCGCGGCTCGTCACGCAGGACGTCCTCGGCCGCCGCCTCGCCCTGCGCCGCCTCGCCCGGGCCGCCCAGCACCGGATGAACGCGATCGACCAGCGCCTGATCGACGAGGAGGACGCGGGCCGGCGGGCGCCCTCGGCGAACATCGCGCCCGCGCTCCCGCCCGAGGGCTGAGGGTCACCGCCCGGGGAGCCGCGGCAGCGCGCGGTCGCGCGTCTCGGTCATCGCCCGCCGTACGAGGGGCCAGGCCCGCGGCCGCCAGTCCGCGAGCGTCGCCGTCGGGGGCGGCTCGAGCGGGTCGACGCGGATGCGAAGGTCGCCGTCGCCCGCGCGGGCGAACGTGACGCTCGCGCCGCCGTCCGCGTCCGCGGCGACCGGGCGGGACTCGCCGTCGACGGTAACCCGGACCGGACCGGCCGCACCGAACCGGCGCGGGATCTCGACCCGCACCCTGTCCCCGTGCGGCCGCGGCAGGCGGACGTCGCGCGAGTACAACGTCACGACCGCGTCGCCGTCGCGCTCGCGCACCACCGCGTTCGCGCGGGCGAGGGCGGCGAGCGACGTCCACTCCACCTCGCCCAGCGCCGCGGCGCGGGCGGCCGCCGCCCGCAGCGGCTCGAGGCCGTCGCGCAGGTCGGAATGGTGCCCGTAGAGCACGAGCGGCTGGCCCAGCAGCGCCCGGAACACCAGGTCGTCGAGGCTGCGCGAGAGCGGGTGGCGCGGGATCACCGGCAGGCCGCCCCCGGCCAGCTGGGCGGGCAGCCAGCCCCCCAGCCGCCAGCGGCCGTGGTCGGCGAATCCGTCCCACGGGAATGGGCGCGAGGCGGCGAGGCCGGCGAACCCCTGGCGGAAGAGCGCGGCCAGCGTCTCGGCGCTGCACGCGCCGTGCGGCGGGCACATGACCCGCTCGATCCGGATGCCCGCGCGGCGCTCGAAGCGGCCGACCCGGGCGAGCACCGCCCGTGCCAGCCGGTCGGCCGGCTCGGGCCCGCGGCTGCGGCCGAGCTCGCGGTGCACATGGTCGTTCCCGTGCACGACCAGCGAGAGCTGGCCCGGGTGGTCGCGGAACACCGCCGCCGCCCGCCGCCCCGGCAGGAGCAGGTCGAGCGGGATCGTCGCGATGGCGACGTGGTAGCCGTGTTCGCGGGCGTCCCGGGCCAGCGCGGGGTAGCTCACGTACCCGTACGACGAGAAGCGCACGTTGGGGTCGTCGATCACGAAGCAGGCCCGCAACGACGCCGGCGCCCGCGACCGCTCGGCGCACACCCGTCGCAGCAGCTCGACCAACGGGAGCAGCGACCAGAACCGGCCCGCCGTCAGACGGTCGCGCAGGAACTCGCCCGGGCCGAGCTCGGCCGGCTCGGCGCTCGCGATCTCGGTCCCGTCCGCCTCGCGCACCCAGGCCGGCCGGCCCCCGGCCACGGCCAGCACCTCGGCGCCCCCGGAGACCGCGACCGGCGCCGGCGGGCGGCGGTCGCGCTCGGTCAGGCCCTGGCCGCGCAGCGCCCGGTGCAGCCCGGCGAAGCGTGAGATGTGGACGTCGAAGGCCGCCCCCGGCTCCTCCCCGCCGGCTCCGGTGAGGACGAGGCAGGGGACGCCGGGAAGGTCGGGTCGGGCCCCGCCGGGCAGAACGAGGACGGCGTGGACGTCCGGCCCGGGCGCGTCGACGAACCGCACCGGAAAGGCCTCCTCGAGCGCGCCCAGCAGCTCCCGCAGACGCCCGCGCGCGGCGGCCGGGAGGATCGCCACCTGCCGCCTGGGTGCCGGGCCCGCGGCCGCCTCCTGCCCACCATCTTTTGGAAGGCCGGTCACGTCCGATCCAGGATATCCTCCGGGCGGCGAGCGGCATTCGCATCCCGGAGGTGGCGCGTGCTGGGCCAGATCGGCTGGAGGCGGACGGGTCTCCGCCCCAGGACCACGTCGGCGGCGGAGCTGCCGCGCGCGCTGGCATGGCCGGCGGCGACGGTCGCTGCCGCGGCGGTCGCCGGGGCCCTGGTCGGGCGCGGCGACGCCAAGCTCGCGGTCGCCCCCGCCGCCGCGCTCCTCGTCGTGGTCTTCGCCCGCGTCCCGGTCTCGGGCTACCTCTGCATCCTCTGGAGCGTCGGCACCGCCGTCGACCTGCTCGCGCCGCCGGAGGTGGGGCTCTCGTCGCTCCAGTTCGCGCCGGCCGAGGTGGTGCTGTGGGTGGCGATCCTCTCGCTCGTCTTCCTGCCGTACGGCCTGCGCCGGGCCGTCGCGGCGCTCACCCTGCGGCGCGAGAGCCTGGCCCTCCTCGCCTTCCTGGGGGCGATCGTGGCCGGGGTCGCCGTCGGGATGGAGAACGGCGCCAGCCTGCACGACGCGGCCTTCTCGATGCGCTACATGCTCTTCTACGCCGCCTTCTGGCCGGCGCTCGCGGCGCTGCTCTACGACCGCGGGCTCGTGATCCGCCTTGCCGGCGCCGGGGTTGCCGCCGTCGTCGTCCTCCAGATCGCGCAGGTGATCGTCGGCCCGTCGACGCACCTGTTCCTGATCGGCTCGTCCGACCTCTCCGGGACGCTCAGCACGGACGACACCGGGTTCCTGCGCGTCCGGCCGCCCGGCCTGACGGCGGTCTACGTCGTGTCGGCCTTCGCGCTCGCCCGCGTCCTGTGGGGGCCGGCCCGTGGGCGGATGCTGGGATGGGCGATGGTCGCCGTCACGATCACCGGCGTCGTCATCAGCGCGAACCGCAACATGCTGCTCGGGCTCGTGGTCGGGCTGGCGGCCGCCGCCCTCGTCGCCCGGCAGCGGCACCGGGCGGCGGTCATGGGCGCGGCGGTCGCCGCCGTCCTGGCGGCCCTCGTCCTCGTCGCCCAGACGTCGGCCACGATCGACTCGAACCCGGTCGTCTCGCGCTTTGCCAGCCTCACGAACTACTCCGAACTGCAGACGCAGACGCTCGATGACCGCTACTACGAGAACGGGATCGCGCTCACCCGGATCCACCACCACCCGATCGGCGGGCTCGGCTGGGGGCCCGACTACGGAGCCGTGCTCCTGAGCTCCGACGACGGCTTCCTCGTGTCGCAGCCGCGCCCGTTCATGCACGAGCAGTACCTGTGGATCTGGATGCGGGCCGGGGTGATCGGGCTCGCCGCCCTCATCGCCATGCTCGCGCTCGGGATCTGGAACGGCGCGCGCTACTGCCGCGCCCGCCACGGCCGTGACGACGCCTGGCTCGGGGCCGGGGTCGTCGTCGCCGTCGTCGCCCTGGCCGCGAGCTCCAACGTCGCGATCTACCTGACCCCGCCCGACTCGACCGTGCCCCTGGTGGGCGTGCTCGCGCTCGCGGCCCTCCTGCGCCGCGACCTGGCCCGGGACTGAGCATGGCCGAGGGCGGGCAGCGCAGCGGGATGGCGGGGGCGCCCGAGCGGGCGGCGGCGGACGCCCCCGTACAGGAGGAGACCGAGAGCGCCTCCGCGATCCGGCGCCGCGGCGCCACCGGGGCCGCGCTCCTCACCGTCCGCGCCGCAGCCGCCCAGGCGGTCGCCTTCGCCGGCACCCTCGTCCTCGCCCACCAGCTGGCGCCGAGCGACTTCGGCATCGTGGCGCTCGGGGCGACGATCGTCACCACCGGCAACTTCCTCGCCGACGGCGGCCTCGGCGCCGCGCTGGTGCGGCAGGCGTCCGCGCCCACCGCGCTCGAGCTGCGGACGCTCCTGGCCGTCCAGCTCACCGTGGCGAGCGCGATGGCGGTCGTCATCGTCGCGATCGGGCTCCAGGCCGGGGAGGCCGGCGACGTGACCGCCCTCATGGCCGCCTCGCTGCCGCTGCTCGCGCTGCGGGCCCCGCATGCGATTGCGCTCGAGCGGGCGCTCGAGTACCGGCCGATCGCGTCGATCGAGTTCACCGAATCGCTCACCTACTACTGCTGGGCGATCGCGACCGTCTGGGTCGGCTGGGGCGTCTGGGGGCTCGCCTCGGCGACCGTCGCCCGGGCGGTGGCCGGGTCGGCGCTGATGAACCTGGCATCGCCGCTCGGGTTCGTGACACCGAGGTACCAGCGCAGCTCCCTGCGGTCGATGCTCGCGTTCGGGCTCGGGTTCCAGGCGGTCGGGATCGCGGCGGTCGCGACCGCGCAGGGCGTGAACCTGGTCGTCGCGGCGGCGGGCGGCGTGCAGCTGCTCGGCTACTGGTCGCTCGCCAACCGGCTCCTGCAGGTGCCGTTCTGGCTCTTCCAGGCGCTCTGGCGCGTCTCCTATCCGATGATGGCGCGTTTGCGGGCGATGGGCGAGAACACCAGGCCGACCGTCGAGCGCTTCGCCGGCATCACCGCCATCGCGACCGGCGCGATCCTGGCACCGCTCGCGGCCTCGGCCCACGACCTCGTGCCCGCGCTCTTCGGCCATCGCTGGGCGCCCGCCGCCTCGCCGTTCCCGTGGGCGAGCGCGGGGCTCGCGATCGGCGGGCCGATCTCGGTCGCGGCCGCCGGCTACCTCTACGCCGAGCGGGACGTGCGCACGCCGCTCGCCGCGACGGCCGTGAACGGGGCGGTGTGGGTGGCGCTCACGGCCGTCCTGATCGGGCCCGTCGGGATCGCCGGGGTCGGCGTCGCATGGATGTGCGCGTCGTGGACCGAGTCGGTCGTCTTCACCCGGGCGCTGCGACGACGCGCCGGCGTGCGCCTGGCGCACATCCTGCTCGTCCCGGTGGCGGTGGGATACGGGGCCTTCGCCATCGCCTACGGGCTCTCCCGGGCCTTCCCGGACCTGGTCCTGGGCGGGGTCGTGACGGCCTGCGTCGCCCTGGCCGCCTACCTGCTGCTGAGCTACGCGTTCAACCGCGCCGCCCTGTACGACGCCGCCCGCCGGGGCCGGTCGCTGGCCGGCGATCTCGTGCCCCGCGTACGCAGGCGGGCCACGGCATGAGTGTCGACGTCGTGATCGTGAACTACCGCAGCACCACGCTGGTCGGGGGCGCCGTCGCCGCCGCGCAGGGGCTGCTCGGCCGCGACGCGGGCGTGATCCTGGTCGACAACTCGCCCGGCGACGGCGCCGCCGAGGCCGTTCGTGCCGCCGCCCCTCATGTGACCGTCCTCGCCAACCGCACGAACCGCGGGTTCGCCGCGGCGGTGAACCGGGCGCTCGCCGTCTCGAGGGCCGACGTCGTGCTGCTGCTGAACCCCGACGTCGGGTCGATCTCGGGCGCCTACGCCGACGTCGAGGCGGCGTTCGCCGATCCGCGCGTCACGGCGGTGGCAGCCCGGCTCGAGCACCCTGACGGGAGTGCGCTCGGCAACTGCTTCACGGCGCCGCGGGCCTTCGACTTCCTGTCCGAGGATCTCGCGCTGGCGCAGCGGTTCCCGGGCTGGGGGCGGCCGCGCCGGTTCCGCCAGCTCGACCGCGATCCGGCGCAGGCCGGCACGGTCGACTGGGCGTCGGGCGCGTGCCTCTTCCTGCGGCGTGCGGCGGTCTCGGACGTGGGCCCGTTCGACGAGCGCTTCTTCGTCTACTGCGAGGAGACCGACTGGCTCGTGCGCGCGGCGCGGCGCGGCTGGGTCACGGCCTACGTGCCGTCGGTGCGGGCGGTGCACGCGACCGCCGGGAGCTCGCCCGGCGCCGACGCGCGCCCGTCGCTGCTCCTGCTCGAGAGCCAGCATCGCTACGCCCGCAAGCACTTCGGCGCCGTGCCGGCCGCCGCACTGCGTGCGGCCCTCGCCGGCGTCGACCTCGCCCGGATCGCCCGCCACGCGCGCGGGAACGGTGGCACCGCGGCCGCGGCCCGGGCGCGCCTGCCCGTCCACCTGGCCCTGCGGGCGCACCGGCCGGCGCCGTGACGGACGTCGAGTACGCCGGCTCGCTCGACGACGTGCCGACCGGGGAGTGGGACGCGCTCGCCGAGGCGGCCGGCCATGTGTTCGCGACGCCCGCGTGGCTGCGCACGTGGTGGCGGCACCACGGCGCCGGGCGGCGCCCACTGATCGGCCTCGCGCGGACGGACGGGAGGCTGCGGGCGATCGTGCCCATGTACGCGTGGTGGCGCCACGGGGTCGCCGTGCTGCGGTTCGCCGGGCACGGCCCGGGCGACCGGCTCGGGCCGGTATCGGCGCCGACGGCCGACCCCGGCGCGGCGGCCGCCGTGGGAGCGGCGGTGGCGGCCGTGCCGCTGCGCCGGTTCGTGCTCCTCGCCGAGCACGTGGCCGCCGACGAGGCCTTCGGCGAGCTGACCGGCGCCCGGCCGCTCTACCGCGAGCCGAGCCCGGTGCTGCGCTTCGAGCACGACACGTGGGACGCGTTCCTGGCCGCGCGGGCGACGAACTTCCGCCAGCAGGTGCGCCGCTACCCGCGCCGGCTGGCCGAGCACGGCGAGCTCGCGTTCCGGCTCGCGGACGACCCGGACCGGTTGCAGCGCGATCTCGACACGCTGTTCGCGCTCCACCGCGCCCGTTGGGGCGGCGACACGCCGTTTCTGGCGGACGAGGCGTTCCACCGCGACTTCGCCCGGCTGGCGTTCGCCCGCGGCTGGCTGCGGCTGTGGTTCCTCGAGGTCGACGGACGGCCGGTCGCAGGGCTATGCGGCTTCCGGTTCGCCGGCGCCGAGTCGGGGTATCAGGCGGGCCGCGATCCGGGCTTCGCCGGCGGGCAGGTCGGCTTCGTCCTGCTCGCCCACGCGGTGCGGGCCGCGCTCGAGGACGGCATGCGCGAGTTCCGGCTGCTGCGCGGCGGGGCCGCCTACAAGGAGCGGTTCGCGACCGCCGACCCCGGCATCGAGACCTACGGCCTCGCCCGCGGGGCGGCGGCCTCCGGGATGCTCTCCGCCGCGCTGGCGCTGCGCGGCCGCTCGCTCGGCGTGCGGCGGATTCTGGACCGGTAGGGGGAAACCTCTGTAGGATCGCGAGGTGGCCGCGCTTGTCTCTCGCAAGCTGACGCTGCAAGAGCCGTTCCTGAAGGGCGCCGACGTCAAGGCGGCGCAGGCGGTGCTGCGGACGAACCGGTTCGGGATCGACTTCCGCCCGGGCAAGGCGGACAGCCAGTTCGGCCCGCAGACCGCCGAGGCCACGCGGCTCGCGAAGTTCCTGCTCGGGTACCCGCGGGCCGAGGCCAACCGCGAGTTCGGGCCCAACCTGTACGGCTACCTGGTGCCGAAGGGCGCGCCCGGCTACAAGCAGCGGCCCAGCGAGTTCGTCGCCCCGAGCTTCGCCCGCCGCAAGCAGTTCCGCGCCAACGCACCGGTGCGGCAGCGGCTCGTCGGGTGGTGCCTGTGGGGCGTCGAGAACAGCGCCGAGATCCACTACGAGCAGTCGCGGCCGATCCCCGTGAGCCACCTCCCCGGCACGCTTCCGCTGACGACCGACTGCTCGGGGTCGACCACCCTGTTCGCCCGCTGGGCGCAGGCGCCCGACCCGAACGGCCTCGACTACGACGGCTCGGGGAGCACGATGACGATGCTCGCGCACATGCGCCGGATCAAGGCGGCGCAGGCCGTTCCGGGCGACCTGATCGTCTTCGACGGGCCGATCGACGAGCAGCACGTGGTCGTGTTGCTCGAGAACGGCAGCGAGGAGGATCCGCTGGTGGCGAGCCACGGCAGCGAGCGGGGCCCGCTGACTGCCCGGCTCCGGGCCGAGAAGGACGCCCATTCCGGCTGCACCCCGGTGTACCTCTCGCTCGCCTAGGCCGGGCGCGGGACACGCGCCAGAAGGCGCGCCCCAGAACGACAGTATAATATCGCTTAGATCGCTTAATAGGCGTTATACTGTCGAATATGGTTCAGCATCGTACATACTCTCGCACGACCCGAGAGGCCCTGCGGGTGCTCGGAAGCCTGGTCGCGGTCGCGCGACGGGAGCGTCGCATGACTGCGGCCGACCTCGCTGAGCGCGCGGGCGTGTCGCCGGTGACGATCCGCAAGGTCGAACGGGGAGACCCGACCGTCAGCCTCGGCGTCGCGTTCGAGGTCGCGTCGCTCGTCGGCGTGGCGCTGGTCGGCGAGTCGGCCGAGCGCCGCTCGCTCGACATGGATCGGCTCGGCGACCGCCTCGCCGTTCTGCCCAAACGGGTGCGGCGGCACGAGGTTGACGATGACTTCTGAGCGCGATGCGCCCGTCTTCGTCTGGGTG
>JAICJC010000112.1 GCA_025928655.1 Thermoleophilia bacterium | reverse complement strand
CGAGCACGACGGCGATCGCCGTCCCCCACACGAGCCCGAGCCCGGCGACGAGCCGGCGGTCGTGGTGGTCGATCACGTGTCCCGCGGGCAGCGCCAGCAGCACCGCCGGGATGAACTCGGCCAGGCCGAGCAGGCCCAGCACGAGCGGGTCGTGCTGGCGGGCGTAGGCCTGCCACCCGATCGCTGTCGCGGTCGCCCCCAGCGAGAGGCTGGTGAGGATCTCGACGAGCACCATGACGGTGACGATGCGGCGTCCCTGCCGGAGCATGCGCACGCATGCTTGCCGATCCGCGCCCCGGCGCGGGCCGCACGGCCTCCGGCCGGAAATCTCTGGAAAAACCCCCCACCCGCGGAGGGCGCGTACGCCGTTTCGGGGAGGGTCGGCGTCCGTGGGGCGATCTAGCATCTCTGACCGTGAGCGGGACCACCACCGAAGACGCCAGGTCTCCGCTGCCGGCGCGCGACCCGGTGGTGTCGGCCCGCCGCATCGGCGCGGCCGCCGCCGACGCCGCACCCGGCCGGGTGCGGCTGCTGCTGGTCGACTCGGACGAGGTGGCCGCCCGCCAGCTGCAGCGGGGGCTGCACGACTTCGGCGCCGGCTTCGAGGTCGCCGTCGCAGGGCGGCTGAGCACGGCCCTCGCCCACCTCGCGACCGCCCCGACCGACGCCGTCCTGGTCGATCTGGCCCTGCCCGACAGCAGCGGCCTCTACACGCTCGGGCGGCTGCGGGCCGGCGCGTCCGATCTGCCCATCCTGGTGCTCGCCGGCCGCGACGACGAGGGGCTCGCCCTCGAGGCGCTCGGGGCCGGCGCGAGCGACTACCTCCTGAAGGGGCGGGCCAGCCGCGACCTGGTCGCCCGCGCGGTGCAGTACGCCGTCGAGCGCGAGCGGCTGCTGATCGCCGAGCGCGAGAGCCGCCGCGACGCCGAGGCGGCCCGATCGAGCGCGCTTCGCACGCAGCGGGCGCTCGAGGTGAGCGAGAAGCGCCGCCGCTCGCTGCTCGGCTCGATGCTGCGGGCCGAGGAGGCCGAGCGGCAGCGGATCGCCGTCGAGCTGCACGACGACACGGTGCAGGTGATGGTGGCGGCGCTGGTCGGCATGGACGCCTGCCAGGCGACGATCGACCGCGATGACCCGGGCGGGGCGCTCGAGAGCATGGCCCGGGCGCGGGCGACGCTGTCCGAGGCGGTCGACCGGGTGCGCCGGATGAGCTTCGAGCTGCGCCCGCCGCTGCTGGACGCCCAGGGGCTCGGCCCGGCCGTCGCCGACCTCGTGGACGAGGTCTCGGCCGAGTGCAACCTGGAGCGCCGGCTCGAGGTATCGCTGCGCCGCTACTCGCCCGAGATCGAGATCCTCACCTACCGGACGGTCCGCGAGCTCATGGCGAACGTGCGCAGGCACGCCCGCGCGCAGACGGTCGAGCTCGACCTGCGCGAGGAGCGCTCCGCGGTCGCCTGCACGCTGCGCGACGACGGCGTCGGATTCGACGCCGGCGGCATCGAGCGGGCGACGGGACGGCGCGGGATGCGCCTCCACCTCGGCCTCGCCGCCACCATCGAGCGCGTCCGCGTCGCCGGCGGGACGTTCACGATCGAGTCGACCCCGGGCGGCGGGACGTCGGTGCGCTTCACCGTCCCGATCCACCGCCAGGGCGACGTCCGGGGGGGCTAGCGGCTGCGCCGGCCCGTGCGCGGGCGGCCCGGCGGATGAGGTGGTCGCGCTGGGCGACGTTCGTCGCCCGCCCGGCGGCCTCGGCGTAGGCGGCCGCGGCGGCGGGCAGGTCGCCGTCCAGCTCGTGCAGGTGCCCGCGGACGGCGTGCCACCGGTGGCGGTCGCCGATCGCCGCGCGCAGCTCCTCGGTCGCGCGCAGCCCGGCGGCGGCGCCGGCGACATGCCCGAGCGCGACCGCGCGCCCGAGCATGGCGGCCGGGTCGTGGCGGGCCGGGTCGTCGGTCAGCGCGACGAGGTCGTCATACCAGGCCAGGATCTGCGGCCAGTCGGTCTCCTCGGGTCGGGCGGCGTCGTCGTGCAGGGCCGCAACGGCGGCCTCGATCTGGTAGCGGCCGGGCCGCCCGAGGGCCAGCGCCGACTGCAGGACGCGCACCCCCTCGGCGATCTCGCGCCGGTCCCACAGCCCGCGGTCCTGGCGGTCGAGCGTGACGATACGGCCCTCCGGGTCCAGCCGCGCCGGGAGGCGGGCGTGGTTGAGGAGCATCAGCGCGAGCAGGCCGCGGGCCTCCGGCTCCTCGGTGGCGAGGGTGAGCTGGCGGGCGAGCCGGATCGCCTCGGCGGCCAGGTCGATCCGGCCCGCGTGGCCGGCCGTGTAGACGAGGTAGAGCACGCGCAGGACGACGGCCAGGTCGCCGGGCCGGTCGAGGCGGCGTCCGCGCAGGTCGCGCTTGGCGCGGCTGATCCGCTGCGCCATCGTGGCCTCCGGCACGTAGAACGCGGCGGCGATCTCCCGGGTGGTAAGGCCGCCCACCGCGCGCAGGGTCAGCGCCACCTGGGAGGCGGGCGCGAGGTCGGGGTGGCAGCAGCAGAAGAGCAGGAAGAGGGTGTCGTCGCCCTCCTCCGGTGCGACGGGCTGCGGCGGCTCGGCCGGCGCCGCCAGCTCGCGGCGGTGGCGCGCGGCCTGGCTGCGGCGGGCGTCGACGAGCCGCCGGGTCGCGACCGCCGCCAGCCACGCCTGCGGATCGCGCGGCGGGTGCTCGGGCCACGTTCGCAGCGCCTCCAGCAGCGCCTCCTGCAGCGCGTCCTCGGCGGCGTCGAAATCCTCGCCGCGCCGGACCAGGCCCGCGAGCACCCGGGGGACGAGCGCACGCAGGGCGCCCTCGTCCCCCGGCCGCGTCGGCCCGTCGATCACGCGTCGGTTGTCCGGGCCCGTTCCCACATGACCTCGCGGACGTCGATCCACTCGTACAGGGGCGTCCCGCCCGGGCCGGGCTCGGAGGACACGTAGGCCGCGAGCTCGACGGCGCGCTCGCGCGACTCGACGTCGATCATCCAGTAGCCGGCGATCAGGTCGCTGGTCTCGGGGTGCGGGCCGTCGGTGGTGACGGGGGCGGCGTCCGGGCCGCCGTAGCGCACCCAGGTGCGCGCCGGCGCGAGCGCCTGCGCGTCGACGTACTCGCCGTGTTCCTCGAGCAGTTCGCTGACGTGATGCTGGAAGGCCATGTGGGCCTCGACGTCCTCGGGCGCCCACCTGTCGATGGGGGGCACGGGACGGTGCGGCTCCGGGCCGCCGCGGTAGTGCTTGAGGAGGAGGTACTTCGGCATGGTGGATCTCCTGGTGTCGGGGGACGCGCCTGTCGCGGCCCTTCACCGTGTGAGCGGAGCCGGCCGGCGGTTCTCGACATGGAATCACTCATCGAGCGCGACGCGGGGAGGCAGCCCTCCCGTACGACCGCGAGCATCAGCGTGAGCGCGGCCGACCCGGTACCGTCCGCGCGTGGCCGCGCCGCCCGTGATCCTCGCCCTCGACCAGGGCAGCTCGAACACCCGCTGCATCGCCTACGACCCGCGGCTGCGCCGGGTGGCGACGGCCTCCTCGCCGGTCGAGACGTCGCGCCCGGGACCCGGGATGGTCGAGCACGACCCGGACGCCCTGCTCGCCGGCGCGCTGTCGGCGCTCGCCGAGGTGCGCGACGCCTGCGGCGGCGAGATCGCCGGCGTCGGGATCGCCGACCAGACCGAGACCTTCGTGCTGTGGGAGCGCGGCTCGGGCCGCGCGGTGACGCCTCTGATCAGCTGGCAGGACCAGCGGGCCGAGGAGCTCTGCCGCACGCTCGCCTCCGAGCCCGCGGCGGCGCGGATCGCAGCCGTGACGGGGCTTGCCCTCGATCCGACCTTCTCGGCGCCCAAGCTGGCCTGGCTCTTCGGACGCGACCCGGCGCTGCTCGCGCGGGCGGAGTCGGGCGAGCTCGCGTTCGGCGACGTCGCCTGCTGGCTCGCCTGGCATCTCTCCGGCGGCACGGTCCATGTCGCCGAGCCGTCCAACGCCTGCCGCAGCCTGCTCCTCGACATCGGCTCAATGGCGTGGGACGACGGCCTGCTCGACCTGTTCGGCGTGCCCGCCGCGCTGCTCCCGCAGGTGCGAGACTCCGACGGCCTGGCCCTCGCCACCGCGGCGGAGGCCGCCGGGTTCGAGGCGCCCGTGGCGGCCATGCTGGGTGACCAGCAGTCCGCGCTCTACGGCCAGGGGTGCACCGCCCCGCGGATGGCGGCGCTCACGCTCGGCACGGGTGCCTTCGTGTGGATGAACGCCGGCGGCGAGCGCCCCGCCCCGCCCGCCGGCGTGCTTGCGACGGTCGCCTGGCAGACGGCCCGCGAGGGCCGCACCTACGCGCTCGAGGCCTTCGGCGCCAACGCGGGCAACGCGCTCGCCGTGCTGCGCGGCAGCGGCCTGGTCGACGCCGATTGGCGCACGCGCGCCCCCGATTGGCGCCGGCCGCATCCGGTCGTCGTGCCCGCGCCGGCGGGGCTGGGGACACCGCACTGGCACGGGGCCGACCGGGTCACCGTGCTCGGTGCGACCAGCGCCACGACCGCCGAGGACCTCGCCGCCGCCTGGGTGGCGGGCGTCGCCCACCAGGTCGCCGACGCGCTCGCCGCCCAGGAGTCGTCCGGCGGGATCGACACCCTGCGGGTCGGCGGAGGGCTCGCGGCCGACCGCGAGCTGCTGCAGGCCGTGGCCGACCTCTCGGGCCGGGTGCTCGAGGTCGCCGCCGACCTCGAGGCGACCGCGCGCGGGATCGCCGCCCTCGCCGCCGCCTCGGCCGGCGTGTGCGATCCCGACGCCGCCGGGCACTCGGTCGCACATCGGGTGGAGCCGGCCCTGGATGCCGCCGGCCGCCAGCGGGAGCGGGCCCGGTGGCGGGAGGCGCTCGAGGTTCACATGCGGCCGGAGGCGGGATGAGCGCCACGGCGCTCGGGCCGGCCGCCCGCGCCGCGGCGCTCGAGCGGATGCGGGGCGAGCGGTTCGACCTCCTGGTCGTCGGCGGCGGGATCACCGGCGTCGGCATCGCGCTCGACGCGGCCACCCGCGGCCTCTCGGTCGCGCTCGTCGAGGCGCACGACATCGCCTGGGGGACGTCCAGCCGCTCCAGCAAGCTCATCCACGGCGGCCTGCGCTACCTGGAGATGCTCGACTTCGGCCTCGTCCGCGAGGCGTTGCGCGAGCGCCGCCTGCTGCTGACGACGCTCGCACCGCACCTCGTCCGGCCGGTGCCGTTCCTCTTCCCGCTCACGCACCGGCTGTGGGAGCGGCCCTATCTCGGCGCCGGCCTCCTGCTCTACGACACGATGGGCGGCGCCCGGCACGTGCCGCGGGCCCGGCACCTGTCGAAGCGGGCGGCCCTGCGCTGGGCGCCCGCGCTGCGGCCGGACTCGCTCGTCGGCGCGGTGCGGTTCCACGACGCCCAGGAGGACGACGCCCGTTTTGCCGTGCACGTCGCCCGCACGGCGGCCGGGCACGGTGCCGCGGTCGCGACCCGGGCGGAGGTCACCGCGTTCGCGCGCGACGAGGGCGGACGGGTCGTGGGCGCCCGCGTCCGCGACGGCCTCGGAGGCGGGGAGCTCGACGTCCGCGCCCGCCACACCGTCGTCGCCGCCGGAGTCGCCACCGACCGGGTGCTCGAGCTCGCCACCGGGCGGCCGCAGGACGCCCTGCGCCCCTCCAAGGGCATCCACCTGCTCGTCCCCCGCGCCGCGATCCCGATGCGCACGGGGCTCTTCATGCGCACGGAGAAGAGCATCTTCCACGCCATCCCGTGGGGCGCCGATCACTGGCTCCTGGGCGACACGGACACCGACTGGGACGGCGAGCCGGACGCGCCGGTGGCCAACCGGGCGGACGTCGAGTACGTCCTCTCCAAGGTGAACAGCGTGCTCGTGCGGCCCGTTTCCAGGAAGCAGATCTGCGGGATCTACGCCGGCCTGCGCCCGTTGGTCGCGGCCGAGGGCGCGGCGTCGACCACGCGCCTCTCCCGCGAGCACCGGCTGTTCGCCCCGCTGCCCGGGCTGAGCGCCATCGCCGGCGGCAAGTACACGACCTACCGGGTGATGGCCCGCGACGCCGTCGACGCCGCGGCGCGCGACCTGGGCGCCGCCGCCCCCTCGCGCACGCACGAGGTGCCGCTGCTCGACGCCGGGGGCGAGGTGGACGCGCTGGCGGCCTCCGACCCGGCGCTGGCCGCGCCGATCGCCGGCACCCGCCACCGCGCCGCCGACGCCGTGCACGCCTGTACGCACGAGGGCGCGCTCGATCTGGACGACGTGCTCACCCGGCGGCTGCGGGTCTCGATCGAGGTGCCCGACCGCGGTCGCGCGGCCGCGGCGGCGATCGCCCCGCTGGTCGCCTCGGCGTTGTGCTGGTCGGACGCCCGCACCGCCGAGGAGCTCGCCGGCTACCTGCGCCTGCGCGACGCCGAGGCCGCCGCCGCCGACGCCCCCGACGACGTCACGGCCCGCGCCCGCTACCGCGCCGTGCTGGATGCACCAAAAGGGGTCTGACCCCGTCTGGTGCGTTAGAACATCGTCTGGGTCTTGGAGAACGTGCCGCCCGCCGGGTTGCCGGCCGGGTCGGTGATCGTGGGCGACGGCGTGTAGGTGACGGTGACGTTCTTGACCGTGCCGAGGGCAGCGCAGCCGGCGCCGGTGCAGGCACCGAGGATCCGCACCGTCAGCGACTGGCCCGCGCTCGAGTAGACGAGCTGCGACGAGGCCCAGCCGGCGCTCGTCCCGTCTGCCGTCACGAACCCGTCGCTGCCCAGGTTCATCGCGCCCGCGATGAAGCTCCCGACGGTCAGCGTGTCGTTGCCCGGGCCGGCCGGGTCGGTGAGCGTGAGGGTCGTCGTCGCAGGGATCGACGACGGCGCCAGGGGCTCGCTCCACTCCGCGGTGACCTCGTCGCAGTCCTCGGGCACGCCCGCCGTGTTGACCGTGCCGACGCAGGTGCCGTTGCTCGTGTTGTGCTGGTGGCGGAAGCCCACGGGGACGGGGCCGGCACCGTCGGGCGGCGCGGCCGCGGCGAACGAGGCGCGGTTTCCGCCCATGTCCTGGATCTCGTTCCCCGCCCCGAGGCCGACCCGGAACAGGCTGACGCTCGTGTCCGCGTCGTCCGTCCAGCCGCCGATCGCGAGGGTGGCGGTGTCGCCGCTCGTCGTCACCGACTGCAGCGACCCGCCGGAGGGCACGTTGGCGAGCGTCCAGCCGTCGGTGCACGGCGCGGCGCAGGTGGCGAGCGGCTCGGTGAACGTCACCGCCACGTGATCGACGAAGCCGTCCTCGTCCGTGTCGAGCATCGTCATGCCGGTCATCGAGGGAGGCGTCGTGTCGCCGGCGCTGCCGGGGTCGCGCACGCCGGTGTAGGTGACCGCCGAGTCGTTGCCGGACACCGCGTCGAACTCGGTGCCGGAGACGGAGGCGGAGTCAACCAGCGTCTGGGGCGAGCCGGGGGCCGTCATCGGGATGGTCACGGTCTCGGTGTCGCCGGCCGCCATCGGGCCGAGGTCGCAGGTGACCGTCGCGGCGCCCGAGCACGAGCCGGCGGTCGTGGTGACGCTTCCGGCCGGGGAGGCGTTCGCCGGGAGCGTGTCGGTGAGCGTGGCGTCCGGCTCGGAGCTCGGGCCCGCGTTCGTCACCGTCAGCGTGTAGGCGAACCCGGTGCCCTGGTCGACCCTGGCCGGGGCGGACGTGCTCACGCCGAGGTCGGCGCCGCCGGCGCTCGTGACCGTCGTCGTGGCCGAGGAGGAGTTGTCGCCCGGGTCGGGATCGGTCGTCGACGACGAGACCGAGGCCGTGTTCGCGATGGCGCCCGCGGCCGTGGCCGTCGTCGTGATCGTGACCGACGCGCCGCCGGTGCCGATCGCGCCGAGGGCGCAGGTGACCGTGCGGCTGGGGTCGTCGTAGGTGCAGCCGGGCGCGCTCGCGAAGTCGAGGCCGGCGGGCAGGGTGTCGGTCACCGTCGTCGCGAGGGCCGTGTCGGGGCCCGCATTCGCGACGGTGGCCGTGAACGTCACCTGCTGGCCGACGTTCACGCTCCCCGGCGATCCCGAGAGCGCGATCGAGAGGTCGGCCGCGGCCGGGGCGGCGGAGTCGGTGAACTGGGCGAAGTTCAACCGCTTCAGGTTCTGCACGCGGGTGAAGTCGCCGCCGACGTAGACCTTGTTCGCGCCCTCGCCGTCGAGCGTGAAGACGCCCAGGAAGCCGGCCGTCACGGCGGGGAGCCAGGTCGTGTCCAGCGCCCCCGTCGACGGGTTCGCCCGCACGAGCTGGCTGACGGCGATCTTGCTGTACTTGAAGAAGTGGCCGCCGAAGTACGGCGTGTCGTTGAGCACGGCGACCGCCTGGATGTTGCCGTCGGTCGTCTGCTCCCACGATTTGGCGCCCGTGCTCAGGCTGACCGCGAGCGCCTTGCCGCCCCCGCCTCCGCCGCCTCCGTACAGCCGTGTGCTGCCGGGTGCGAGCGCGAGCACGGGATAGGTCGGGTGATAGACGCCGGCGATGGAGGCGCCGGTGGCGGGGCTCACCGCCGTCAGGCTCTTCTGGTTCGTGCCGTTCACGGAGGTGAAGTTGCCCGCCATGTACAGCCGCGAGGAGGTCAGAACGAGCGCCCGGACGAGGTTGTCGGCGGCGACGCTGAACCCGGGGACGAGCGAGCCGTCGGCGGTGCTCAGCTCGGCCATCCGCGACAGCGCGGTCTGCCCCATCTTGGTGAACGCGCCGCCCACGTAGATGCTGCTCGGCCCGACAGCGATCGCGCGGATGACGTTGTTCGGCCACCCGGCGGCGGGCTTCCACGTGACCAGCGCCCCCGTCGCGGTGTTGAAGACGGCGATCTTCTTCTGCGTCTTGCCGTTCACCGTGTTGAAGTTGCCGCCGACGTAGAGGCGCGAGCCGTCCGCCGACGCGGCCAGGGCGAACACCTCGCCGTCCAGGGTCGGCGCGAACCCGGTCGGCTGGCCGGTGGTGGCGTCGATACCCGCCAGGTCGGACGCCGGCGCCGTGGCGGTGCTCTGCGTGTCGTCGAGTTCCGTGAACGTCCCGCCCAGGTAGATCGTGCTGCCGACGCGCAGGACGGCGTCGACCTTCCCGTTCGTCCCCCACGTGGGGTCCGGGGTCACGGGCAGGGCAGCGCCGGCCTGTGAGGCGCCCGCGATCGCAAGCGCAAGGCCGAGTGCTGCACCGACGAGCAGCTTCCGGGCGTCCATGCGGCGGCGAGTTTACACGTTATCGGCGGAGTGTGTCTGATGGCGACGTTGTCGCCTCTTTTCACGCCTGCGTTGCAGGATCGTGACGGAGCGCCCCGCCGCCGCCTCGTAGGCTGGGTTTGCAGGGACAATTCGACCAGGAGGGATCATGCGGATGATCGGGAAACGGGCGCCGGTGCTCGCGGCGGTGGTGCTGATGGCGGCGGTGGTCTGCCCGGCCGGCCCAGCCGCGGCGCGGGCGGCGGGACACGCCGCGGCCAGCACGCCGCGCTGCCGGCTGAGCCAGCTCTCCCTGGCACAGCCGAAGTCGACCGGCGCGGCCGGCAGCGTGCGGATGCGCTTCGTGTTCACGAACGTGAGCGCGACGACGTGCAAGCTCTTCGGCTACGCCGGGATGCAGCTGCGGAACGCGCGGGGGGCGGCGCTTCCGACCGACATTCGGCGGGGCAGGAGCAACGTCGTCCCGCCCGAGCCCGAGGTCGACGTCGTGATGACCCACAGCCAGCACGCGTCGTTCTACGCCGGCTACTCGAACGTCCCCATTGGCGGGCAGGGATGCAAGGTCTCGACCTCGGTCGAGGTGACGCCGCCGAACGACACGAAGCACTTCACGCTGAAGCTCGCGATCGCGCCGTGCGGCGGCATCCTGACGTTGTCGCCCGTCGTGCACGGCCGGCTGCCGCTCTGACCGGGGACAGGAGTCGCGCGCGCGAGGAGGGGTAGCGACCGGCCGCCGGTCAGGCTCGCGCGCCCGGCCCGTAGGCCAGGCGCAGGAGCCGGCCGGCGGCGAACCGCCCCGGCCGCAGCTCCGAGACGTCGACCGGCGGCATGCGGCCCACGACCTCTGCCGCGACCACCTCGCCGACGGCGGGCGAGAGCTTGAACCCGTGCCCGCTCCAGCCGACGGCCAGGTAGAGGCCGTCGACGCCGGGGCAGGGCCCCATGATCGGGTTCCAGTCGGGCGTGATGTCGTACGGGCCGGCCCACCCCCGCTCCACGGCGAACTCGCCCAGCCGCGGGTAGCGCCCGGCCACCGCCTTGCGCACGACCTCGGCATAGCCGGCCGAGGCGGCGTGGTCGCAGTCGTCGGCGCGGTCGAGCGGATCCTCGCCGGCGTACGCGACGGCGCAGAAGCGGCGGCCCCGGTCGGGTCGCACGACCACGTTGGAGACGCCGTCCGAGCACACGGCGGAGGGCAGCGGCGCTCCGGGCTCGCGGCGGCCGATCACGACCTGGAGCCGGCGCAGCTCGATCGGCTGCTCGGCGCCGATCGGCCGCAGCAGGTCGTTCGTCCACGCGCCGGTCGCGAGCACGACCGTCCCGGCCGGGGTGAACCCGCGGTCGGTCTCGACGCCGGTGACGCGCCCGTCCTTGACCCGGAGAGCGCGGACGGCGCAGCCGAGCTCGTGGCGCAGGCCGCGCGAGGACGCCGCGGCGAACCAGCCGAGGCACATCTTCTGCGCGTCGGCGAAGCCCCCGTCCGGCTCGTACGCGGCCCCCGCGACGCCCTCGATCGAGAGCTCGGGCTCGACGGAGCCGATCTCGTCCGGCTCGAGGAAGTGGGTGTCGAGCCCGATCCGCTGCAGCCGGGCGACGTTGTCGCGGCAGGCGGCCTCGAGCCGCTCCGGCACGGTCAGGAGGTAGCCGCAGCGCACGTAGCCGGCGTCGGCGACGCCGACCTCGTTCTCCCAGTCGGCGATCGTCTGGCTTCCGGCCATCGCCAGACGCGCCGTGACGGCGTTGGAGTAGTGGCGGCGCACCATCGAGAACGAGCGTCCCGAGTCCCCCGACCCCGGCCAGGAGCGGTCGAAGACGGCGACGCCGCGGTGGCCGTCGCGGGTGAGCGCGTGCGCAGTCGCGAGGCCGGTGATCCCGGCGCCGACGATGGCGATCTCGGCCGAGTCGGACACGGCCGCAACCGTATCAACCGGGGTCAGACCCCGAACGGTGGCTGTGACTGTGCGGTTGCACCGTCGTTGGGGGTCTGACCCCGGTTTCAGCGGACCAATGGGGAGCATTTGCTTTTTGGTCCGGTATTCGGTACTTTCCGCCGGGATCGGATCATGTACGACTACGGCTTCTTCTCCTACGAGTCCAAGGACGAGTTCCTCGACCGGTCGCGGGAGTTCTGGAACCCCGACAAGACCGACTTCTGGCAGGACGCCGGGGTCGATCTCGTCATCGACCGGCGCGAGGGCTACTTCTTCTGGGACATGGCCGGCCGCCGGCTGGTCGACCTGCACCTGAACGGCGGCACGTACAACCTCGGGCACCGCAACCCCGAGCTGATCGCGACGCTCGAACAGGCCATGCAGCGGTTCGACATCGGCAACCACCACTTCCCGGCGCTCGCCCGCACCGCGCTGGCCGAGGCGCTCGTGAAGACCTGCGCCCCGAACATGCGCCGCGTCGTCTACGGCGCGGGCGGGGGCGAGGCGACCGACATCGCGATCAAGACCGCCCGCCACACCCGCCAGCGGCGCAAGATCGTGTCGATCGTCAAGGGCTACCACGGCCACACCGGGCTCGCGGTCTCGGCCGGCGACGACCGCTTCTCCAAGCTCTTCTTGGCCGACCGCCCCGACGAGTTCGTGCAGGTGCCGTTCAACGACCTCGACGCCATGGAGGCGGCGCTGCGCGGAGGCGACGTCGCCGCCGTCCTGCTCGAGACCATCCCCGCCACCTACGGCTTCCCGCTGCCCGAGCCGGGCTACCTCCAGGGCGTGAAGCGGCTCTGCGAGCGGTTCGGCGCCCTCTACATCGCAGACGAGGTGCAGACGGGGCTCATGCGCACCGGCGAGATGTGGGGCATCTCGAAGGCCGGCGTGGAGCCGGACATCATGGTGATCGGCAAGGGCATCACGGGCGGCATGTACCCGATCTCGTGCGTCGTCCTCTCGGAGGAGTGCTCGGCCTGGCTCAAGGAGGACGGCTTCGGCCACATCTCCACCGGCGGCGGGGCCGAGCTCGGGTGCGTGGTGGCGCTCAAGGTGCTCGAGATCTGCGGCCGGCCCGAGGTGCGCTCGATGGTGCACTACATCTCCGACCGCTTCGGCCGCGGCCTGCGCGCGATCCAGGAGCTCTACCCGGACTGGTTCGTCGGGATCCGCCAGGACGGCGTCGTGATGGGGCTCGAGTTCGAGCACCCCGAGGGCGCCAAGCTCGTGATGCGCCGCCTGTACGAGAACGGCGTGTGGGCGATCTTCTCCACGCTGGATCCGCGGGTGCTCCAGTTCAAGCCCGGGCTCCTGCTCGGCCCGGACCTCGTCGACGAGGTGCTGGACCGCACGGGCGTCGCGATCGGCCGCGCGCTTGCGGATGCGCGCGGCCCGGACCGCCGGGCGGTACTGCGATGACCGAGCCGCCTGGCGCCCCGCGCGCGCGGATGATGCTCCAGCGGGCCCGCTGGGCCGCCGCCGCCTTCAGCGGCTACGACCGCGCTCGCACCCGGCGCGTCGTCGATGCGGTCGTGGACGTGGCGTACCAGAACGCGGAAAGGTTCGCCCATGCTGCGGTGGAAGAGACCGGCATGGGCGTCCCCGAGCACAAGCGGCGCAAGAACGAGGCGTCCTCGCGCGGCCTGCTCGAGCGCTACGGGGGCGAGGACTACGTCGGCATCAGGATCGACGCGGAGGCGAAGATCGTCGCCGTCCCCAAGCCGGCGGGCGTCGTGCTGGCGCTCACGCCGTCGACCAACCCGGTCGCGACGGTCTACTTCAAGGTCATCCTCGCGCTGATGACCCGCAACGCGGTGGTCGTCTCGCCGCACCCGATGGCACGCAAGGTGTGCGCCGAGGCCGTCCGCGTCCTGGCCGACGCCGCCGTGGCCGCCGGCGCGCCCGACGGCTGCCTGCAGGTGGTCGAGGAGCCGACGATCCCGCTCATCGAGGCCCTGATGTCCGATCCGGGCGTCGACGTGATCGTGGCGACCGGCGGCACCGCGGTCGTGCGCGCGACGTACCGGTCGGGCAACCCGGCGCTGGGGGTGGGGCCGGGCAACATCCCGGCGCTCGTGGACGCCACCGCGGACGTCGAGCAGGCGGCCCGCTGCCTCGCCGACTCCAAGGCGTTCGACAACTCGATCCTCTGCACGAACGAGTCGG
>JAICJC010000121.1 GCA_025928655.1 Thermoleophilia bacterium | reverse complement strand
GATGCGGGCCCGCGGCGAGCTGCGCGCCGTCGGCGCGACGACGCGCGACGAGTACCGCAAGCACGTCGAGCCGGCCGCCGCGCTCGAGCGCCGCTTCCAGCCGGTGATGGTGGGCGAGCCCAGCGTCGCCGACACCGTGGCGATCCTGCGCGGCCTGAAGGAGCGCTACGAGGTGCACCACGGCGTGCGCATCTCCGACGACGCGATCGTCGCCGCGGCCATGCTCGCCGACCGCTACATCAGCGACCGCTTCATGCCCGACAAGGCGATCGACCTGGTCGACGAGGCCGCGTCGCGGCTGAAGATCGAGATCGACTCGATGCCGGTCGAGATCGACACCGTCCGCCGCCGCATCGTCCAGCTCGAGATCGAGCAGGCCGCGATGACGAAGGAGACGTCCGAGGCCGCCGTCGAGCGGCGCGAGGCGATCGCCGAGGAGCTGGCCAACCTGCGCGAGGAGCTGCGGGCCATGGAGGGCGAGTGGATGGCCGAGAAGGAGTCGATCGAGCGCGTCCGCGGGCTCAAGGAGGAGATCGAGTCGATCCGCGGCGAGGCCGAGCGGGCCCAGCGCGACGGCGACTACCAGCGCGCCGGCGAGCTCACCTACGGCCGCCTGCCCGAGCTCGAGCGCGAGCTCGAGGCCGCCGCCGACCAGCTCGACGAGCAGCAGTCCGGCTCGCGCATGCTGAACGAGGAGGTGTCGGCCGAGAACGTCGCCGAGGTGGTGGCGAGCTGGACCGGCATTCCCGTCCACAGCCTGCTCGAGGGCGAGATGGAGAAGCTCGTCCACATGGAGGGCCGCCTGCACCAGCGCGTCGTCGGCCAGGACGAGGCGGTGACCGCCGTCGCGAACGCCATCCGGCGCTCGCGCGCGGGCCTGGGCGACCCCGACCGGCCGATCGGCTCGTTCATCTTCCTCGGCCCGACCGGGGTGGGGAAGACCGAGCTCGCGAAGGCGCTGGCCGAGTTCCTGTTCGACTCCGAGCGGGCCATGATCCGGATCGACATGTCGGAGTACATGGAGAAGCACTCGGTCTCACGCCTCGTCGGCGCCCCGCCCGGCTACGTCGGCTACGACGAGGGCGGCCAGCTGACCGAGGCCGTGCGCCGGCGGCCGTACTCGGTCGTGCTCCTGGACGAGATCGAGAAGGCGCACGCGGACGTGTTCAACATCCTGCTGCAGCTGCTCGACGACGGCCGCCTCACAGATGGCCAGGGCCGCACGGTCGACTTCCGCAATACCATCGTCATCATGACGTCGAACGTCGGCTCCGAGTTCATCTACCGCGGCGGCGAGGAGGAGGTCGTCCGCGAGCGCGTCGAGGAGGCGCTGCGGGAGACGTTCCGGCCCGAGTTCCGCAACCGCGTCGACGAGGTGGTCATCTTCCAGCGCCTGTCGCGCGAGCAGCTGGCCGACATCGTCGAGCTGCAGGCCGCCGGCCTGCGCGGGCGGCTGGCGAGCCGCCGGATCGAGCTGGAGCTGACCGAGGCTGCCAAGCGCGTGCTGGTCGACCACGGGTACGACCCGGCCTACGGCGCCCGCCCGCTGAAGCGCACCGTGCAGCGCGAGCTGGAGAACCCGCTCGCGATGATGGTGCTCCAGGGCGAGGTGGGCGAGAACGACACCGTCGTGGTCGACGCGGACGGCGATCAGCTCGAGATCGCCGTCCGGCGCGCGGCGGCCGCGGCGGCGTGACCGACCCGCCCACGACGGTGACGCCGATGTCGGACCTGTTCGCGTCGGCCGTGCACCGGTTCGGCCAGGTGTGGGCCGACCTGATGGTCGCCGCCGCCGCGGCGCTCCTGGTCGCCACGGCGCCCGTCGTCGCCGTCCACGCCACCGGCGGGACCGCGGCGGAGGCCTACCTGGTCGCCGTCTTCACGTACGCGATCGCCTACTTCGGGGTGCTGGGGTGGGTCGTCCTGCGCGGGCTGCCGGGCCTGGCGCCGCGCAGCCGGGTGGTGTGGACGTACATGACGGCGGGCCTCATGGGCATCCTGGCCGGGGTGCTGGTGCGGGGGCTCGGGACATTCGCGCTCGTTCCCCTGCCGCTGCTGCTCTTCGCCGTGCCCGCGATCGCCGCCGGCGACGTGCAGCCGGCGGGCGCGCTGACCCGGTCGGTCAGCCTCGCGGTGCGCAACTTCGCCCGCACCTGGCTCGTGTGGATCATCACGGTGCTCTTCTCGGCGCCCGTGGTGCTCGCCATGTTCCTGATCGTGGACGCGTTCACCGACGCGGGCACCGCGCTGCTCATCGGGCTCGCGCTGTCCGTGCCGATCGTGTGGCCCTTCTCGGCCCTCTTCGTGCGGGCCCTCTACGGCGACCTGACGGGCCGCGCGGTCGTCGCCCCGCAGGACCGCACGGCGTAGGCGAACATCGGGGAGGGTCCCCGCGCCGCGGGACCCTCCCCACCTCGGTGCCGGATCGCCCTCCAACGCCGCGTTGCTAGCGTTTTCGGATGCGGCGCCGCACCCTACTCATGATCGGCGCGGGCGTGGTCGTGCTGCTCGTCGTCGGCGCGGCCGCCGCGTACTGGGTCGTGAACCGGCGCACGGCGGACGTGCACAACGGCGACAAGCTGCCGTTCACGCTCACGTCCGACCCGTCCTCGAGCGCACCGTCGTCGACGCACCCGACGAAGAAGCAGCGCCGCTTCGGGCCGTCGTGGCCGGTGTACGGCTTCACCGACGCCCGCACCCGCGACGCGTCCGCCGACACCGAGATCCACCCGCCCTACCACGTCCAGTGGAGCAAGGCGACCGGCTTCCTCGAGTACCCGCCCGTGTACGCGAAGGGCGTGCTCTTCCTGTACGCGAACGGCGGCTACGTGCGGGCGCGCAACCTCTTCACCGGCAAGCTCCTGTGGGCCCGCAGGGTGCTGCACACGACGAGCAACCTCGGCCAGGGCTCGCCGGCCGTGCACGCGGGGGTCGTCTACCTGGGAGCCCGGGACGGCATCATCTACGCCCTCTCGGCGAGGACGGGCCACACGATCTGGGCCACCAACGTCGGGGCCACGATGGAGTCGTCGCCGGCGTTCGACTCGCGCTTCCTCTACATGGCCGACCAGAACGGCGTCGTGCGGGCCCTCTACCTGGGCAACGGCCACGTGGCCTGGTCGTACCATGCCGGCGGAGAGGTGAAGCACGGCCCGGCGGTGGTCGGCGGGAAGGTCTACTTCGGCGACTACAACGGGGCCATGTACTGCCTGCGCGCGTCGGACGGGCACCAGGTCTGGAGGAGCACCACCGACGGGCTCTCGTCCGGCCTGCGGTCGGGAAACTTCTTCTCGACGCCCGCGGTCGCCTACGGGCGCGTGTACATCGGGAACACGGACGACAAGGTGTACTCGTTCGACGCCGCGACCGGCCAGGTGGCGTGGACGTACACCATGCCGGACTGGGCCTACGGGTCGCCGGCCGTCTGGAACGGGCGCGTGTTCGTCACCAGCTTCGACGGCACCTTCGCGGCGCTGAACGCCCGCACGGGGGCGGTGCTCTGGTCACACAATCTGGCCAACCGCAGCCTGGCCTCGCCGGTCGTCATCGGCAAATACGTGTACGTTGCCGATCTCGGGCCCACGCCCGGCTCCCGGGGCCGCGTCATGGCCTACAACCCGATCAGCGGACGTCTGGAATGGCAGTTCGGCGACGGCAAGTACGCGACCCCCATCGCTGCGGCGGGGCGCCTGGTCGTCTCCGGCGCCACCCATGTCTACGTGCTGCGGCCACGGAGATGATCGACCCGGATTCGCGTGATGTCCAAGGTGCAAGCCCGTACGGGCGTGCAGCCGCAGCGCCACCCGCGTCACGCCAGACCACCACCGCTGGGCGTCCAGGCGCGCGACGAATCCGGGTCGATCATCTCGAAATGAACGCACGTGAATAGCCAGGCGATCGCGGCCGTGGTGGCCGCGGCCGGCCTGGGGGTCCTGCTCGTCGTCCGCGACCCGGCGGCCCGGCGGGCCGCGGCCGTCCTGTGGGTGGCCGGCACCGTCGTCCTGGCCGAGCGTCTGCTGCACTCCTCGATCGACCGCGCCCACACGGTCGCGTCGGGGCATCCGGTCCTCGTGGTGCCGGCCGCCCTCGTCGGGATCGCCTGCGTGCTGGCGGCCGCCGCCGCGTTCCACCGCCGGCCGTGGGGGTTCGCCGTCGCCTGCGTGCTGGCCGCACCCGTGCGCATCCCGGTGCACTTCGGCGCCCAGGACGCGAAGCTGCTCCTGCCGCTCTACGGCGTCCTCGTCGCCGGCGCCCTCGCGACCCTCTACGACATCGCCCGTGCCCGCGAGCCGCAGCTCCCGCCGCGGGGGCCGGCCACGCCGCTCGCGGCCTTCGTCGCCTTCGCGGCGCTGTCGCTGACCTGGACGGTCGACCTGCACCAGGGCGCCGTCACGATGCTCTTCTTCTACCTGCCGTTCGCCTTCATGGCGATGCGGATCGCGCAGCTCGGCTGGAGCCCGGGCGGCCTGCGGGTGGCGTTCGCGACCCAGGCGGGCCTGGCGGTGCTGTTCGCGGCCGTCGCGCTCGTCCAGGAGGCGAGCCACCGCATCTTCTGGAACCCGAGCGTCGAGGTCTCGAACGCCTACCGCTCGTTCTTCCGGGTCAACTCGCTCTTCTGGGATGCGAGCGTGTACGGCCGCTTCATGGCCGTCACCCTCGTCCTGTGCGCCGGCGTCGCGGTGTATCGCGGCATGACCCCCGCGCTGGGGGCGGCGATGGCCTTCATGTTCGCCGGCCTCTACTTCACCTACTCGCAGTCGAGCTACTTCGCCGTCGCCGCCGGCGTCCTGGCCGTGGGGACGGGCCTGTGGTCGCGGCGGATCACGATCGCCCTCGTCGCCGCCGGCGCCGCGGCGCTGCTGGCCGTGCTCGCGGTCGCGCTGCGCGGGAACTCCGCCAACCGGGTGTCCGACTCGCGCTCCCACCTGATCCAGCTGGGCTGGCGCGTCATCCGCCACCATCCGGCGCTCGGCGCGGGCCTGAGCGGCCTGCCGAAGGCGGCGGTCGCCGGCACCGCCCACCCGTTCCGGGTCAAGGGCGCGGCCTCGCACACGACGCCGGTGACGGTCGCCGCCGAGCTGGGGCCGATCGGCTTCCTGCTCTACCTGTGGGTGCTGGGGGCGATCACCGCCGCCGGCGCCCGCGTCCGCGCTGCCGGGCCGGTGCCGCGGGTGCTCCTCGCCGCCCTGATCGCGATCTTCGCGAGCTCGCTCTTCTACGACTCGTTCTTCGAGGACCCGACCATGTGGCTCCTGGCCGGGTTCCTCGCGGGGACGTCGATGGCGACGGCGGGGGCGGCGCGCCCGGCGGCGCGCGCGTGAGCCCGGCCGCGATCGCGATCGCCTCCGCGCTCGTGCTCGTCCCCGGCCTCGGCGCCACGCTCGCAGCCTACCCGCCGGGCCGGATCGGCGCCGTCACCCGGCTCGCGCTCATGTTCGGCCTCGGCTATGCCGTCGTCGGCCTGGCCGCGGTGGCGCTCGTGATCGCCCACGCGCTCCAGGCGGCCACGTTCTTCCCGCTGCTGGCGCTCGTCACCGCCGGCCTGTGGGCCCACGGCCTGCGCCGCGGGGGCGCCCGCCGGCACTGGGTCGCCCTGCGCGACGAGGTCGCCGCCGACCGGTGGGCGCTCGCGGCGGGGGCGATCGTGTTCCTCGCCATCGCCGTCGTGCGCCTGCGCAGCTCGCCGCTCCTCAACTTCGAGATGTTCGGGCCCTGGCGCTACTGGGCCGACGGGCTCGAGATCGCCGATGCCGGGCGGGTGCCCGCCGAGACGCTGCAGTGGGGCTCGACGTGGACGCCGACCGTCTCGAAGGTGGTGCTGAACAGCTACCACGCCGGCCTCTCCTACGCGATCGGGCGGGCGCCGCTGCCGGCGATGGGCGCGCTCCTGTGGCTTGCGTCCACCGGCCTCGCCGCGGGGCTGTGGGCGCTCGGCCGCGAGTTGGGGCTGCGCCGGCTGGCCCCCCTCCTGCCGTTGCTCACCCTGGTCGTGCTCGACGACGAGCTGCATCGCAACCTCGACGTCTACACGGCCGAGAACGTCGGGCGCATGGTCGCCGTGTGCGCGCTCGTGCTGGCCGTGCGGGCGCTGCGCGACCGGGACGGGTGGGCCGAGCCGCTGCTGGCCGCCCTGCTCTTCGGCGCCGGATTCGCCACCCACGGGGTGCCGGTCGTGGCGCTGATGGTCGCGATGGGCTGGTACGCCGTCGCCCGCGGCCTGCTCGACCGGGCGTGGCGCGCGATCCTGGCGCGGCTCGTCGTCGTGGCGGCCGCGGCCGTCGCGCTCACGGTCACGCTCCTGCTCGCCTCGGGCGGGTCGATCGGCTTCCAGGGGGCGTCCGGGAACGGCTCCTACGCCTCCTTCGGCCGGGGGGTCGACCCGACCGCCTCGCTCCTGACCGGAGCGGTGCGCCACTCGCCGACCGACCACGGCCACTGGTACGTTCGGCCGCGGGCGATCATGCGCGACTTCGCCGACAGCGCAACCACGCTCGACCACGCGCCGGCCTGGCTCGTCTGGCTGCTCCCGGTCGCGGTGGTGGCCGTCGCGGTGGTCGTCCTGCACCGGTTCCCCCGCGACCTGGCGCCGCTCGGCGTCCTCGCCGCCGGCACTGCGGCGACGCTGCTCGCCGTCGCGTTCCTGTTCTCCTACCGCTACCGCACCCAGATCCCGGGCCGGTTCGGGATCGACCGCGAGTTCGACTATGTCCCGCTCGTGCTCGTGCTGGCGGCGCTCGGCCTGGCCGAGGCGGCGCTCCTCCGGCTGCGGGCGGTGCGAACGTGGATCCCGCTCGCGATGCTCGCGGCGGTCGTCGTCGTCCCGGCCGTGGCGGTCGGCGCCACCGCCGGCCCCGCCCGGCAGGGGTGGGAGCAGAACGGGCGCGACTCGGTCGCCGTGCTCGACTGGGTGGACGAGCACGCGCCCTGCGGCGCGCGGATCCTGCCCGACCGGGTGACGCTCGGGACGTTCGCCGCCGCCACGGGCCGGGTCAGCGTGGTGGAGGGGATGGGGCCCTACCTGCGCCCCCGGATGCTCCACACCGTGCTCGACCTGGTGCTGCGCGCGCACCGCTTCTTCCAGGACCCGGCCGGCGGGGCGGCGATGCTGCGCCGGCTCGGGGTGGACGAGGTGCTGGTCGTGAAGGGCGTGCGCATCGGCAGCATGGTGGGCACGCTCGAGTCGGGCGTCGACCCCGCCGCGTTCCGGTCGGTGCCGTACCTGCGCCTGATCCACTCGAGCCCCGTGCTCGACGTCTACGCTGTGCGGGGCACGGGCGGCGGCAGCTTCCCCGACCCGGCGTCGATGGCCGGCTTCCACTGCGAGCACGGCCCGGTGCAGGGCGGCTGAATCGGGGTCAGACCCCGAACGGCGGCCGTTGCCCGACCGTTGCACTTCCGTGACGGGTGCCGGTCACGCGTAGTAGGCGGCGGCGATATCGGCGGCGAGGCCGGCGTTGTCGACCAGCAGCCGCCGGTTCGCGACCAGCGAGCGGCCGTCCGTGGCGGCGTGCAGGCGGGCCAGCACCCACGGCGTGACGGCCGGGCCGGCGACCCCGGCCGCCTCGGCCTGCGCCAGCGTCTCCTCGACCAGGAACTCGGTCTCGTCCGGCGGCAGCGCCACCTCGTCGGCGACCGGCTGCACGACGAGCAGCCCCGTGCGTCGGGCGAAGCCCCAGTGCGCGGCCGCGGCGGCGGCGATCGTGCCGGCGTCGTCGGCGCGGTCGGCCAGGGCGTGGGAGCTCTCGGTGACGTAGAAGAGGGGGAAGGTGTCGGTGCGGAAGCCGATCACGGGCACGCCGCGGGTCTCGAGCAGCTCGAGGGTGGCCGGGATGTCGAGCAGCGACTTCGCCCCCGAGCAGACGACGCACACCTCCGTGCGGCCGATCTCGGTCAGGTCGGCGGACACGTCGAGCGTGCGCTCCCAGCCGCGATGGACGCCGCCGATCCCGCCGGTGGCCATGAAGTGGATGCCCGCCATCGCGCACACCGCCAGCGTGCCGGCCACGGTCGTCGCGCCGCTCTGCCCGGACACGGCGCAGGTGGCCAGGTCGCGCCCGCCCACCTTGCGCACGTCGTCGTCATGGGCCAGCCGCTCGATGGCGGCGTCGTCGAGGCCGACGCGCACGGCGCCGTCCAGGACCGCGATCGTGGCCGGCAGCGCGCCGGCCGCCCGCACGCGCTCCTGCGCCTCCTTCGCGACATCGGGGCCGATCTCCGGCGGCAGGCCCTGCGCGATCACCGAGGATTCGAGCGCGACGACCGGCTCGGAGCGGATCAGCGCCCGCTCGACCTCGGCCGTCATCTGCATCAGCCCGGACGGGTGCGGAGGCGTCACGCGGCGCTGACGCTGAGTTCCTGCAACACGGTGCAGATGCTACACTCGAATGCGTGTCGAGCGTCGACTCTGGTGTCTCCGCGCCGGTCACGTGCGCCAACCATCCGAAGGTCGAAACCGGCGTGTCCTGCTCGAGCTGCGGCAAGCCGATCTGCCCCGACTGCATGGTGCCGGCGCCGGTCGGGATCAAGTGCCGCGAGTGCGCCCGCCAGCCTCGCTCGGCCCGCGTCCGGCTGCATACCGACAAGGCGGTGCGGGCGATCCTGGTGGCGCTCGGCGCGGGCACGGCGATGGGCGTCGTCCTCGCCTACGCGGGCAGCTTCAACGTCGGGTTCTTCACGTTCATCCTGGCCTACTTCGTCGGGATCGCGGCCGGGCGGGCGACCCTGTGGGGCGCGGGGTACTACCGCGGCACCTCCACCGCCTGGATCGCGGCCGGCGGGGCGGCGTGGGCATACGTCATCGCCGGGGGCGTGATCGCGGCCTCGATCGGCGGCAGCGCCCGCGCGTACATCCAGGTGCTGGGCCTGCTGATCGCCGCCTTCGTCGCCTACCGCGAAGCGTCGTGAGCGATCCCCGCTCCGACCGCCGCCGCGGCCGTCGCGGGGTCGTCCGCTCGTTCGTGGTCGGCGGCCTGGTCGGTGCTGCCGCCGCGGTGGTCGCGCCCCGGCTCCGGCGCGGGCACGGCCCGGGCCCGAGCATGCGGCCGGTTGCGGGCCTCGAGGCCTTCGAGGGCGCGCCCTGCTGGCAGCACGACGCGGAGCAGACGTCCGCCGCGGGTGAGTAGACTCCGCCGCCGTGCCCCGGGCGCTCGTCACCGGCGGCGCCGGGTTCATCGGCTCGGCGCTGGTTCGCGCCCTCGCCGCGGCGGGGTTCGACGCGCGCGTCCTGGACGACCTCTCCTCGGGCAGCCCCGCCAACCTGGAGGGCACGGACGCCGAGCTCGTCAGGGGTGACGTGCGCGACCTCGACGGGATGGTCGGCGCGGCCCGCGGCTGCGAGGTCGTCTTCCACCTGGCGGCGGGAGCCGGGGTGGTCGAGTCGATGAACGACCCGCTGACGAACTTCGACCAGAACGCGCGCGGCACGCTCACGGCGCTCGAGGCCGCCCGCCGCGCCGACGTGCCGCGGCTCGTGTTCTCCTCGTCGAATGCGCCCCTGGGCGAGAACGCCTACCCGGCGAGCGAGGACAAGCCGGTCGCGCCGCTCTCGCCGTACGGCGCCTCCAAGGCCACCGGCGAGGCCTACTGCTCCGCGTTCCACGGCGCCTACGGCATGGACGCGGTGGTGGTGCGCTTCTCGAACGCCTACGGGCCGCGCTCGGCGCACAAGGGCAACGTCATCCCGCTCTTCATCCGCCGCCTGCGGGCGGGGGAGGAGCTCGTCCTCTACGGCGACGGCAGCCAGACGCGCGACTTCGTGTTCTGCGAGGACCTGGCGGCAGGGCTCGTCGCCGCCGCCACGACGCGGGGGGTCGGCGGGCAGATCTTCCAGCTCGCGAGCGGCGTCGAGACCAGCCTCGCCCGCCTGATCGAGCTGATCGGCGCGACCGCCGGGATCACGCCGGAGGTGCGCCGCGAGCCGCCCCGGCAGGGCGAGATCCAGCGCAACTACTCGCTGATCGACAAGGCGAGAAATGTCCTTGGGTATTCGCCTCAGGTGGAGCTTGGAGAGGGTCTCCGGCGCACGTGGGACTGGTTCTCCTCAACCTGAAATCGCGGCGCGCAGCGACGCGATTTCAGGTTATCTAAGCCAGGCGCGGACGAGCGCGTTGGCGAAGCCCATGCCGTAGCGGAAGTGGGGCGGCTTCTTGGACGTGCCCGAGAGCCGGCTCGAGACGGTTACCGGCACCTCGATCGTGTGCAGATTCTTCTTCGACGCCTCGACGATGAACTCGGAGTTGTGGAACTGGTCCTGGCGGAACTCGAGCCCGCGCAGCGACTCGGTGCGCACCGCCCGGTAGCCGCACGCCGGGTCGGTGACGCGGCTCCACGTCAGGATCGAGAGCAGCCGGGCGAACATGCGGATGCCCATCTCGCGGGCCGCGTGCGACGGGTCGGCCTCG
Source organism: Thermoleophilia bacterium (assembly GCA_025928655.1). Taxonomy (GTDB): domain Bacteria; phylum Actinomycetota; class Thermoleophilia; order Gaiellales; family JAICJC01; genus JAICJC01. The sequence goes on along the minus strand of JAICJC010000121.1, from coordinate 1,524 downwards.
CCCAGCACGCGGGAGCCGTTCACGACGTCCGCGTCGCCGTCGGCGATCGGCCCCACCAGCCGGGAGAGCTCGGACGGCTGGTGCTGGCCGTCGGCGTCCATCGTGACGACGATCTCGGCGCCCGTCGCGAGCGCCAGCCGGTAGCCGGTGCGAAGCGCCGCCCCCTGGCCCCGGTTCAGCGGCAGGCGGACGGCCGCGGCGCCGGCCTCGCGGGCGCGATCGGTGGTGGCGTCGGCCGAGCCGTCGTCGACCACGATCGCGTGCAGGGGGTAGCCGGCCACCATGGCCGGCAGCGAGCCGAGCACATGGTCGATGTTGTCGGCCTCGTTGTAGGCGGGGATGACGACGGCGACGCCGCCGGCGAACTGCTCCGGGTGGCCGGTGGCCCGGAACTGCTCCAGGGCCAGGTTCTCGATCAGGCGGGTGAGGTCGCGGCGCGACTTCTCGCCGCGGCCGGCCAGCGTGAACGCGAACAGGTACAGCACGCCCACGGCGAGCACCGTGGCGCCCATGACCTGGTGGCCGCCGCCCTTGCGGAACGACAGCTCGTCGAACGTCCACTGGAGCGTGCCGGGCAGGACCGAGAAGACGAGCAGCGGCAGCGTGAACACCGACAGGCGCACCAGCAGGTCGCCGTTGCCGATCCGCCCGCGCCGGTAGGCGTAGATCGTGAGCGCCGCGAACAGGAGCGCGGCGGCGAGCCCTGCGGTGCGAAGGGGTGTCACCTGCCGCGCTCCATCACGAGGCCGGCTGGCCCACCGGCGGCGCGGGCCGCCACTGGGTGCTGGGTGCGATCACGCCGGAGATGACGCGGTCGCGGTAGCGCTCGATCACGCCGAGCGTCGACTCGATCAGATTCTCCGAGAGCAGCGTCGGCTGCAGGCCGAGCGAGGGCAGCTTCGTGTGCACGGGGTTGTAGTAGTGCTCCTCCGCCTCGAAGCGGGGGTTCTGGACGCTGTCGATCGTGACCTTGATGCCGAGCTCCGCGCCCGCGTGCCTGACCTTCTCGGCCAGCTCGGAGACGGTGAACGTCTCGGTGAACTGGTTGAAGACGCGGTACTCGCCGGCGCCGGCCGGGTTCTCCGCCGTGAGCTCGACGCACTTGAGCGTGTCGACGATGTTCAGGAAGCCGCGCGTCTGGCCGCCGACGCCGTAGACCGTCAGCGGGCGGCCGACGACGGCCTGGACGCAGAAGCGGTTGAGGGCGGTGCCGAACGCCTCGTCGTAGTCGAAGCGCGTCAGCAGCCGCTCGTCGAGCTTGGCCTCGGGCGTCTCGATCCCGTACACGACGCCCTGGTTCAGGTCGGTCGCGCGCAGGCCCCAGACCCGGCAGGCGAAGTGGATGTTGTGGCTGTCGTGCACCTTCGAGAGGTGGTACAGCGACCCCGGCATCTTCGGGAACGGCAGCACGTCGGTGCGGCCGTTGTGGGTGATCTCGATGAAGCCCTCTTCGATGTCGATGTTCGGCGTGCCGTACTCGCCCATCGTCCCGAGCTTGACCAGGTGCGCGTTCGGCGCGTGGTC
>JAICJC010000027.1 GCA_025928655.1 Thermoleophilia bacterium | reverse complement strand
CTGCGACCGGCCGACCGGCGCAGGCGGGCCAGCGCCCGCCGGCCGCGCTCGAGCGCCGCCAGCTGGTCGCGGGCAGCCGCCGCCTGCTCGTAGCGGCGCTCCGCGCTCAGCCTCCCCATCCGCGCCCGCACCCCCTCCTGCGGGCCGGCGCCGTCGTCGCCCTCGAGCCAGGCCCGCGCGCCGCCGAGCGCCTCGGCGTAGGCGTCGACCGCGGGCCCGCCGCGGCACGGCGCCCGGCACGTCCCGATGACCCCGGCCAGGCAGGAGCCGTCGTCGACCGGAAGCGCCGGCCGGCAGACCCGCAGGCCGAAGGTCTCGCGCACCGACGCGGCGAGGGCCTCGGCCTGGCTGCGCGAGCGCAGCGGCCCGGCGGTGACGTCGCCCGGCCCGCCCGGCCGGTTGGAGATCCGCAGGCGCGGCACCGCCTCGGACAGGGTCAGCACGAGGTAGCAGGCCCGGTCGGGGTCGGCCCCGCGCGTGTTCGCGGGCGGGCGCAGCCGGTCGATCAGCTCGAGCTCGAGCAGGGCCGCCTCGAATTCGGAGCCGAGCGGCCGGGTCTCGACCCGCGCCGCCGCCTCGACGGCCCGTTCCACCTGGGCGCGCAGCGCCCGGCCGGTGAAGTACGACCGCACGCGCGCGCGCAGGTCGGTCGCCTTGCCGACGTAGAGCACCCGCTCGCTCGCGTCGCGGAAGAGGTAGACGCCCGGCCCGGTCGGGACGCCGGAGGCAAGCCCGCGACGGCCGGCGGCCCGCCGCCGGGCGGGCGCGCACAGGCCGATCACCTCGCCGACCGTGGCGGCGCCCTGCTCCTGGGCGAGGCCGAGCAGCCGCAGCAGCACCTCGGCCGTCGCCTCGGCGTCGGGCAGCGCCCGGTGGCACGGGCGCACCTCGGTGTCGAACCGCTCGGCGAGCGTCGCGAGCGCCATGCGCGGAAGGCGGTCGCCGAGGAGGCGCCGGGCCAGGGCGACGGTGTCGATGACCGGCGCCGCCAGCCGCCCGCCCCTCAGCCGCCGCAGCTCGGCGTCGACGAACCCGACGTCGAAGCGGGCGTTGTGGGCGACCAGCACCGCTCCCGCGCTGAAGCGCAGGAACTCCGCCACCACGCTCTCGATGCGGGGGCGCCCGCGCACGTGCGCCGGGGTGATCCCGGTGAGCATGGTGATCGCGGGCGGGAGCGGCACGCCCGGATCGACGAGGCCCTCGAGCCGCCCGACGGGCTCGAGCCCCGACAGCCGCACGGCGCCGACCTCGACGATGCGCGACTCGCCGGGCCGCGTGCCGGTCGTCTCCAGGTCGAAGACGACGTAGTCGGCCCGTTCGAGCGGCGCGTCGAGAAGCGAGCCCGAGGCGTCCTCCCACTCGGCCAGGACCACCTCGTCGCCGGAGCGCCAGGCGAAGCGGGCGTCGGACTTGACGACCTCGTCGACGAGCTGGCGCACGAGCGCCGCCGGGGCACTGCGAAGGGCGAACAGGCAGGTGGCGGCGTCGGCCGTGGAGATGGGCCGCCCGGCCTCGGCGAGGCGGTCGTGCAGGCGGTCGCCGCCGTCGAGCGTGAGCTGGGCACCGTTCGCGCGCATGCGAACACATGTTCGCATACCGCGCGGATGGCTACGCCCCCGGCCGTATTAAGGATCTTCGCCAGCCCGCGGTGGTCGACCGGCGAGATCGCGCCCGGGATCGCGCCCCTTAACGCAGTACGCCGGGCCGCCCGCGGCGCAGACGGGCGGCCCGGCGAGTCAGGTTCCTACTGCTTGACCGCAGCCTTCAGCTGGCTGCCGGCGGAAAACTTCGGCACCTTGCTGGCCGGGATGGTGACTTTCTGGCCCGGGTTGCGCGGGTTCACACCGGTGCGCGCCTTGCGTGCCTGCACGCTGAACTTCCCAAAACCGGTGAAGGTGACCTCGTCGCCCTTCTTGAGTGCGTCCTTCACGGATTCGAGCACCGCGTCGAGCGCCGTGCCGGCGTCCTTCTTGGACAGACCGGACTTGGTCGCTACGGCGTCGATAAAGTCGCTCTTGGTCACGTGTCCTCCTGGGTCGTTGGTCCGGGAACCTGTGAAGCGGCCACACCCTATCACCGCGGTCGGACGGCCACAATCGCGCTCCCGGAGCGGAATTCAGGCCGTCTGAGGGGTCGGCGTCAGGCCGAGCGACTCGACGGTGTAGAGGGCGGCAAAAGGCACGCCTTCGGCGGCGATCGCCTCGGCCCCGCCCTCCTGGCGGTCAACCACGGCAATTGCAGCACAAACGTCGAGGTTTTCGGCTCTGAGAGCCGCAATGGCGGACAGCAGCGCACCCCCCGACGTGACCACGTCCTCGATCACACAGACGGGCGTCCCCGGGCCCCAGACCCCCTCGAGCCGGTTGCCGGTTCCGTACGCTTTCTGATCCTTCCGCACGATCACGAACGGCAAGCCCGACTCGATCGAGGTCGCCGCAGCCAGCGGCACCGCGCCGAGCTCGGGGCCCGCCAGGAGCGCCGCCCCGGGGGCGTGGTCCCGCACCATGCCGGCCAGCTCGCGGCCCAGGCCGGCGAGCAGCTCCGGCTCGGTCTCGAACCGGTACTTGTCCAGGTAGTAGCGGCTGCGCCGGCCCGAGCGCAGGACGAAGTCGCCCTCCAGATATGCCCGCTCCACCAGCTTGCGGCCGAGCTCAGCCCGGCCGGACGACGTCACCCGGCCTCCGCCAGCAGGTCGCGCGCGATCGGGAGCAGACGGTCGGCGTCCGGGGCGCCGGTGGCCAGGGACAGCATCGAGCCGTCGTCGAAGTAGAGGTCGACGCGGGTGCGGTTCCGGGCGCTGCGGCGGCGGTAGAAGATCGTGCCCGCGAAGGAGCCGGCGCCGATGAGCGCGCCGATGATGATGCGGCGCTTAGGCATCGCCGCCCTCCTTCGCCTCGGCCGGCGCGGACGCGGGGGCATCCTCGCCGTCCCCGAGCTGGCGCAGGAGGGTCTTCAGGTCGTAGAACACGAGCCCCACCGTCGGATCGGCCCCCGTCGTCGCGACGGCCATCCGCTCGCCGTCGAGCACCACGAACACGCTGCCCTCGGGCGTGGCCGCCTGGAGCTGCGAGAGGGCGTCGCGCCCCAGGTCGCCGCGGACGCGGTCGGCCCCCGCGACGAGGTCGCGGGCGAGGCTCCCCAGGCGGTCGGCCCGGGCGCCGTCGACCGTGGACGCGGTCACCGCGCCGTCGCGGCCGGCCACCAGGATCACGTTGATCTGGGTAGAAAGGCTGCGAAGCTCGTCGATCGCGGCGGCTGCATCCATTCCGGTTGAACCTAGCACATGCCGATATCCTCACCGCCGATGGCTGCCAACACGCCCAGGATGGTGCTGCACCCGCTGCGGACCGCAGCCCGGCTGGGGCACCCGGTCATCTCCAAGTACCTGCGCGACCGCGGCCCGCACCTGGCGGCGATGGTCGCCTACTACGCCCTGCTGTCGCTCGTGCCGTTCCTGTTCCTGACGGCCTCGTTGCTCGGGTTCGCCGGGCACGTGTCGCCCAACTCGTACCTGATCCGGGAGCTGGCACACATCCTGCCGGGGCAGTCGGCCCACGACCTGCTGCGCACCGTCCGGGCGATCCAGCGCGACGCGGGCACGCTGGGCGCGATCGGCGTCTTCGGGCTCGTCTGGGGGACGCTCGGGTTCTACTCGGCGCTCGAGTCGGCGCTGAACATCGTGTTCGGCGTCCAGAACCGCGCGTTCCTGCATCAGAAGTGGGTCACGTTCGTGCTCGTGACCATCTCGCTGCTCGTCCTCTTCACGTCGCTCATGGTGACGACGGCCGCGACCGGCTGGTACCACCGCCACGCGCCGCACCTGGTCGACCTCAAGCTGATCCCGTACATCGCCACCCTGGCCGCGACGACGGTGGGAGTCTTCCTGTTCCTGACGGCCGTCTACAAGTACCTGACGAACGTCGAGCTGCACCTGGCGGACGTGTGGCCGGGCGCGCTCGTCGGGACGGTGCTCTTCCAGGCCCTGTTCTCGGCCCTCTCGCTCTACCTGCGCTTCTCCGACTCGCTGCTGACGCTGCGCGCGTTCGGCGGCCTGGTGCTGCTCCTGGTGTGGCTGTACCTGATGGCGAACATCATCGTGCTCGGGGCCGAGATCAACTGGTGGCACTGGTCGCGGCGGCAGCCGACCGAGCCGGAGCTCGAGGGCCTGGCCTGACCGGCGCCCGGGCCGGGTCCCGCCGTCGGCTACACCCGCGTCCACAGCGCGCCCGAGCTGTAGCGGCGCAGGCCGATCCGGAACGTCGTGGCCGCCGCGAGGGCGAAGAACGCGGCCGCGCCGAGCGCGCCGAGCGCGACCGGCCAGCGGAAGCTCGAGACGAGGCTGGTCGGCAGGCCCGTCACGAAGGCGGCGGGCACGGCCGTGAAGAGGAAGAGCTTCGTCAGCCCGCCGAACACGTCGATGGGGTAGGACGCGAAGATCAGGATCGCCTGGAAGCCCAGGTCGGCCTGCTCGCCCCGGCCGCCGGCGAAGAGCGTCACCGAGCCGAGCGCGACCAGGAATCCCACCAGCACCACCGTTCCGCACAGGGCGCCGAAGACGAAGACGACCGCCCGCTCCGGCGTCGGGTCGCCGGCGACGACGAACAGGACCGGCCCGAACGCCAGGTCGCCGAGGAGGGCCGTGTCCACGCGCCGCGTGAGCAGGTAGGTGAGCGGGTTCGTCGGGAGCGCGAGCGCCGCGTCGAGCTGGCCGCCCGCGATCAGCTCGCCCAGCCGGCGCGAGTTCGAGAGCAGCCCGAGGCCGGTCCCGCTGACCGTCGTCAGGATCGCGAACAGCAGGAGCACCTTGTGGGTGTCCCACCCGCGCAGGTTCCCGACCTTGCGGAAGAAGAGCACCCAGAAGATCACCCAGGCGACGTCGTTCGCGGCCATGATCCCGACCTGGAACCAGAAGCCGCGCCGGTTCGACCACGCCTCCAGGAACGCCGTCCGCAGGGTTGCGAGCGCGACCGTCATCCGCCCACCACCTCGAGCCGCCGCTCGCCCGCCCAGAAGACGCCGCCCGCGCAGGCGAGCAGGCCGGCCAGCCAGGCCGCCTGGACGAGCAGGAGCCACGGCTCGACGTGCCCCGATGCCAGCCGCGCCGGCACGTACGCCATCGACGCGAACGGCAGCGCCCTGGCCACGTCCGCGAGGGCCGTGGGCAGGAACTCGAGCGGCAGCAGCATCCCGCCGAGCAGGAACACGAGCTTCTGGTACAGGAACCAGGTCGAGCGGGCGTCCCGCAGCCAGAACGCCGCGCCGGCGAAGGCGTGCTGCGCGGCCAGGTTGCAGCCGACGGCGAGGAAGCTCGCCGGCACGAACAGCGCGATGCCGGCGGCGCTCGGCGGCTGCCCGACATAGAGCCACACGATCACCCCGCCGACGGCGAGCGAGCAGACCAGGCGCACGAGCGCCTCCCCCAGCTCGGCCGCGAGCCGCAGCCCCACGACGGAGGCCGGCCGCAGCATCTCCGTCACGATCGCGCCGGACGAGATGTCCCAGCCGATGCTCTCGATCATCCGCGGCTTGGTCGCGATCACCGAGCCCTCGGCCGCGGCCACGTACCAGAGCAGCGAGTGCGCGTCGTAGCCCGAGATCGACCCGCCGTTCGCGCCCGCCGCCGCCGACCACAGGGCGGAGAAGATCACGAGGATGATGGCGTAGAACGCCACCCGCACGGCCAGCTCGCCCCGCTGGTGCAGGGCCCGCCGGGCCGAGATCAGCGCCTGGGCGGCGAGCGCGTTCACGTCCGGCCCCCGTAGATCTCCGCGATCACCTGCTCGAGCGGCGGATCGACGACCGAGATGTCGGCGATGGCGTAAGCGTCGAGGAGCTCGTCGAGCACCTCGCGCACCGACAGCCGGCGCGTGTCCACCACCAGGCCGTACACCGTGTCGGACTCCGGCGTCACCTGCACGCCGTCGATGGCGAGGGCGCCCGGCGCCTCCTCGAAGCGCACCTCGAGCAGCTTCGTCTGCAGGAGCGAGCGGCGCATCCGCGCCACCTGGTCGTCGTAGATGATCGTGCCGTGGTTGATGACCACCACGCGGTCGGCCACGTGCTCGATGTCGGCCACGTCATGCGAGGTCAGAAAGACGGTCGTGCCAAGCTCCTCGTTCAGGCGCACGACCATCTCGCGGAAGCGCTGCTTCGCGATCAGGTCGAGCCCGATCGTGGGCTCGTCGAGGAAGAGCACCTCCGGCCCGTGCAGCACGGTCGCCGCCAGCTCGCACCGCATCCGCTGGCCCAGGGACAGGGAGCGCACGGGCTGGTCGATCAGATCGGTCGCGTCGAGCAGCTCGGCCAGCTCGTCGGCGCGGCGGCGGGCGTCGTCCCCGTCGAGCCGGTAGATCCGCGACAGCAGGTGGAGCGTCTGCCGGGTCGTGAGCTCGAACCACAGCTGGGAGCGCTGGCCGAAGAGTGTCCCGATGCGGCGCGCGAGCTCCCGCCGCTGCGTCCACGGCACCAGCCCGAGCACGGTCGCCTCGCCGCTCGTCGGGTGCAGGATCCCGGTGAGCATCTTGATCGAGGTCGACTTGCCGGCGCCGTTCGGCCCGATGTAGGCCAGCCGCTCGCCGCGCTCGACCTCGAAGGTGATGTCGTGCACGGCCCGGAGGCGGCGCCGGTCGCGGCCGCGGCCGGCGCTGAAGTCCTTCGAGAGCTCGTGGGTGGAGATGGCAAGCATGTGGTCGTGGGTCCAACAAAAAGCCCCGGTGGGGTCCCGGGGCGGCGGCGGTGCAGATGGATGCGAGATCGATCTAGTGCGCGCGACGCCCCGGCCCGGCGTAGACCGCCGGCGCCATGACCTTCGTCGGCTCGGGGCAATGCGTCATCGCGACCACGATAGCCGCCCGGCGGCCGGCGGCGCAACGTGAATACCGGTGCCTGGCAGCGGTTATTCAGGGGGACAGTCCCCATGTGGGGACTGTCCCCGGGGGAGCTGGGGCAGGAGCGCCGCCGCGGCGCGGGCGCGGTGCGACATCGCGTCCTTCTCCTCGGGCGCCATCTCCGCCACCGTGCGCGTCTCGCCGTCGGGCACGAAGGCGGGGTCGTACCCGAAGCCGCCGCTCCCGCGCGGCGCCGCTGCCAGCGTGCCCGTGAGCTCGCCCCGTCCGTGCAGCTCGGCGCCGTCCGGCGCGATCGCCACCAGCTCGGCGACGTAGCGGACGCGGCGGTCGCCGCGCCCCTCGACGGCGGCGAGCAGCTTCGCCAGGTTCTCCTCGTCGGTCGCGCCCTCGCCCGCATAGCGGGCCGAGCGCACGCCCGGGACGCCGCCCAGGGCGGCCGCCTCGATGCCCGAGTCGTCGGCGAGCACCCACTCGCCGCCGCCGACGGCCGCGTGCACGTGCCGGGCCTTCAAAAGGGCGTTCTCGCGGAACGTCTCCCCCGTCTCCTCCGGCAGCCCGCCGCCGAACGGCTGCACGTCCCAGCCCGGCAGCACCCGCGCCAACTCGAGGGCCTTGTGCGCGTTCCCGGAGGCGAGCACGATCCGGCGGCCGCTCACGCCTCGTGCAGCACCTCGGCCTGCGCGCGGCCGATGGTCTCGATGCCGCCGGCCGCCAGCTCCAGCAGGCGGTCGAGCGACGCCCGGCCGAACGGCGTGCGCTCCGCCGTCGCCTGCACCTCGATCAGCTCGCCCGAGCCGGTCATCACGACGTTCATGTCCACCTCGGCCCGGCTGTCCTCCTCGTAGGGCAGGTCGAGGCGCGGCTCGCCGTCGATGATGCCCACCGACACGGCCGCCACCGAGTCGCGCAGCGGCACGCGCTCGAGCATGCCCTTGCCGACGAGCCGCGAGAGCGCCACGTGCAGGGCCACGTAGCCGCCGCAGATGGCCGCGCAGCGGGTGCCGCCGTCGGCCTGGATGACGTCGCAGTCGATCCACGCCGTGCGCTCGCCGAGCGCCTTGAAGTCCACCACCGAGCGCAGCGACCGCCCCACCAGCCGCTGGATCTCCACCGTGCGCCCGTCGACGCGGCCGCGGCTCGCGTCGCGCGATTTCCGTTCCGAGGTCGAGCCCGGCAGCATGCCGTACTCGGACGTGACCCAGCCCGTGCCGCGCCCGCGCATCCACGGCGGCACCGACTCCTCCACCATCGCCGTGCAGATGAGGCGGGTAGAGCCGATCGCAAACAGGGCCGAGCCGGAGGCGGACGGGATGAAGTCCAGCTCGATCCCGACCGGCCGCAGCTCGTCGGGCGCGCGGCCGTCGCCGCGGCTCACGCCGCCACCCGCAGCGCGTCGGCGTCGACGCGCTCGACGGCGGTCAGCGGCAGCTGCAGGAACCGGCCCGCCACGTCGCGGAAGGCCGCCGGGTCGCCCGTGCAGAGGAAGCGGTAGTCGCCCTCGCGGGCGGGGTCGTTGCCGACGCCGCGGCGGGCGATCGTCTCGGCCACCTCGCGGGCGATCTCCTCGGCCGACGTGATGAGGGTGACGTCGCGGCCGAAGATGCGCTGCAGCATCTGCCGGATCAGCGGGTAGTGCGTACAGCCGAGGATGACGGTGTCGGCGCCGGCCAGCTTCAGCGGCGCCGCGTACGTCTTGGCCGCCTCGTGCAGTTCGTGGCCGTGGGTGTCGCCGCTCTGGATCAGCGGCACCAGATCGGGGCAGGCCACCTGCGTCACCTCGATCCCGGCGTCCAGGACGTGCACGGCCGCCGGGTAGCGGCCGCTCGCCACCGTCGCCTGGGTCGCCATGACGCCGACCCGGCGGTTGCGGGTGGCCTGCACGGCCGCGCGGGCCTCGGGCGTGATGACGCCGATCAGCGGCACGCCGAACTCGCGCTGCAGCTCGGGCAGCGCCGCCGACGTCGCCGCGTTGCACGCCACCACGACGAGCTTCGTGTCGAGCGCCGCCAGGTGCGTGGCGATCTCGTGGGCGAAGCGGCGGATCGTCGCCGCGGGCTTCGGGCCGTACGGGAACCGGTCGGGAGAGGAGTCGCCGAAGTACACGAAGTCCTCGTGCGGGAGCGTGACCAGGCATTCGTGGAGCACGGTCAGGCCGCCGACGCCGGAGTCGAACATCCCGATCGGGCGCGGATCCATGGGCGCATACTACGGGCGCCGGGGGACGGCGGCGCCCCGGTACAATCGGCCGCCAGATGCTCGATCTGATCCCCCGCGACGTCCTGTTCGGAAACCCGGAGCGCATGGCCCCGGCGGTGTCGCCAGACGGCGCCCGGCTGGCCCATGTCGCGCCGGCCGACGGCATCCTGAACGTGTGGGTCGGCCCGCTCGGCGGCGAGGGCGCGACGCAGGTCTCGCACGACCGCGAGCGGGGCGTGCGCGCCTTCGCCTGGTGCCCGGACAACCACCACATCGTCTATCCGCAGGACACCGGCGGGGACGAGAACTGGCACCTGCACCTGGTCGACCCGGACGAGGGCACCGACGTCGACGTCACGCCCTTCGACGGCGTGCAGGCGCGCATCCTGGCGGCCGACCGCGAGCGGCCCCACCTGCTCCTGATCGGGCTCAACCGCGACAACCCGGAGCTGCACGACGCCTACATGCTCGACGTGCGCGACGGGTCGCTCGACCTGGTCGCGAAGAACCCCGGCTTCGTCAGCTGGCTGGTCGACCGGCAGCTGCGGGTGCGCGGCGGCGTCGCCTTCCTGCCCGACGGCGGGGCCGAGATCCGGGTCGGCGACCCGGCCGGCGGCGACTACCGCACGCTCCTCGCCGTCGGCCCCGAGGACGCGATCACCACCGACGTCGCGGGCTTCACCCACGACGGGAGCGCGATCTACCTGGTCACGTCGAAGGACGTGAACGCGGCCCGGCTGCTGCGCATGGAGGTCGAGACGGGCGCCTTCGAGGTGCTGGCGGAGGACCCGATCTACGACGTGTCCGACGTCGAGGTGGATCCGGCCACGCACGAGGTGCAGGTGGTCACCTTCACGCGCGAGCGCGCGGACCATGTCGTCCTCGACGAGTCGCTGCGCGCCGACTTCGACGCGATGCGGGCGCTGCACCCCGGCGACCTGCACTTCAACGGCCGCGACCACGCCGACCGGATCTGGATCCTCGGCTTCACCGCGGACGACGGGCCGGTCTCCTACTTCGCCTTCGATCGCTCGACCGGGAAGGGCACGTTCCTCTTCGCACACAAGCCCGGCCTCGAGCGCTACACGCTCGCGCCCATGGAGCCGTTCTCGCTCACCGCCCGCGACGGGCTCGCGCTGCACGGCTACCTGACCTTCCCGCCCGGCTCCGACCGCTCCCGGGTCGCCACCGTCCTCTTCGTCCACGGCGGCCCCTGGGCCCGGGACGAATGGGGCTTCAGCCCCGACCCGCAGTGGCTCGCCAACCGCGGCTATCTGTGCGTCCAGGTGAACTACCGCGGCTCGACCGGGTACGGCAAGGAGTTCCTGAACGCGGGCGACCGCGAATGGGGCGCGCGCATGCACGACGACCTGCTGGACACGGTCGCCTGGGTCGTCGATCAGGGCTACGCCGACCCCGAGCGGATCGCGATCTACGGCGGTTCCTACGGCGGCTACGCCGCGCTCGTCGGCGCCACCTTCTCGCCGGACGTCTTCCGCTGCGCCATCGACGTGGTGGGCCCGTCCGACCTGCGCACGCTGATCCGCAGCATCCCGCCGTACTGGGCCCCGCTCGTGGCCCAGTTCCACCAGCGGGTCGGCAACCCGGACACCGAGCCCGACTTTCTCTGGTCGCGCTCGCCGCTCTCGCGCGTCGACGCCATCCGCATCCCGATGCTGATCGCGCAGGGGGCGAACGACCCGCGGGTGAAGAGGGAGGAGTCCGAGCAGATCGTGGCGGCGATGAGCGAGCGCGGCGTCCCCCACCGCTACCTCGTGTTCGAGGACGAGGGGCACGGGTTCCGCAAGCCGGAGAACAACCTGGCGTTCCACGCCGCCGCCGAGGAGTTCCTGGCGGAGCACCTGGGCGGACGGCTCGAGCCCGCCCACGCCGACGAAGGGACGGTCGCGACATGACCGACGGCTGGTACGACCCCGAGCACTTCCCCGAGCTGCGCGAGGCGCCGCCCTGGGTGATGCAGGAGATGATCGAGAGCGAGCCCGCCCTGGTCGAGCGGATCGTCGGCTCGTGCGATCCCTCCGCCGTCGCCCTGCTCTGCAAGGGCGCCGGCCCGCTGGCGGTCGTCGGGTGCGGCACGAGCGAGCACGGCGCCCTGGGGATCTCCGAGATGCTGCGCGAGGCCGGGATCTCGGCCCATACCCGCGACGGCCTCGAGGCGGCGCTCGAGCCGCACACCGGCGGCACGGTCATCGGCGTCTCGCACGAGGGCGGCACCTGGGCCACCATCCAGGCGCTCTCCGCGGCGCGCGCGAACGGCTCCGCCACCGGGCTCGTCACCGCCCGGCCCGAGTCCGAGTCGACCCGGCACGCCGACGCGGTGCTGGCGACGCCCGAGGTCGACCGCTCCTGGTGCCACACGGTCGTGTATCTCTCGCCGCTCTCGGCCGGCTACGCCCTCGCGGCGGCCGCGTCGGGCGGATCGGCGGACGCCGCGGCCGCCGGCCGGCTCGTCGCCGCGGGGCTCGAGACGCGCGCGGCGGCGAAGGCGGCCGCCGGGCGCCTGCACGGCTGCTCGCGGCTCCTGATCGCCGGCAGCGGCGCCGACCGCACGAGCGCCCGCGAGCTGACGCTGAAGATCGAGGAGGCCTGCCACCTGCCGACGTCGATGCGCAACCTGGAGACGCTCCTGCACGGGCACCTGCCCGCGACCGACGAGACGACCGGCGTCGTGCTCGTCCTGTGCGACCGCCGCTCGCGCGAGAAGCGGCTGGCCCGGGCGCGCGTCGCGCTGCAGGCCTGCGCCCGCATCGGGATCGCGTGCGCGGCGATCACGACCGACCCCGGCCTGGCCGACCTGGCTCCCGCCGGCGTCCTTGCGGTTCCCGGGGCGGACGGCCTGCCCGCCGCCGCCGCGGCGCTGCTCGGGGCGGCCGTCCCGCTCCAGCTGCTGACGCTCGAGCTCGCCCACGCGCGCGGCACCAACCCCGACCTGATCCGGCGCGAGCAGGAGCCGTATCGCGAGGCCGCGAAGATCGTGGAGGGCGGATGAGCCTGCGCGCGCTGCACATCGTGAACGAGTCGAACGGCCCCGGCGGCCTCTTCCTGCCGCCGCTCGAGAGCCGCGGCTTTGCCATCGACTCGGTCGACACCGCCCAGGAGCCGCTCCCCGACACGCTCGCCGGCTACGACGCGGTCATCTCCTGCGGCGGCACGGCCAACACGCACGAGAGCGACATCTACCCCTGGATCGACCCCCAGATCGAGCTGCTGCGGGAGGCGATCGACGACGGCGTGCCGGTGATCGGGCTGTGCCTGGGCGCGCAGCTCCTGACCAAGGCAGCCGGCGGGAACGTCTACCGGTGCGACCCCTCGGAGGTGGGCTGGGTCGAGGTGCACACGAACGGGGCCGCGAAGGCCGACCCGGTGCTCGGCGCTGCGCCGGAGTCCTTCATTGCCATGCAATGGCACCGGTACGCGTGCGAGCTGCCGCCGGGGGCGGTCGAGCTGGGCCGCAACAGCACCTGCCTGCAGGCGTTCCGGCTCGGCGAGGTCGCCTGGGGGACGCAGTTCCACATCGAGGTGACACGCAAGATCCTGCTCGAGTGGGCGCGCTGGGGCGCCGACGACCTGATCCAGGCCGGCTACACCGAGGAGCGCTACATGGAGGAGCTCGAGCGCAACCTCCCGCCGCACGAGGAGATCGGACGCGGCATGGCCGAGCGCTTCGCCGAGATCGCCGCCACGCGCGCCCGCAGCGCCGCCTGAGCCGGTCGCCACCGGCGCCCGCGCGGGCTCTTTACTCCGACCGATCGAGGGTCTAGTGTCGCCGTGGACAAGCGACCCCCAAAGGAGGGCGTATGAGCGTCGATCCGGGAGCCGGCGGAGGGGCGCCTCCCGCCCCCCTCGAGCACCTGTCCGAGGACGAGCGGATGCTGCACCGCCTCGGGTATGCACAGGAGCTCCTGCGCGGATGGGGCGGGTTCTCCAACTTCGCGATCTCGTTCACCATCATCTCCATCCTCGCCGGCTGCCTCACGTCGTACTACATCGCGATCGGCTGGGGCGGCCCCATCATGGCCACGTGGGGCTGGCTGCTCGTCGGCGGCTTCTGCATCATCGTCTCGCTGGCCATGGGGGAGATCGCCTCGACCTACCCGACCGCGGGCGGCCTGTACTACTGGTCGTCGCGCCTCGGCAGCCCCGCCTGGGGCTGGTTCACCGGCTGGTTCAACCTCGTCGGCCAGATCGCCGTCACGGCGGCGATCGACTTCGGCGCGGCGACCTTCATCTCGTCGCTGATGAACCTGTGGTTCGGCTACTCGCTGAGCAAGGGCCACGTGTTCCTCACGTACACGGTGATCATGATCCTCCACGGGCTGATCAACACGTTCGGCGTCCGCCTCCTGGCGCAGATCAACAACATCTCCGCCTGGTGGCACATGGCCGGCGTGGTCGTGATCGTCGGCGTGCTGATCGTCGTTCCCGACCACCACAAGTCGCTCAGCTTCGTGTTCACCGACACGGAGAACTTCTCCGGCTTCCAGGGGCACGGGTTCTCGAACCCGGTGTTCTGGTTCGTGTGCGGCCTCGGCCTCCTGATGGCGCAGTACACGATCACCGGATACGACGCCTCGGCCCACATGAGCGAGGAGACGCAGAACGCGTCGCGCTCGGCGGCGATCGGCATGGTGATGTCGGTGGTCGTGTCGGTCGTCTTCGGGTTCATCCTGCTGGTCGCGGTGACGTTCGCGATCCCGGGCCCGGTCTCGAACACCGCCCTGAAGTACGGGTTTGCGGTGCAGTACATCTGGCAGACGGCCATGAGCGACAAGTGGGCCGAGTTCCTGCTCCTGATCGCCTGCGTGGCTCAGTTCTTCTGCGGCCTCGCCTCGGTCACGTCGGCGTCGCGGATGATGTTCGCGTTCTCGCGCGACCGCGCGATCCCGGGCCACCACTGGTGGCGCAAGGTGTCCGCGCGCGAGCGGGTGCCCGTGAACTCGATCTGGGCCATCTGCTTCCTGTCATGGGCGCTGATGCTGCCCACGCTGAAGAACCCGACCGTCGGCTACGCCGTCGGCACCTCGATCGCGGTGATCGGTCTCTACATCGCGTTCGTGCTGCCGGTGATTCTGCGCTACCGCAAGGGCGAGAGCTTCGAGCGCGGTGCCTGGCACCTCGGCAACAAGTACAAGTGGATCGACCCGCTCGCGATCATCTGGATCGCGATCATCTGCATCCTCTTCCTCATGCCGCTGTTCCCGGACGGCATCCCCGGCAAGGCGTCGGGCAACCACTACCTGCTGGACGTGAACTGGATCGACGTGAACTACGCCCCGCTGACGGTGGGCGGCGCGTTCCTGTTCTTCGGCGGCTGGTGGATCATCTCGGCGAAGAACTGGTTCAAGGGCCCGATCCGGATGGGCTCCGAGGAGGATCTCGAGCAGATCGAGGCCGGCCTGTCGGGCGGCGACTAGCCGCATCGCCCGAGGACCCGCCAGGAGGGGTCAGACCCCTTCTGGCGGGTCCGCCCCACGAAGCGCCGCGGCGATGAAGGCGGTCTTGGCCTCGGTGTAGGCGACGCGGTCGGCGCCGTGGCGGGCTGCGAGGTCGCGCTTGCACGCGGCGTACGCGGCCGCCACCTCGGGGTGTTCCCGGAGGTGGGCGCGGAAGCGGAGGTGGTCGGCGTGCGGCCGGCTGCCGTCGACCACGACGTAGAGGTGGTGCTCCGGCGCCCCGGGCGGCCACAGGAACGCCTCGCGGCCTTCGATGCCCTTGTCGCCCTGGTAGAGGTAGCCGAGGGCGCGCAGCCGCTCGATCGCCTCCGGCACGTCGCCGGCTGACGCCACGACGACGTCCATGTCGATGATCGGCTTGGCGGCGAGACCGGGCACCGAGGTGCTGCCGACGTGGTCGACCCGCGCGCGGAGGTCGGCCACGGCGGCGCGCACCGGAGCCGCCAGCCGCTCGAACAGGCCGGGCCAGCCGGCGTCGTAGTCGGCGATCACGATCGGGGAGCGGGTCGTGGCCGTCCGCGCCAGGACCTCGTCGACCGTCTCGTCCGGCGTCAGGTCGGTCGTGTCGAGCCATGTTCCAACCCGCGGCGTCGACCCGGCGAAGCCGTCGTAGAGCTCCGCGATCGACCAGTCGCCGTAGCCCTTCCGGCGGCGGCCCGCCTCCCGCCTCGCGACGGCCTCGACGGACGGGAGCAGGACGACGACGTGACAGGGCCGGTGCCGGATCATCGTCCGGTACTCGCCGAGCAGCGGGCCGGCCACGACATCCTCGAGCGCGACGGTGAAGCGGGCCTCGGCGTAGGTGTCCGCGGCGGCCGCGGCGAGCCGGTAGCGCAGCCGCAGCTGGGCCATCGCCTCCGGCCTCAGATCCGGAGTCACCTCCTCCCTCCCGGTCACGATGCTGCGCCGGAAGAGGTCGCCCTCGAGGTGGACACCGCGCGGGAACCGCGCTGCGAGCAGTCGCGCGACGGTCGTCTTCCCGGCCGCCATCGGGCCGGTGATCAGGTAGACGGCGGGCTCCACGACGCCGAGCATACGTCCGGTCGCCCGCCAAAACGGGTCTGACCCCGTTTGGCGGGTCCGCCCGGCGGACGGCCGACGTCCACGCACCAAAAGGGGTCTGACCCCGTTTGGCGGGTCCGGGCGGTCAGCCCGCGAGCAGGGCCTCGCGCACCGTGTGGAAGTCGTCGAACGGGGTGTAGGCGAGCCCCAGCTCGTCGAGGTCCTGCGCCAGGAACCGGCGGGCGAAGCGGCGGTCGGCGGCGATCGCGGCGCAGCGGTCGGAGTAGCCGTCGCCGATGTAGGCGACGGGCATGCCGTCGCGCATCGACTCCACCACCCCCCGCTTGCACTCCTCGCCGCAGACGTCGCAGTCGGAATCGGCGCGGAAGTCGAGCGTCGTCCCGTCCGGGGTGATCGTGAACTCGTGCGCGATCACCGGCAGGTGGGCGGCGCCGGCGCGCTCGAGCACCGGCTGGATGACCGACTCGAAGCCGCCGGAGACGACCACGAGGCGGTTCCCGGCTGCCTCCATCGCCTCGACGAACTCCGCGAAGCCGGGCCGCACCTTCGCCGCGGCGACCGTCTCGGCGACGATCGTGTCGTGGTCGCCGCGCACGGGCGCGAACTCCATCTCCATGCACTCGCGCAGCGTCAGCCGGCCCTCGGACAGCCCGCGCTCGGCCTCGGCGTACGCCTCCGGCGCGTACCGCTCGAGCAGGTCGTCCTGGGTGTCGCGCTCGGTGATGGTGCCGTCGAAGTCGACGACGATCAGCCAGCTCATCCCCGCCGCAACCAGCGCGCGACGGTGTCGGCGTCGTGGCCGTGAGCGATCAGCTGCAGCAGCGGCTTCGGGCTCTTGAGCGTCTGCATCGTCTCCATCTTGCCGACCGAGATGCCCTGCCGCTGGCAGAAGCGCAGGAGCGCTTGGCGGTCGCTCGAGAGCAGCCGCCACACGGTCTCCTGACGATGGCGGTCGAAGTCGCGGTAGACGCCGACCTCGCCGGCGATCGCGCGCCGCACCGCCTCGTTGTACTCCGCCCGGTAGTCGTGTTCCTCCGACACGGCGGGGAGTGTAGCCATCAGGTCAGCTGCGGCCGATTACCTTGCCCCGTGCGTTCTCGGCGACGAGCCGCATCGGGAGGCGGTACCGATCCGGAAACGGCAGCGCGAGCGCGAACGTCCCGCCGCGGCCGACGCGCGCCGTCCGCCCCGACACCAGGTCGGTCACGCGGACGGCACCAGGGACGGTGACCCGCCCGTACTCGATCCGCCAGAACCCGCCACCCTGGCCGGCGGCATCGACGTCGTCCTCGTCGTAGTCGAAGCCGTTCAGGACGTACACCGGATCCTGTCCGTTGACCTGCGCGCGGGTCGGGTAGCAGCCCGGGACGGTGCCGCCCGCATCGAGTGGATTGCGTCCGGTGCCGAGCCACACGCCGTCCGGGAGCTGCAGGGCGCCGCACCACCCGTGCGTGCGGGTCCGTGCGTACCAGTACTGCACCGCCCCCACGTGCGGGATGCGGATCGTGGCGGCCCGGCGCACCGTGGCGGGGATGACGTGCTGGTGCCACAGGTCGCCCGGCTTCGTGCCCTCGCCGTTGGGGTTCGCGCGGAAGAGGGCCGTCGGCGAGAGCGCGCCGGCCGCCCAGACGGCGCCGGCACCGACGACGAGGGCGATGCCGAGCGCGACGACGAGCACGAGCGGCGACCGCCCGCGGCGCGCCGGCGAGGCCTGTGGCCGCGCGGCGGCGATCCGACGCCGCAGCTCCTCGCCGGCGCCGGGGTCGGCGGCCGGCAACGCGGCAGCGGGGTCGTGGCGACGCAGCAGGTCGAGTGCGTGGTCGGTCATCATCATCGCCTCCTGGGAGCGAGCGCGATGCGCGCGCCCAGATCGTGGTGAGGGGCAGCGAGGGAGCCTTCGAGCCGGCGCCGGGCGCGGTGCAGGCGCACGCTGACGTTGGCTCTGGAGCAGCCGAGCGCGGCCGCGATGGACGCGCGATCGAGCCCGTCCCAGACCGCCAGCAGCAGCACCTCCCGGTCGCGCGGGGACAGGCCCCGCAGGGCCTCGCCGAGCGCGGCCGCCTCGTGCGGGGCACCCCCGCGGTCCAGCGGCGGGACGGCGTCGGCGAGGCGCGCGCTCACCGCCTCCTGGCGGCGGGCACTGCGGCGGGTGTTGCGGCGCACGTTGCGGGCCACGCCGATGAGCCACGCCGCTGCGTTCTCGGGGATGTCGTCGACCCGCCGCCATGCGACCAGAAACGTCTCGGCGACGACGTCGTCGACCAGCTCGGGGTCGCGCCGCCACACGTAGCGGCGGATGGTCTCGAGATGTTCCTCGTAGACGCGCGTGAAGCGCGCCTCTCGTGTATCAATCGAATGCAGGGCCATCCTCCGGTTGCTCGGGTTCACCTCCCTTCATGTCCGCAGGCCCGCGGAGATTTCAGCGAAGTGCTCTAGTCTCTCGAGCATGGCAGACACCGCCGCACCCAGCACGCGCCGCTTCGGCGCCCAGAGCATGACCGCGCCGCTGCGGGAGGTGCTCGTGAAGCGCCCCGGGGCCGCGTTCGGACGCGCCCACGAGAACCCGGCGCACGGATACCTGCACCCGGTCGACCTGGCCCAGGCCCAGCGCCAGCACGACGCCTTCTGCGAGGTCCTGACCGGCCTCGGGGTCGCTGTCCACGAGCTCACGACCGAGACCGAGAGCCCCGACCTCGTCTACACCTACGACCCCGCGCTCGTCACCGACCGCGGGATGATCGCGCTGCGCTCGGGCAAGCCCAACCGCGAGCGCGAGGGGTCGGCCCTTGCCGACTGGGCCCAGGAGCACGACATGCCGATCGTCGGCCGGCTCGAGGCGCCCGAGACCGCCGACGGCGGCGACGCCTTCTGGCTGCGGCCCGACGTCTTCTGCATCGGCCGCTCCCTGCGCACCAACGCCGCCGGGGCGCGCCGGCTGACGGAGCTCGTCGGGGGCGAGGTGCACGTCTTCGACGTCCCCTACGCGAACGGGCCGGAGGAGTGCCTGCACCTGCTCTCGGTGATCTCGCCCGTCGCCGACGATCTCGCGGCGGTGTTCCTGCCCCAGCTCCCGGCCGGCCTCTACGAGCTGCTCGGAGAGCACGGCGTCGGCATGGTGCCGGTGCCCGAGGAGGAGCTCGCCTCCCAGGGGTGCAACATCCTGGCCGTGCGGTCGGGAGTCGTCGTCATGGTCGAGGGGAACCCGGTCACGCAGCGGGCGCTGCTCGACCGCGGCTGCGAGGTGCACACGTTTCCCGGCAGCGAGGTCTGCATCAACGGCTCCGGCGGCCCGACCTGCATCAGCCGCCCGCTCCTGCGCGGATGAAGAACCTGTCCCCGGCCGAGCTCGCCGTCGTCGCCAACGTCGACCGCGACCGCGTCGCCGACGACCTGGCCGCGCTCGTCGCGATCCCGAGCCTGACGGGCGTCGAGGGGGCCGTGCAGACCGAGGTCGCGCTGCGCATGACCACCGCCGGGCTCGATGTGGAGCGCGTCGACACTCCGGCGATGGACCTGGCGGCCGACCCGGACTTCCCCGGGGTCGAGGTGCCACGTGAGGTGCACCCGGTCGTGAGCGGCAGGCTGACAGGCGACGCGGCTGGACGGCGCGTCCTGATCGCCGGCCACATCGACGTCGTCAGCGGCGGTGACGAGCTGGCGTGGACGTCGCCCCCGTTCCAGCCGCGCATCGACGACGGGGTGCTGTTCGGCCGCGGCGCGTGCGACATGAAGGCGGGCGTGGTCGCCGGCCTGGCCGCGCTGCGGGCGATCGCCGAGGCCGAGGTGGAGCTGGGCGGCGAGGCGATGCTCGTCACCGTCCCGGGCGAGGAGGACGGGGGCGCGGGCATGCTGGCCGCGATCCGGGCGGGCTGCACCGGTGACTGGGCCGTCATCACCGAGCCGACCCGGCTGGAGATCGTGACGGCCCAGGGCGGCGCGATCACCTTCACGCTCACCGTCACCGGGCGGCCGGCCCACGCCGCGTTCCGGCGCCGGGGCGTCTCGGCGCTCGAGAAGCTCGTGCCGGTGATGGAGGCGCTGGCCCGCAACGAGGAGGAGCGCAACGCGGCCGAGCGCATGCAGTCCATGCGCGACCTGGGCCTGCCCTACCCGACGTCGATCGGCCGCGTCAGCGCCGGCGACTGGTCGTCGACGGTGCCGGAGCGCCTGGTGGCCGAGGGCCGCTACGGCGTCCGGGTCGGCCAGACCACGACCGAGGCCGAGGAGGAGCTGCGGTCGGTCGTCGCCGAGGCCTGCGCCGGGGACGAATGGCTGCGCGAGCACCCGGTGGAGGTGCAGATCACCGGCGGGCGCTTCGCGGCGGCCGCCGTGCCCTCCGACCATCCGCTGCCGTGGTCGCTGGGCGAGGCCGCCCGCGACGTGCGCGGCCGGCTGCCGCCGTTCGTCGGCGTCCCCTACGGCTCCGACGCGCGCCTCCTGATCGACCACGGCGCGACGCCGACCATCCTCTACGGGCCGGGCGACCCCGAATACGCCCACTCGGTCGACGAGCGAGTGCCGCTCGAGGACGTGGCCCAGTGCGCGCGCGTGCTGGCGGTGTGGGTGATGCGCGCGCTGGCCCGCTAGGACCGGCTGGCGCCGATCCAGGTTTCGCCCGTCCACGGTTTCGGGCAGGCGCCTCCGGTGAGGGTCATCTCGGCAGCCGGGCTCCTGGCCTGCATTGCGGTCGCCGTCTCCGGCTGCGCGGGCTCCGGATCGGGCGGCTCGTCGGGCGGCGCGACGGTCACCACCATCACGACCGCCGGCGCCGTCTCGCCCGGGTCGCTGCAGGGCTCGTTCGAGCGGGCCATCCGCCGGGCCGCGCCCTCGGTGGTCGAGATCCGCTCGTCGAGCGGCCTCGGCTCCGGCATCGTGCTCGACGCGAAGGGCGACATCGTGACGAACGCGCACGTCGTCGGGGCCGGCAAGTCGTTCACCGTCGTGACGTCCGCCGGGAGGCAGTACCCGGCCAGTCTGGTGGGATCGTTCCCGCCCAACGACATCGCGGTCGTGCACGTCTCCGGCGCCCGCCTTCGCGCCGCCACGTTCGCCGATTCGTCGCAGCTTCGGCCGGGCGAGATCGTGCTCGCCATGGGCAGCCCGCTCGGGCTCCAGAGCAGCGTCACGGACGGGATCGTGAGCGCGGTCGGGCGCACCGTCAGCGAGCCGAACGGCTTCACCCTCCCCAACGTGATCCAGACGAGCGCGGCCATCAACCCGGGGAACAGCGGCGGGGCGCTCGTCGACATCGAGGGGCGGGTCGTCGGGATCCCGACGCTGGCCGCACGCGACGAGCAGCTCGGCGGCTCGGCGCCGGGGATCGGGTTCGGCATCGCGAGCAACACCGCGACCAGCCTGGCCGGGCAGATCGTCGCCCACGGCAAGGTCGTGAACTCCCATCGCGCCTACCTCGGGGTCCAGATCGGCTCGCTCACCGGCGCGAACGGCGTGCTGGTCGTGTCGGTGAAGCCCGGCGGCCCGGCCGGGCAGGCCGGCATCCGCGCGGGCGACGTGATCGTGCGCCTGGACGGCCATTCGACGCCGTCGGCGACCGCGCTCGAGGACATCCTGGCGAACCTGGACGTGGGCAAGTCGGTCGCGGTCGTCCTGCGCCACCAGGACGGTTCGAGCAGCACGGTCACCGTCAAGCTCGGCTCGCTTCCGGGCTGACGGACGCCTCAGGGGACGAGCAGGAGCTTGCCGCGCGTGCGGCGCGACTCGAGGTCCTCGTGCGCGCGGCGCGCGTCCTCGAGCGGGTAGCGGCCGCCGATCAGGACGCGCAGCCTGCCGCTTCCGACCCACTCCAGCACCTGCTCGGCGCGGGCGAGCAGGTCGTCGCGGGTCGCGGTGTAGGCGGGCAGCGTCGGCCGGGTGACGAACAGCGACCGCCCGCCGCCGAGCCGGTCGAGCACGAGCGGCTCGGGCTGCCCGCTGGCGTAGCCGTAGAGCGCCATCGTCCCGCGCGGCCGCAGGGCGTCGAGGCCCGCGTCGAAGGTGTCGCGGCCCACCCCGTCGTAGACGGCGTGGACGCCGGCGCCACCGGTCAGGTCGCGCGCCGCCTCGGCGAACCCGGCGTACGGGATCGCCTCGTCGGCGCCGTGCTCGCGGGCGAGGGCGCGCTTCTCCTCGGTCGACGCGGTCGCGATCACGCGGGCGCCGCGCAGCTTCGCGATCTGGGTCAGCAGCAGCCCGACGCCGCCGGCCGCCGCATGGACGAGCACGGCGTCGCCACGCCGGATCGGATAGGTCGACGTGGCCAGGTAGTGGGCGGCCATGCCCTGCAGGAGCACCGCCGCCGCGAGCTCGCAGGCCGTCGCCTCGGGCACCGGGACGGCCCGGTCGGCCTTCACGACCACCCGCTCGGCGTAGCTGCCGGCCGCGCTCGTCCACGCCACCCGGTCGCCCGGCTCGAAGTCCGTCACGCCGGCCCCGATCGCGACGACCGTCCCGGCCCCCTCCGCGCCGGCCACGAGCGGCGCCGGGGTGCCGTAGCCGCCGCCCCGGCGCTCGTAGACGTCGCGGAAGTTGACACCCGCCGCCTCGACGGCCACGAGCAGCTCGCCGGGCCCGGCCTCCGGCTCGGGCCGGTCCTGCGGCTCGAGCACCTCGGGGCCGCCGTTCCGCTCGATCACGACCGCGCGCATCGCCGCACCCCTCAGCGCCGCGCCGTCGCCGCGGGCGTGCCGTTGTCCCAGCCGCCCAATATGAGCCCGGCGCGACGCAGCCGGTCGCGCAGATCGGCCTCGGCGTCGCCGGCGCAGACGGCGATGACGCCGCCCTGGCGCCCGTCGTCCCGGCGCAGCGCCGCCGCAACCCGGTCGGGCGGCTGAACGTGGTGGCCGGCGAGGCCGAGCTCCTGATACGTGTCGCGGACGACGATGAGCGCCGCCGCCGGCCCCCGCACGAGCGCCGCCAGCTCGACGAAATGGCCGACGTCCCAGTCGGCCGCCGGCGGCTCGGGATCGCCGCCCGCGAGGTGGTCGAGGACCACGGCCGGCTCGGGCCGCGAGCCCCACAGGGCCCCGGTGCGCAGGTTCGCGATCAGGACGGCCGCCGGTCCGGCGACCTCGAGCACGGCGGTGACGGTGTCGCCCGACCACGGCCCGCTGACCTCGATCGCGGCCAGTGCCCCGCCCGACATGCGGCCGATGGCCGCCGCCAGCCCCGGCGCCGCGGTCCCGGCGGTCTGCGGGTCGGCGGCCGCCGGCAGCTCCACCCGGTAGTGGTTGCGCGGCGTCGCGCCCGGGGCGACATGCGTCTGCGCGTCCCCGCCCGGCAGGATCGCGCCCGCCTCGAGGGCGACGGCCTCCTGGTCGGCCTCGACGCCGGCGGCCCGCAGCGCGAGGCTGGCCCAGAAGCAGCCGCACAGGTTGTCCATCTGCTGGCGCTCGGCCGCATGGAGCTGCGCCAGCAGGCGGCGGTCGGGGAGGGTCGTGACCGCGGGGGCTGCCACGGGCGTGAGCATACCTAGGACGGCTCGCCCGGCGGCTCCAGATCGAGCTCGAGCCCCGGCTCCCGCCGGCGGTGCGCGCGCGCCGTCCGGCCCAGCGCCACTCCCCCGACGATGATCGCGCCGCCCACGATCTGGACGGCCCCGATCTGCTCGCCGAGCAGGATCGCCGCGAAGAGCGCGCCCAGGAACGGCTGCAGGTACATGAAGAGCGTCGCCCGGGCGGCGCCGACGCGCGGCAGGGCGGTGAAGTAGAGGACGTTGGTGACGATCAGCGGGAAGATCGTCGAGTAGGCGAGCGAGCCCCAGCGCAACGCACCGAGGCTGCCGAAGTCCTGCTGGCTGAGCTGGACGATCGAGATCGGCGCCATCAGCACCGCCCCGACGATGATCATGAGCGTCGAGAGCCGCATCGCGCTGTAGCGGCCGAACAGCGGCCGCATCATCACCGAGTAGGCGGCCCAGGTCAGGGCCGCGCCGATGGCGAGGATGTCGCCCTTGAAGCTGAAGCCCTCCACCCCCGCGCCGCCCTGGACGACGAGCGCGACACCGGAGAGCGAGACGCCCAGCGCGACCCAGTGCACGGGCCGCACCCGCTCGTGCCCGAGGCCGACCGCCATCGCGGCCGTGAACGCCGGCGCCGCCCCCAGGATCAGCGCGACGTTCGCCGCGGCCGTGTAGTCGAGGGCGTAATTGAAGGTGAGCTGGTTCAGGAAGATGCCGGTCGCGCCGGCCAGGACGACGCGCGGCACGTCCCGGCGCGCGACGCCCAGGCCGCGCTCGTGGATGCCGACGATCGCCGCCATGCCGAGCCCCGCGAGCGTGAAGCGCAAGCCGGAGAAGGCGAGCGGGTTCCAGCGGTCGAACGCGTACTTCGTGGTGGCGTAATTCAGGCTCCACAGCACGTTGGCGAGCACCAGCATGCCGTCGGCCCGGTCGGGGCGTCGCACGGCGGCACCCTAGATGGTCGCGAGACAGCGGTGTGTCAGGCGCTCACGCGGGCGCCGGCCGCCGTGACGACGATGTTGCCGGGCGCCGTGAGCGGCATCGGGACCACCTTGCCGGCGGCGTGCAGCCGGAGATACCAGGGCGCCCCGACCCGCACCCACAGGCGCTTGCGGGCGAAGCGCAGCCGCCGGCCGTCCGCGAGCGTGTTGTTGAACAGGAGCTTCCCGGAGGCCGATCCGGCCCGCACCGAGAGCCACACGCTGCCGCCGCTTGTCACCAGCACGAGCGGCCTCGGCCCGGCCGGCGGCGGGGTCGTCGCGGGACCCGTCCCGCTCGTCGTGGGCGTGGTCGTCGTCACGCTTCCCGGGCCGCTCCCGGTCCCGGCCGCCGGATGCGCGGGCGGGCCGGCCGACGGCGACCCGCGCGCGGCCAGCACGAAGGCGGCGACGGCCGCGACGATCACCAGGGCGACGGCCGCGGCGACCCACACGACGATGCGCGCCCGGCGGTCGAGCAGCGGCACCTCCGCCACCCGCCGCGGCGGCACCAA
This sequence comes from Thermoleophilia bacterium, assembly GCA_025928655.1. Lineage (GTDB taxonomy): Bacteria > Actinomycetota > Thermoleophilia > Gaiellales > JAICJC01 > JAICJC01. The sequence continues at coordinate 10,120 of JAICJC010000027.1, read as the reverse complement.
GACGACCTCGTCCGGGACGAGCTCGGGGCGCGCGTTCAGCTCGTTGACGAGCTCCTGCGGATCGAGCCCGAGCAGCTCGGCGTAGTCGCGCACGAAGGCCCGCACGTAGGCGGGGCCGGGCAGCGCGTCGAAGCGCTCCTCCTCGAGCGCGAGCAGGAACTTGGCGCGGATGCGGGTCTCGGCCTCGATCTCGTCGATGCCGATGCCCCGGCGCTCGCGCTCGCCGCGCAGCTTCGCCCCCAGCTCTCCCATCCCGCTTCGGATTGTGCCTGCATGCGACGGGTGCATCAACCGCGCCGGCGGCCGGCGGTCAGCCGTTGCGGAGCGTCGAGGTGTCGACGGCCTCGAGGTCGCTGCCGTGGATCCGGTTCAGCAGATGCAGGGCGGCGTCGTTGAAGCGCGGGTTGGAGAAGCCGGAGATGTACCAGGGCGAGCCGTTGTCGGCCAGGATCATCCCGTAGCGCTTGAGGGCCAATCCGATGACGCGGACGCTGCGCGGCAGGCCGGACAGGACGAACGAGCCCCGCAGGCGCACGCGCAGCCCCATCGGCGGCCAGTTGGCGCAACTGCCCGATCCGGCGTGGTGCCGGGCCGGATAGATGTGCCCGCTGCAGGTGTGCGGGGCCGTGAAGCGCAGCGCATGGTCGATCACGCCGGCCTTCACCTCGCTGTGGCGCACGAGCCCCGGCAGGATGGGGAGGCCGGCGGCGTCCGCGCTCGTCCAGCCGTTCGGGCGCAGGTGGTTCGAGGTCAGCGACCACACGGCGCCCGAGCCGGCGTGCCAGCCCGTCGCGGTGTGCCTGGCGGCGTAGAGCTCGGACAGCCGGCAGGTGCCCCGGTTCACGATGATCATGTGACGGTCGGAGCCGGCCTCGATCTTCGGGTGCGCGGGGATCGGGTAGGGCACGTGGTTCGACTCGGCCTTGTAGGTGAACCGCACGCGGTGCGTGACCTGGTTGCGCGTCACGACGTTGACCGGGATGCCGTAGCGGGCGAACGAGCCGAAGTCCGGGTGCAGGCCGGCGCCCGCCCCGATCGCGGCGATCATCGTGCCCGAGTTCGCCTTGACCGGCAGCGAGTCGACGCGCGTGTTCCACACGTTGGTCGCCGGGAAGATCGGGCAGTTGGGCGCGCCCGGGAGGCGCAAGGCCGGCGCGGCCGGCATCGCGAGCGCGGCCGGCGCGGCGATGCCCGCGAGCGCGAATGCGACGACGGCCGCCGACGCGGCCCGAACCGAACGACCCCACATGCGCCGCATAATCAGTCGGGTCGGGCCGCGGCGCAACCCGCAAAAGGGTGAGCTAACGGAACGCTTACGCGCAGGTCTGCGTATCCTTACGCACGATAACGATTGCGGGCAAGAGCGGGCCGGCGGTCGAGGTGGAGGGCCTCGTCAAGCGCTACCCGAAGTCGCCCGTGAACGCCGTCGACGGGGTCACGTTCAGCGTCGAGCGGGGCGAGGTGTTCGGGCTCCTCGGCCCCAACGGCGCGGGCAAGACGACGACCATCGGCATCCTCACGACCCGGGTGCGGCGCACCGACGGCGTCGCCCGGGTGGGCGGGATCGACGTCACCCGCGATCCGGTGCGGGCGCGGACGCAGCTGGCCGTCGTGCCGCAGCGGACGAACCTCGACCGCTCGCTCTCGATCCGCCAGAACCTGATCTTCCACGCCGCCTACCACCGCGTGCCGGCGGCGGAGCGCAACCGCCGGGCCGACGAGCTGCTCGAGCTGTTCGGGCTGCGCGACCGCGGCGACGACAAGCCCGACTACATGTCCGGCGGCCAGTCGCAGCGGATCATGATCGCCCGGTCGATGATGCACACGCCCCAGGTGCTGTTCCTGGACGAGCCGAGCACCGGCCTCGATCCGGCGGCGCGCCTGTTCGTGTGGGACCGCGTCCGCGACCTGCGCGACCGCGGCACGACGATCGTCATCACCACCCACGACATGGACGAGGCCGCGACCCTGACGGAGCGGGTCGGGATCATGGATCACGGCAAGCTGCTCGCGCTCGACCGGCCCGAGGCGCTGACCCGCAGCCTGCCGGGGAAGACCACTCTGGAGGTGGCGCTGGCGGGCGCCGACGGCAACATGGACGCGGCGGTCGCGGCCCTCGCGCGGCTGGACGGGGTCGAGCGGCTGGAGCAGCTCGAGGGCAGCGGCGGCCAGGTCCGCCTCTATGTCGCCGGCGACGCGCCGCTGATGGTGGCGCCGGTCGCCGGGGCGCTGTCGGGGTTCGGGATCACGCTCTCGGACGTGAAGATCGGCGAGCCGAGCCTGGAGGACGTGTTCATCAACCTGACCGGGAGGGCGCTGCGGTGAGCGCGCCGGGGGTCGACGTGCCGCGGACGAGCGCGCCGGGAGTGTTCCTGGCGGTGCTCTGGCGCGACGTCTTCGTCACCGGCCGGGAGCTCCCGGTCTTCCTGGCCCAGGTGATCCTGCAGCCCCTCTTCATGCTGTTCGTGTTCGGGAAGGTGCTCTCGAGCCTCGGCTACACCCGGCCCGGGTACGCGCACCTGCTCTTCCCCGGCGTCGTCGCGCTGACGGCGCTGCTCACGTCGCTGCAGTCGACGGCGCTCCCGCTGGTGCTCGAGTTCAGCTTCACGAAGGAGATCGAGGACCGGCTGCTGGCGCCGATCCCGACGGCCCTGGTGGCGGTCGAGAAGATCGTGTTCGCGGCCATGCGGGCGCTGATCGCGGCGATCTTCATGTTCCCGATCGGGGTCCTCATCCTCGGCTCGGTGCCGTGGCGGTCGCGGGGCGCGCCGGAGTTCGCCGTCATCCTCGTGCTGGGCGCGCTCGTCGGCTCGGCGATGGGGCTCACGATGGGCACCCTGGTGCCGCCGAACCGGATCTCGATCGCGTTCAGCCTCGTGCTCACGCCGCTGCTCTTCACGGGCTGCAGCCAGTACCCGTGGCCGACGCTCGACCGGCTGCGCTGGTTCCAGGTCGTGACCGCGTTCAACCCGCTGACCTACGTCAGCGAGGGCATGCGGGGCGCGCTCGTCCCCGGCGTCGACCACATCCGGCCGTGGGTGTGCGTCGTCGCGCTCCTGTTCTCGCTCGCGGTCTTCGCCGCCATCGGCATCCGGGGCTTCATCCGCCGGGCGATCGACTGACCCCCATCCCCTCCGCTGCGGTCAGGTTCGCGCCGATCCGGGTCGCCAGGCCCGGGACGGCCATGATGATCGCGAAGCCGGCCAGGAGCCACGCCGCGACGACCCACGGGAACCAGTTGAACGGGTACACCTGGTCGACGGCGTTGCGGTAGAAGACGTAGATGAGCACGAGGATCGCGACGGCCGGGAAGACGAGCTCCCACAGCCGCTCGCGGCTGTCGCGCAGGAACATCCGCCCGGCGCCGACGTTCGTGACCGCATAGGCCACGATCATGCTGAGCACGCCGATCGTGCCGGGGTAGAAGAACGCCGACACGGCGTCCGAGATGCCGTAGGCGCGCATCGCGATCAGGCCGATGGCGGCGATGGTGATGACGGTCGCGAGCGCGACCGCCGGCGCCCCGGTGCGGTCGGACGACATCCCCAGGCGCGGCGTGACGAAGCCGTCGCGGCCCATCGCGAACAGGATCCGCGATGCACCGGTCGCGGTGCCGAGCGCGCTCGCGAACGCGCTCACGGCGGCGCCGAGGTTGATCAGGTCGCCCATCCACGACGCGATGTAGGTCTTGCCCAGGTCGCCCAGGGGCGAGCTCGACCCTGCGAACGCCGCGACGCCGGCCTTGTCGGTGCCGAAGCCCCAGGTCTGGGCCAGCATGCAGAGCACGTAGAAGACGCCGGCGCCGATGACCGCGTTGCGGATCGCGCGCGGGATCTCGCGGCGGGGCTCGTTCGTCTCCTCGCCCAGCGCGGCCGCGCCCTCGAAGCCGCCCCAGGAGAGGAACGCGAGCACGATCCCGAGGCCGAGCGCCGAGCTCGACGTGCCGCCGGGAAGCTTGAAGACGTCGCCGGTGAAGCCCTGGTTCCCCGGGGTGTCGCCCGCGATGAGCTTGACGAAGATGACGACCATCAGGACGGTGATCAGGAGCACCGAGACCGCCTCGATCGAGAGCAGCGTCCGGGTCGTGATCTTGATGTCGCTGTACGCGAGGAAGCCGACGCACAGAGCGGCGATGAGCGCGATCACGATCCACTCGCTCCCGCTCCAGATGCCGGTGCCGTTCGCGAACTGGGCCGTGAACAGGCCGACCTCGGCGGTCGACGCGACCGTGAACGAGAGGTACGTGCCGAGCAGTGCCCAGCCCGAGAAGAAGCCCGCCCGGGGCCCGAGGGTCGCGCCGGTGAACGCGTACACCGAGCCGGCGTGGCTGTAGTGGCCGGCGAGGCGCATGATGCCGAACGCGACCAGGAAGACGAGGATCGCCGAGATCAGGAAGGCCAGCGGCACCGCGTGGCCGACGTTTCCGGCCACGCCGACGCCGTTCAGGGCCATGGCGGCCGTCGGCGCCATGATGCCGATCGAGAGCGCGATCGTCTCCCAGAACCGGAGCTCGCGGCGCAGTCCGCGGCCCTTCTCAGCCGTGCTCATCGTCCCTCCTCGTCGAAGATCGCCTGGGGCAGGAACATGCCGACGACCCAGTTCGGCGCGTCGACCACCTCGTGGATGCGCAGGTCGCAGGCGACCGAGCAGAGGGCGTAGGCCTCCTGGCGGTCGAGCCCGCGGATGTGGCCCAGGTGCTCGATCATCGCCCGCGTCGCGCCCCGGGTCGCCTCCATCAGGTCGGGCCCGACGCCGGTCGTCACGTGGTACGGGCCGGCCTCCGTGCGGGCGAGCTCGCCGGCGGCGACCGTGTACTGCGGCGCCGGCACCGAGAAGTCGCGGCGCACGCTCAGGCGCACGACGATGTCCATCGCCGCCTCGACCGCGGTGCCGCACACCTCGCCGTCCCCCATCGCGGCGTGGGTGTCGCCGACGGAGAAGAGGGCGCCCTCGACGCCCACGGGCAGAAACAGGGTCGTGCCGGCGCGCAGGTGCTTGATGTCGAGGTTGCCGCCGAAGGCCGACGGCGGCACGATCGAGTGCGGGCCCGGCTCCGGCTTGGCGACGCCGATCGTCCCCGGGAAGGGCTCGAACGGGAGCGTCACGCCCTCGGCGAACCGCACCCGGCGGGCGTCGCCGTCGACGTCGGAGATCCGCAGCCACGGCTCGGGGAACTCCTCGGCGAGCAGCCCGAAGCCGGGGATGATCGCCGTCCAGCCCCAGTCGCCGGGGCGCAGCTCGAGGATCTCGACCGCGAGCACGTCGCCCGCCTTCGCGTCCTTCACGAACACCGGGCCGCTGACGGGGTTCACGTGCGAGAAGTCGAGCGAGCCGACCGCCTCGGCGCCGGAGTCGCGGCCGATCTGCTCGTCGCCGGCGTCGCGGACGTGCAGCTCGACCTCCGTGCCGGACTCGACCTCGAGCGCGGGTGGGATCGCGTTGTCCCACACGTAGTTGAACGCCTCGGCCCTGACCTCGTGCAGCGAATGACGGTGCATCAGAAGACCCCTCCCCGAATGACCGAGCCCGAGTCTACAGGTCGGCCGGGGGGCGTTCGGGGATGTGGCCGACGTGTGCGCCGGCAGCGGCCGCAGGTCGGGGTCGACCCACGCGGCCCGGGCGGCCGGCGCCGCCAGCAGCTCGGGGCTGAAGTGGCGCCTAAGGAGGCCGCCGTCCATCAGCGCCGGGAAGCGCTCGAGGAACGCGTCGAAGTCGAGCTCCGGCTCCTCCGCCAGGTGGTGGCCGACGAGCGCCGCCCACGCCTCGGTCATCGTGCGGTGGTACTTGCCCGGCGCGCCGTGCGCCTCGGCGACATGCCGGATGGCCGTCTCGATCCGGGCCAGCGCGACCCCGCGGTCGTGCCCGCGCAGCTCCCGCCAGGCCAGGCGCAGGTGCTCGCGATGGCCGAACTCGCCCTGGGGCCGAGCAGGCCGCCGGGGACGGCGAGCGGCGGGCTCGAGCGTTCGTCGCGGCCGGCCGGTGCCATGCGAAGAGTGTATGGGCGATGAGCCGCCGGGCAGCCGGCCCTCAGCGCAGGACGAGCAGGTCGAGCACGTTGCCTCGCGGCTCGCGATCCCCGGCCTCCCGCAGCGCACGGCGGATGCGTTGCGTCCCGCGCAGGAGCTCGGCGTCGGTGAGGTTGCGCATCGTGGTGTCGGCCCGGCGGAACGTCTCGACCTCGTCGAGGATGTCCGCGAGGCTTCCCGGGTACGTCTCGCGCACCTGCTCGAGCGCCTCCTGCCGGAACCCCGCGGCCGCGAAGGCCCGGCAGGTCTCGGCCAGGGTCGGGTACATCTCGACCGTCCGGGCGGTCTCGGGGAACCAGCGGACGAGCTCCACCCCCACCAGCCTGCCCGGGAAGCCCTGCCGGATGAGCACGAGAGCGCCGGGCCGGAGCACGCGCCGGATCTCGCGGGCGGCGGCCGCCAGATCCCCGATGTGGTGGATGACGAGGGACAGCCAGGCCGCGTCCGCCGAGGCGTCCGGCAGCGGCAGCGCGGTCGCATCGCCCGCGAGCACGCGGATCGCTGCGCTCTGCGGGATCCGATCCCGCATCGCCGCCGACGGCTCGACCGCGACGACGTCGATCCCGAACCAGTCGCGCAAGGACGTTGCGAACGCGCCGGTGCCGGCGCCGATGTCGGCCACCGTCATCCCCGGCGCCGGCCGCAGGTGGCGCCGCACCGCCTCGCGCCACTCCGCGAGCCCCTCGCGGGGGACCTCGCGGACCGCCTTGAAGGCCGCCGCCGTCCCCTCGTCGTAGCTCATTCTCGCCACGCCGTACTCATAGCAAATTTGCTATGGGAACAGTCGACGTGATCCCCCGCCGCTATGCTCCCGCGCCGATGGCAGAGCCGACCGTTCGCGACATCGACGCCCTGTGGGGGCCGGCAACGCCGCAGTTCGCATACCAGATCGCCGATCGCATCGAGGCGCTGATCGCCGACCTGCCGGCGGGGCATCCGGTGCGGCGGCTGGGGGAGCTTCGGCTGGCCGATCTGGACGAGCTCGGCCACGGCACCACCAAGGGCCCGCCGCAGACGCCCACGCACTAGCTCCGAGCCGCCGCCGCTAGCGGCGCGGGCTGAGCGCGCCCATCACGCTCCCGAACACCGCGTGCCCCAGCACCTCCTGCGCGAACTCGCTGCGGCTGCGGGCGAGCGGCGGCCAGGCGCCGCTGCGCACGTCCGGGTGGATCCGGTCGATCACCCCGACGAGCGGCCAGAGCAGGGCGTTCTCGGCCTCGGCCGCGACGGCGCCGCTGCCGGCGCCGCGCAGCCCCAGACGGTCGAAGGCGAGGCCGAACATGGCGCCGTTGGCAAGGTGCATCCCGAGCCCGATCTCGCGCCACGGGCCGCGCGGTGCGACCAGGCCGCCGAGCAGCCGCACCTGGGTGTGACGGCCGCCGGTCACCCGCCGGATCGCCGGCTCGACCGCGACCCAGACGCCGGCGGCCGCCGCGCCCGCGAGCGCCACGCGCAGGGTGCGCGCCGCGCTCATCGCATCCCCGGGACGATCGTGCGCACCACGTCGCGCGCGACGTAGCCGGCGATGCTCGGGTTCTCCTTCAGGCGGCGCACGGAGTAGGCGTACCATGCTCGCCCGTACGGCACGTAAACACGCAGCCGGTGCCCGTCGGCGATGAGCTTCCGGCGCGCCTCCTCGGCCACCCCGAGCAGCATCTGGAACTCGTAGCGGTCGCGCCCCAGGCCCCGCCGGTCGATCAGGTTGAGCGCGCCGTCGAGCAGGGCCGGATCGTGCGTGGCGATGGCGACGTAGCTCCCCTGCTCGACGAGCTGCTCCAGCAGGCGCAGGTAGCTGGCGTTGATCTCCGGCATCGCCTGGTAGGCAATGTCCTCCGGCTCGAGGTAGATGCCCTTCACGAGCCGCACGCTGGGCGTCAGGTCGGCGAGCGCCGCCACGTCCGCCTCGGCCCGGCGCATGTACGACTGGATCACGATCCCGACGTCGTCGTGGCCGGCGCCGCGCAGGCCGCGATAGACGTCCAGCGTCTCGTCGATGAGGCCGCTGTGCTCCATGTCGATGCGCACGAAGATGCGGTGGCGGCCGGCCGAGCGCAGCACCCGCGCGAGGGTGCGGTCGACGAGCGCGCGGTCGATCTCGATCCCGAGCGCCGAGAGCTTCACCGACACGTTCGCGTCCAGCTGCCCGGCGGCGATCGCGTCCAGCGCCCGCTCGTACTGGGTGGCCGTCTCCTCGGCCTCCTCGGGGCGCGAGATGAACTCGCCCAGGACGTCGACCGTCGCCATCGCGCCCAGGGCGTTCAGCCCGCGCACGGTGGCCACGGCGTCCTCGAGCGTCTCGCCGGCGATGTAGCGGTCGGCGATCTTGCGCACGACGAGGCGCGGCACCGCCGGCAGCGACGCGGCGACCAGGCGGTCGAAGGCCTTCACCCGCCCAGCTCCCCCCGGTAGTGGTCCAGCACGTCGGCGACGAGCGCCTCCACCGCGCCCGAGGACGCCGTCATCGCGCGGGCGAAGTTGCCGGGCTCGCCGGCCCGGGCTGCGACTCCCAGCGCCGCCCACGCCGCCTCCGCGGCCGGGGTCGGCCGCTCCAGGCCCTGCCCCAGCCGCTCGGCGTGCCCGATGAACGCCTCGATCGCCGCGGCCAGCTCGCCGGCGAGCGCCGCGATCCGGTCGAGGTACACCGGCGTCGCCGCCCGGGGGCCGGCGGCGGCCGCGCCCAGGCGCTCGCCCGCCACGGCGACCGCCCCGGCGGCGGCGGCCGCCTCCCCCTCCCCGGCCTCCCGCAGCGCCTCGGACGATGCGCGGAACTGCGCCACCAGCTGGTCGGCGGCCGTCGCCCCCGACACCTCCTCGGCCCGCTCGGCCAGAGCGGTGAGCGAGACCGCGTCCTTCACCAGGCGCCGGTCGGCGACCGCCGCCCCGGCGTGGTCGACGGCCACGTACGCGAGCTCCTCGCCCGCGGCCAGCGCGACCACGAACACCCGCGCCCCACCCGGCTCGGATGCCATCACCGCCACCGGCTGCTCTCCCGGCCGCGCGTGCCTGCCCGCCGCCGCGACCGCCGTCTCGAGCTCCTCCTCGAGCGTCATGCAGCGGGCGTATGGGCGGGCGCGACGGCCATCCGCATCTCGAGGGCGATAAGCACGGCCGCCGCGAGCAGCGTGAGGACGAGCGGAGGCTCGAGCAGCGCGGCGGCGCACAGGGCGGAGGCGATGCCGGCGAAGATGATCACGGTCTCGCACATCGTGACCGACGCGACGTCCGCGGGGCGGCAGCGGAGGTGGGCGGCGAGGCCGATCGCGTACCCGAAGACGAGCGGCAGCAGCCGCGGCTGCGCCGCCGACCCCGCGATGGCGGCGACCATCGCGACGCGGCACCAGGCGATCGCGTCGCGGCGCCCGGCGGCGAGGCCGAGCCGGACGATCGAGGTCACCTTGGGCGGATCGGCGGCGGCGTCCGCGTCGTGGTCGAGGTAGTGGTGCACCATGAGCATGGATACCGCATAGGCGGCCACCGCAACCGCGGCCGCGGCGGTGGTGCCGTCGATGGACGGCCCCTGGAGCAGGTGGGCGCCGCCGACGCAGTCGGCCAGGCAGACGAACGCGATCGCCTCGCCCGCGAACGGCCGGTAGGCGGCACGGACCGGCGGCAGGGTGTAGAGGATCGCGCCGGCGACGCCGACCAGGCCGAACGGCAGCAGGTCGAGGCCGGCCGCCGCGACGAGCGCGAGCCCGATCACGGTCGTCGCCGTGAAGGCGGCGGCGAACACCCACCACAGCGCCCGCGGCGGGAGCAGCCCGGCAACGATCACCTTGCTCCCGCCGGAGAGGATCCGGGGCGAGGCGTGCCGGTCGGTGCCCGAGCGCCAGTCCTCGACCTCGTTGAGGGAGTGGGCCAGCAGACCCTGGATCAGCACCCCGAGCGCGACCGCGCCCAGGTAGTACCAGACCTGCAGCCCGTGGCCCCGGGACGCCAGCGCCGTGCCGAGCGTGAGGGCCGAGAAGCTCCACAGGAGCACCGGGATGATCCGCACCTCGAGCCACAGGCCACGCAGGGTCTCGGACATACGAGGCTGACGATACCAGCGACTTCTTGGTCCGTCCGAGCGCGCTCCTACCATGGCGCGCATGACT
>JAICJC010000129.1 GCA_025928655.1 Thermoleophilia bacterium | reverse complement strand
GGTCGTCGAGGTCGAGATCGCGACGACGAACAGCCTTGACCTCTTCCTGCGCCAGGCGGGCCGCTACCCGCTGCTGACGAAGGACGAGGAGGTCATGCTGGCGAAGCGCATCGAGGCCGGCGACCCCGTCGCGAAGCGGCGGATGATCGAGTCCAACCTGCGCCTCGTCGTGTCGATCGCCAAGCAGTACCGCGGCCAGGGCGTGCCCTTCCTCGACCTGATCCAGGAGGGTGTGCTGGGCCTGAACCGCGCGGTCGAGAAGTTCGATTGGCGCCGCGACCTCAAGTTCTCGACGTACGCGACCTGGTGGATCCGCCAGGCCGTGCAGCGCTCCATCGCGAACAGCGGCCGCACGATCCGGCTGCCCGTGCACGTCTCCGACCGCCTGCGGGCGATCGAGCGCGCCCGGCGCTCGCTCGAGGCCAGCCTCGGCCGGGAGCCCTCCGAGGATGAGATCGCGCGCGCGGCCGAGCTGACGTCGGACGCGGTGTCCGAGACGCTGGGTCTGGCCCGCAAGACCGTGTCGCTGCACGAGCCGGTCGGCGAGGACGGCGACTCCGAGCTCGGCGACATGATCGCCGACCCGGATGCCGGCAACCCCGAGGAGCTGGCCGAGACGCACCTGCGTCACGAGCGGCTGCGCGAGGGTCTCGCCCGCCTGGGCGAGCGCAAGCGCCTGATCCTCGAGCTGCGGTTCGGGCTCGACGGCCAGGATCCGCGCAACCTCGAGGAGATCGGACGCATCGTCGGGCTGACGCGCGAGCGCGTCCGCCAGCTGGAGGCCGAGGCGCTCCGCGAGCTCGCCGCCTCCGCCGACATGCAGCCGCTGCGCGCGGCCTAGCAGTAGCTGGGGACTGTCCCCGCTTGGCGGGGACAGTCCCCTCTTCACGCCGGCAGCGCGTGCGGGACGGTGTGCTTCCATGCGACCGCCTCGGCCCGCGCCTTCACCCGTCGCACCACGTCGAGGTCGACGCCGGTGCGCTCCGCGGCCGCCTCGGGCGTCATCCCGAGGTCGAACATCGCCACCAGCGCCAGGTCGGCGTCGCGGTAGGTGAAGCCGAGCTCGTCCTCGTCGGTCTGGCCGCCCCAGAGGCCGGCCGTCGGGTGCTTGTCCAGCACCACCTGCGGCTGATCCAGGACGCGCGCGGCCGCGCGCACCTCGGTCTTGTAGAGATCGGTGATCGGCTCGATGTCGGAGGCCGCGTCGCCGAAGCGGGTGAAGTAGCCGAGCAGGTTCTCGGTGCGGTTCTCGGTGCCGAGGACGAGCGCACCGTGCTCCTGGGCGAGGTCGTAGATCACGATCATGCGCGCCCGGGCGCTCGCGTTGCCCTCGCGGATGTCCGACCCGCGCAGGGTCGGCCGGGCCCCGGCCAGCGCGTCGACCATCGGGTCGATCGAGACGGTCAGGAGGTTCGACTCCGGCAGCCCGGCGGCGGCTGCAGAGGCGGCCGCGTCGTCCATGTGCACCTGCTCGGTGTGGCGCGAGGGCAGCCGCACGGCGATGACCTGCTCCGGCCCGAGGGTGCGGGCCGCGAACGCCATCGCGACCGCCGAGTCGATCCCGCCGGAGAGGCCGATCACCACCTTCCCCCGCCCCGCCGCGCCCATGACCTCGTGCAGCCGCCCGGCCTTGCGGTCGAGGATGGGCGCGAGCGCCGCCTCGTCGCGCAGCAGGTCGAGCCGGTCGAGCGCACCGCCGGCCGCGCGCATCTCGTCCAGCGCCCGCCGGCCGTCGCCGGGCGTCACCTCGACCGCCGCGACCGCGTCGGTGAGGATGGTGGTCTCGAACCCCTCCGCGATGGCGGCGAGGGCCGTGGCCCGCACGCAGTAGTCCGTGGCGAGGCCGCCGATCAGCACCCGCGTGACGCCGCGCCCGCGCAGGTAGTCGCCGAGGCCGGTGCCCTCGAAGCCCGAGTACGTCTCGTGGTCCGGGTCGCTGCTCTTGTCCTGGACACGGTCGAAGCGCATCCCGGCGACGGACGGATGCAGCTCGGCACCCGCCGTCCCCACGACGCAGTGCGGGGGCCACGGGCCGCCCCGGGCCGCGAAGGAGATGTGGTCGGCCGGGTGGGCGTCGCGGGTGGCGACGACCGTCCCGGCGGACTCGGCGGCTCGCGCCAGCGCCGGCGCGAGCAGATCTCCCCCGTCCACGCCGAGGGCGCCGCCGGGGCAGAAGTCGTTTTGCATGTCGACAACGATCAGGGCCGTGGCCGGGTCGGGGCCGGTCATGACAGTTCCTCCTCGAGGGCGGCGAGCCGCGGCGAGTGCTGCGGCGGCATCGTGTCCGGGTCGCGCAGCGCCCGTACCCGCTCGGGCAGCGCGGCAATCTGGGCGGCGGCCCGGTCGCGGATCTCGCCCAGCGAGGACGCCGGCGTCACCAGGGCGCCGGCGCGTATGACGGGCTCGAGCAGCGGGCTGCCGGTGACGTCCTCGCCGACCAGGCCGATGACGTCGCCGGCAACGGTGCGGAACACCTGGTGGCGGCCGGGCAGGTTCGACTTCGCCCCCGCCGCCTTCATCACCGGGCGGCCGTCGCTCTCCACGAGCTTGTAGACCCCGCCCAGCGCCGGCGCGTCGTTGGACGTCGTCAGCGCCGTGCCCACCCCGAACCCGTCGATGGGCGCCCCCGCGGCGAGCAGCTTCGCGATCCGGTACTCGTCGAGATCGCCGGAGCAGACGATCTGCGTCTCGGCGCACCCGCCGCCGTCCAGGATCGCGCGCACGGCGCCCGCCGTCTCCACCAGGTCGCCGGAGTCGAGCCGCACGGCCTGGGGCACGATGCCCGTGAGCTGGGACGCGCGGCAGGCGGCCCGGGCGCCGGAGATCGCGTCGCGGGTGTCGATCAGGAGCGTCGAGCGGTCGGGATGGTCGCGCATGAACGCGCTGAACGCCTCGACGTCGCTCGGGAAGGAAAGCACGTAGCTGTGCGCCATCGTCCCTGACGTCGGGATGCCCCACAGGAACCCAGCCGCGACGGTGGCGGTGGCCGAACAGCCGCCGATGTAGGCGGCGCGGGCGGCGAGCAGTCCGGCGTCGGCGCCGTGGGCGCGGCGGAAGCCGAAGTCGACCACCGGCCGCCCGCCGGCGGCGGCCACGATCCGGGCCGCCTTGGTGGCGATCATGGTCTGGAAGTTCACCTGGTTCAGCAGGAAGGTCTCGGCCAGCTGGCAGGCGAGCCGGCCGCCCTCGACGCGCAGCAGCGGCTCGCCGGCGTGGACGACCGTGCCCTCGGGGACGGCGTCGACGTCGCCGTCGAAGCGGAGCGACGCCAGATGGCGCAGGAGCGGGTCGCTGACGGTGTGCGAACGGCGCAGGTAGTCGATCGCCTCCGTCCCGAACCGGAAGCTCGTCAGGTAGTCGCAGACGCGCTCGAGGCCGGCGGCGACCAGGAAGCCGCGATCCTGCGGGAGCGCGCGCACGAAGAGCTCGAACGCGACCCGGCCGTCGGCCTTGCCCTGGGCCAGGTAGGAGTCCGCCATGGCGAGCTGGTACTCGTCGGTCATGAGCTCGACGGGCGGCCACGCGATCACGCCGACCTCCGGTAGCGGGCGCTCTGCGCCAGGATCAGGGGCCGGCGGTCGGCGAACCGGTAGATCGCGGCGGGGCGGCCGCCCGTGGGCCGCTCGCCCGACTCTGCCAGCACACCCCACCCGAGGGCGATGCGGCGGAAGTTGTTCGGCTCGAACGCGCGGCCGATCCCGGCCTCGTACACGCGTCGCAGCTCCGAGAGCGTGAACGTCTCGGGCAGAAGGCTCCAGGCCACGTTCTGGTACTCGAGCTTGTAGGCGAGCCGCTGGCGGGCGTAGGCCAGGATCCGGTCGTGGTCGAAGGCGAGCACGGTCCGCTTCTCCGTGTCGCGCAGCAGCGGCTCGAGCGGCCGCCAGGCCGCCTCGCGCGCGTCGGAGCCGGGGCGCAGCCGCACCCGGCCGCCGTCGACGAGGGCCAGGTAGCAGCACGAGATCACCCGTCCGCGGGGATCGCGGTCGAGCTCCGAGAAGGTGGCGAGCTGCTCCATGTAGGTGTCGGTGACGTTGGTCTCCTCGCGCAGCTCGCGCTCGGCCGCCTCCTCGAGCGTCTCGTCCGGCGCCAGCAGGCCGCCGGGGAGCGCCCAGTAGCTCTCGTAGGGCTCGTAGCGCCGGCGGACGAGGAGGACGTTCATGGCCCCGTCCCGGAAAGCGAACACGGCCACATCTGCGGCGACGCGCGGGGTTTCGGCCTCGGTCACTTATAGACCTCGTGACTACTTTAGCACGAGGGCGAGATCAGCACCGTGCGCAGGCTGGTGTAGAACTCGCGGGCGGCCTTGCCCTGCTCACGCGGCCCCAGGCCCGACGCCTTCTCGCCGCCGAACGGCGTGTGCAGGTCGACGCCGGACGTGGGCTGGTTCACCCGCACGAGGCCGGTGTCGAGCCGGTTGGCCAGGTCGAGCACGCGGTCGAGGTCGCGCGTGAAGACGGCGGTGACGAGGCCGTGGCGGACACCGTTTGCAAGCTCGACCGCCGCGTCCGCCCCGTCGGCCCGCATCAGCGCACAGACCGGCGCGAACACCTCCTCCTGGGCCAGCTCGGCGGACGGGTCGTCGACCTCGACGAGCGCCGGCGCGAGGTAGTTGCCGGGGGCGTCCAGCGGGCCGCCGCCGGCGAGCAGCCGCCCGCCCGCCTCCACCCCGCGCTTCACCGCCGCGGCGGCCGCGTCGCGGGCGCCGGCCGAGATCAGCGGCCCGACCCGGCACGCCTCCTCGGCGGGATCCTCGACCCGCAGGCCCTCGACCGCCGCGACCAGGGCGTCGCGCATGCCGGCCGCCGTCGCGCCGTCGCAGATGACCCGGCTGGTCGCGGTGCACTTCTGGCCGGCGTAGCCCATCGCCGCGGTCGCGATCGTCGCCGCCGCCGCCTCGAGATCGGCGTCGGCGAGCACGATCGAGGCGTTCTGGCCGCCCATCTCGCACTGGGCGGCGGCGCCGCGCTCGACCGCCATCCGGGCGACCGCGTTCCCGGTCGCGACGGAGCCGGTGAACGAGATCGCGTGGACGCCGGGATGCCCGACCAGGGCGGCGCCAGCGTCGGCGCGGCCCTGCACCATCTGGACGACCGGCCCGGGCAGCTCGGGCGCGAGGCACTCGAGCAGGGCCTCGGCGCACGCGGGCGAGAACGGCGACGGCTTCCACACGCACGCATTTCCATAGGCGAGCGCGGGCGCGAGCTTCCAGGCCGGGATGGCGATGGGGAAGTTCCAGGGCGTGATCAGGCCGACCACGCCGCGCGGGCGGCGCCGGGCCATGAGCAGCGAGCGGCCGTCGCCCGACGGGAAGGTGTCGCCGTCGGGGTCGAGCGCCGCCTGGGCGTGGTAGCGCAGGATGGCGGCGGTGCGGGCGACCTCGCCGCGGGCCTCGAGCACCGGCTTTCCCACCTCGCGGCGGACGAGCTCCGCCAGCTCCGCCGCCCTCGCCTCCACCCGGCCGGCGGCCCGGTGCAGGGAGTCGGCGCGGGCCTGTGCCGGGAGGGCCGCGTAGCCGGCCGCGGCGTCGCGGGCGGCCGAGACGGCCCGGTCGACGTCGATGCCGCCGCCGGGCCGGAAGCTCCCGACGCGGTCGCCGGGATCGGCGGGGTTGTCGCTGACGATGTCTGCTGTCGCGCCGGCCGCAGCCACGGTGGCTACTTGCTCACGTAGACGATCAGCACCAGCGCCCCCAGCAGCACGAGCGTCATGAGCAGCACCCACCAGCGCGACGTCGAGGTCGGAGGGGTCGTCATGGGCGCGGATGTTACCCGGCCGGGACGCCGGACGACGAGCCTTCGAGCAGTGCCTCCCCCATCACCACGACGACGAAAAAGGTGATCGTGACGACGTGGACGAGCGTGCACCACAGGCAGATGGCGTCGATCTCGAACAGCTCGGCGTAGATCAGGTAGACGACGGTGCAGACGCCGCCGATCGCCCAGGCCAGGCGGGCGTAGCGCACGAGCGGCGCGCGCGAGCGCCAGGCCGGCGGGGCGCACAGGACGGCGGCGACGACGAAGTACGCGAGCCCGAGGACCGCGACGGGGATGCCGACGATGTACGACTCCGGGCTCGTCGTCACCTTCTCGCAGTCGATCGTCCCGCCGGCGGAGCAGGCCAGCTGGACGGTGGTGGTGAAGTGGGTGAGCGTCAGGTAGGCGGCGTCGCCGAGGCCGATCAGCACCAGAAGCGCAGACGAGGCC
The DNA here is from genome assembly GCA_025928655.1 of Thermoleophilia bacterium. GTDB lineage: Bacteria > Actinomycetota > Thermoleophilia > Gaiellales > JAICJC01 > JAICJC01. The sequence goes on along the minus strand of JAICJC010000129.1, from coordinate 4,122 downwards.
AGCACCCACGCCGGCACCGGGCGGCCGGCGGTCACGACTTCGGCAGGTGCTTTGCCGCCGCCGTCACGCCGGGGCTCGCGCACACGCTCGCCGGCCGGCCGCCGGTCTCGGCGCAGATCGCGGCCGTGAGCTGGTTCGCGCTGCCGAGGATGGCGACGCTCTGGTCGGTGTTCGTGTCGCCCACCGCCCTCGCAACCTGCGGCATCGTCATCCCCGCCAGGATCTGCGGGTTGTAGCTCGCGTTGGTCTGCAGGTACTTGCCGAAGTAGATGAACGGGATGGTGCCCTTCGGGTCGTACCTCTGGATGAGCGCGTTCTGCTGGGCGTTCGGTTTCTCGAGCGGCGGGTAGCTGCCGTTGACGGGCCGGTTGCCGTAGAGCTCGACCGTCTGCAGGGCGAGGTACTTGCTCTGGTACGTGGCCTTGTAGAACGAGAATGTGGGCGTGTTCGGGTAGACGTCGTTCGTCGCCGAGTGGGTCGCGCCCAGGTCGGTGAAGGTGCCGAAGCGCGAGAGCGCCGTCACGAGCGGCCAGCGCTCGGCCGCGCAGAACGGGCAGTACTCGGCGCCGATGTAGAGCACGACGGGCTTGCCGCCCTGCGTGAGCGTCGTCCCGCCGACGTTCGCGATCCCACCGATGCCCGGGACGGCCCCGATGCTGTTGAAGGTCGACGCAGGCACGCTGGCCACGTCGTGGACGACGGAGGCCGGCACGAGGCCGGTGCGCTTGGCCGGCTTGGGCGAGCTCTGAAGCAGCTTCGCGCCGACGAGGGCCGCGATCACGATGACCAGGCCGACGATGCCGCCCGCCGCGAGCGCCACCGGGCTCAGGCCCTTCCGCTTCGCCGGCTGGGAGGTGAGCCGCTCCCCGCGCCCCCGCTCGGCCGCACGGCGCTGCTGGCGTGTCTTCTGGTCAGCCACGCGTCGAAGACTAATGGGCGGGGCTAAGAGAACCCGAAGGAGGCCGTCACGGCGCCCCTACGGATCGGCCGGACACAGGCACGGGTGCGGCCGGCGATGCTCGGGCCCGTGGCTTTGCCCGCCGCCCCCTCCCCCGCCCTGCCGGTGCGGCAGCGCGTGGGTGATCGTGCGCGCCATCCAGCGCACCGGCGTCTCGTAGCGCACGAGCACGCAGAGGCTCAGCATCAGCGCCGTCAGCAGGAGCACGTACTCGATCGTTGCCTGGCCGCGGCGCATGACTCCGAGGCTAGGGATGTGTGCGTCACGGATGGGTGACGACGTGTGCCGTTGCGGTCACAACTCCGCCCGGCGAGGGCGCGTGGGGCCGGCGTAGGCGGGATCGGATGACCCAGACCCGTCAGAACCCCGACAACGAGACTGACACGGTGAGCAGGACGGCGGCCGTCAACGGGAGCAGCGCCGCCGGCACGAGCACGAAGACCACGACGACGAGCACCCGCGGCCCCGCCCTGGCCGCCCGTTCCTGGACGTCCCGTGCCCGCTGGGTGCGGGAGCGGTCGGCCTGGCGCCGCAGCGATTCGGCCAGGGGGACGCCGAGGCGGTCGCTCAGCCGCAACGTCAGCGCAAGCTGGGCCAGCGACGCCGAGCCGGTGCGCGCGGCCAGGTCACGCAGCTCGTCGGCGCGCGGACGCCCGAGCGTGATGTTCGCGTAGGCGCGATCGAGCTCGGCGCCCAGCTCGCCCCCCACGGCCTCCGCGGCGCCTTGCAACGCCGCGTCCAGCCCGGCGCCCGCGGCGACCGTGCTCGCCACCAGCTCGACCAGCTCCGGCACCCGCCGCTCGATCCGCTCCGTCCGGCGGGCCGCGGCCGCGCGCAGCCACAGGCCGGGATACGCCGCCCCGAACCCGGTGAGCGCGAGCGCCGCGACGATGCCGGTGAGCCCGCCGCTCACCATGAACGCGACGACGCCGAGGGCGGCGAACGCCATCGCCGCTCCGGCCTGGAACGGCGACATGTCGAGGCCGCGCCGAGCGAGCAGGGCCGCCGGCCGGCGCCCGAGTGCCGACAGCAGGCGCGCGGACGGGCTGCCGCGTTCGCCCCTGTCGGGCGGGTTCACAGTGCGATCGCGGGCGGCCGCGCGCCGGGCCTCGAGGAGGGCGAAGGCCGCCAGCGCGAGCAGCATCCACCCGGTCACGGGTCGACCTCGGACAGGCGGCGGATCAGGGCGTGTCCTGCCGCCGCCAGCCCCGCAGACGCGGCCAGCGCCAGCCACCCTAGCGGCGAGCGCACCAGCAGGTCGAAACCGGGCCGGTCGGCGAGGTACAGCGCGGCGACTCCGAGCCCAGGCATCGCAGTCACGATCCGGCCGGTGGCGCGGGCCTGCGCGGTGGCCACCTCCGCCGCCCGCCGCTGGGCCCGGCGCTCGTGCAGGAGCTCGGCCGTCCGCTCGAGCAGCAGCGCGAGGTCGCCGCCCGCCCGGGTCTGCAGCCGCACCGCCGCGGCCAGGTACCCCACGTCGGGTCCGTCCCCGAGCCGGCGCAGCGCGTCGGCGGCCGGGACGCCGAGCGCCGCGTCGGCCGCCGCCGCCGCGACCACCTCCGTGGACGGCGCGGGGACGTCGACGACCGCATCCGCGAGCGCCTGGGACAGCGACCGGCCCGCGCGGACGTGCGCCGCCAGGATCTCCACCACCACGGCCAGCTCGGCCGCGGGCGCGTTGCTCAGCCGCCGGGGTAAGCGCATCGCCGCTCCCGCAGCTCGTCCAACAGCCGCGCGTCGAGCATGTGCAGCTGTCCGTCGCGCCCGCGCGCGTCGACGAACCGGACGCGCCGAGAGCCGTCGCCGTCCCGCACGAGGTGCACGATCACGTCGACCGCGGAGGCGACCTGCTCCCGCACCGCGACGTGCGGCAGGTCGAGGCCGGCCATGAGCACCATCGTCTCGATGCGCCGCACGGCGTCCGCGGGCGAGCTGGCGTGGACGGTCGTGAGCGAACCGTCGTGGCCGGTGTTCATCGCCTGCAGCATGTCGAGCGCCTCGCCGCCGCGCACCTCGCCGACGACGATGCGGTCGGGGCGCATCCGCAGGGCGTTGCGCACGAGCGCGCGCAGCGTGACCTCGCCACGCCCCTCGACGTTCGGCGGCCGGCTCTCGAGCCGGGCGACGTGCGGCTGCGGCAGCCGCAGCTCGGCGGCGTCCTCGACCGTGACGATCCGCTCGGCCGGGTCGATGAAGCCCGCCAGCGCGTTCAGGAGCGTCGTCTTGCCCGTGCCCGTCCCGCCCGAGACGACCACGTTCAGCCGTCCGCGCACGCAGCGCTCCAGCATGTCCGCCTGCGCGGTCGTGAGGCTGCCGGCAGCGACGAGATCCTCGACCCGGAACGGCGCGCGCGCGAACTTGCGGATCGTGAGCAGCGGGCCGTCGAGCGCGACCGGCGGCAGCACGGCGTTCACCCGGCTTCCGTCCGAGAGGCGGGCATCCACCATCGGGCTCGACTCGTCCACCCGGCGCCCGACGGAGCTGACGACCCGGTCGATGACCTGGCGCAGGTGCTCGTCGTCGCGGAAGGCGACCGGCTCGCGCACGAGCCGTCCCCCGCGCTCGGTGTAGACCCGGCCGGGGCCGTTCGCGATCACCTCGGTGACGCCGCGGTCGCGCAGGAGCGGATCGATCGGGCCGAGGCCGACCGTGTCGTCCACGATCCCGGCGACCAGGCGGCGGGCGTCCGCAGGATCCAGTGCGACCCGGTCAGCGTGCAGGAGCTCCCAGGCGACCCGCTCGGCGGCGGCGCGCAGGCTGCCGCCCGAAGGCCGGTCGAGCAGCTCCCGCCGCAGCCGTTCGCGGTATCCGGCGGCGAGCGCCGCGACCGGATCGGTCATGCCGACACCTCCGCCGCCAGCTCCCGCAGGGCCACGGTGTGCCGGCGCCCCGGCCACCGGTCGAGCCGCGCGCGGCCGTCGGCAAGGGCGTCGAGCGCCTCCGCGTCCGCGCGCACAACTGCGGCCACCGGCACGCCGACGGTCCGGGCGATGCCGCGTAGCGAGAGCTCGGACCGCCGGCTCCAGCGATTGACGACCACGCGAATGCCGTCGGCCGAGCCCGCGCGGGCGAGCGTCGTCACGAGCTCGCGCCCGGCCGCGGCGGCCGGTGCGTCCGGCGTCACGACGACGTGCGCGCGGTCGGCGGCGACGGCCGCCTCGCGC
>JAICJC010000153.1 GCA_025928655.1 Thermoleophilia bacterium | reverse complement strand
GTGTCGACGGCGAGCGAAACCCGAGCAGCGCAAGGACGCAGGGAGGCCCGATATCGGGAATATCGGGCCGACCGAGGACACCGCGATGCGACGGGTTGCAGCCGCCGGAACCCGGCAAACGTTGCCTGACGATCCACTAGCACAGGGGTCGCGATGTTCCCGGGCCACGGGGGCGGGGTACCGACCGTGGATGCCCCTGTCCGCGACACTCCGGGCGCCGCAGCGGGCACCGCGGCGGGATGTCCCGGCCCGTGGCTCCGCCCGCCCGATGGTGATCGTCTGGATCGCGTGGGTGGTGCTGATGGCGGGCGTGAACCTGCCGACGCCGCTCTACGCCGTCTACAGCGAGCGGTTCGGGTTCTCGAGCGCTGTCCTGACCGCGGTCTTCGCGCTCTACGCCTTCGTGCTCGTTCCGGCGCTCATGCTGTTCGGGCAGCTGTCCGACCGGCTCGGACGCAGGATCGTGCTCCTGATGGGCCTGGGCGCGGGCGCGGCCGGGCTGATCGTGTTCGCGCTCGCCCAGAGCACCGCGTGGCTCTTCGCCGGGCGCGCGTTCCAGGGTCTCGCCGTCGGTATGGCGTCGAGCGCGGCGACGGCGGCGCTGGTCGAGCTCGAGCCCGACCGCAACGCCCGCCGACCCGCGCTGCTGGCCGGGCTGGCGCAGGCGGGCGGCAGCGGCGCCGGCCCCCTCGTCGCGGGCCTGCTGGCCGAGTGGGCGCCCTCCCCGCTGCGGCTGCCCTACGTCGTGCTGCTCGGCGCGACCGCCGCGGTGGCGCTGCTCGCGCTCCGCGTCCCGGAGCCGGTCCGGGGGCGGGGCGGCCGCTGGCAGGTCACGCGCCCGGCGGTGCCCACCGACATCCGGCGGCCGTTCGCCCGGGTCGCCCTGACGGCGGCCGTGCTCTGGGCCGCCGTCGCGCTCTTCCTCTCGATCGTGCCCTCCTACGCCGCGACGCTGCTCGGCACGTCGAACCTGGCCCTGCTCGGCGCGATCACCGCGCTGATGCTGGCCGCGTCGTGCGCCGCCCAGGTGGCCGCGCACCACGGGATCACCTCGGGGCGGGCGCAGCAGGCCGGGGTCGCGCTGCTCGCGCTCGGCCTGGCCGGCCTGGTCGCGGCGTCGCCGCTCGGATCGCTGTCGCTCCTGCTCGTCGCCGCCGTCCTGACCGGGGCCGGCCACGGAGTCGGGTTCCTCTACGCACAGGACGACCTGAACCGGATCGCGCCGCCCGACCGCCGCGGCGAGGTCACGGCCGCGTTCATCACCTCGATCTACGTCGCGGTGGCGGGCTCGGTGATCACGGTCGGACTGCTCGACACGCATGTCTCGCTCCCGGCCGCCGTGGCAATCGTGGCGGCGGTGCTGGCGGCCGTCGCGCTCGGCGCCGGCGCGTGGCACCGCTACGGCGAGGCAGGTGGTTGATCCCGCGCCCCCGTGATGTCCTGGGCGGTTGCGAACCGAGCAGCGCAAGGACGCAGGGAGCGTTCATATCGGTTGAAATCTGGGCGCGACCGAGGACGCCGCGATGCGACGGTTCGCAGCCGCAGCCCCACCAGCGATCCGAATACGTGCCAAGAGTCTGTGTCCAGGCGCGCGGGGGCGCGGAATCAATCACCTTATGCCTCGGGGGCCCGCGGCAGGCGGACGGTGAAGCGGCTGCCCACGCCGAGCGTGCTCGTCGCCTCGACGGTGCCGCCCATGGCGTCGACGAGGCCGTGGACGATGTAAAGCCCCAGGCCCAGGCCCTCCTGGCGGGCGTCGCTCGCCGTCTCCTGGGTGAACGGCTGGAAGATCCGGGCCAGGAACTCGGGGTCGATGCCGTTGCCGTGGTCGATCACCGCGACGTGCACCTCGTGGTCGTCGGAGCCCACCACGAGCTCCACCGTCGTCCCGGGGCGGGTGTGCTTGAACGCGTTCCCGGCCAGGTTCGTGAGCACCTGGCCCAGCCGCGCCTCATCGCCGAGCGCCGCCGGGAGATCGAGGCCGATGCGTGTCCGCAGCGGGTGGCCGCGGGCGTGGAAGGTGTCGTGGACGCGCTCGGCGATTCGGGCCACGTCGATCCGCTCGCTCCGGACCCGCAGGCCCCCGAACTCGACCCGGGTGGCGTCGAGCAGGTCCTCGATCATCGCGCTCAGGAGCTGGGCCTGGTCCAGGATCTGGGCGGTCATCTCGGCCCGCCGCTCAGGGGAGACGCCGCTCTCCCCGCGGGCGAGGAGCTCCGCCAGGCCGAGCACGGCCGCGAGCGGCGTGCGCAGCTCGTGAGAGACGGTGGCCAGGAACGTGGACTTCATACGGGACAGCTCGGAGAGCTGGGCGACCGTCTCGCGCTCCCGCTCGAGCCGCTGGGCGTTCTGGATCGCGACGGCGGTGGACGCCGCCAGCGTCGAGAGGAACATGGGCCGGCGCCGGGTCGCACCGCCGAAGACGAGGGCGCCGACGTCCTCGCCGCCCGCCGTCAGCGGCACCGCGTCGCCGAAACGCTCGCCCCCGTCGGCTGCGCCCGCCTCGCGCCGGTCGGAGAGGTTTCGGGGGACGCAGTCCAGCCGCTCCGGCAGGCTCGACCCGGGCGTGCGCGCCCGCAGTGCGAGGGCGGACGTGGTCTCGTCCTCGGCCAGGTACAGGCCGGCGTAGAGCGCGTCCGTCACCTCGGACGCCGTTTCCAGGCAGGCATGGATCACCGTCTGGGAGTCGCTCGACACGGCCAGCGCCTCGGCCAGCCGGACGAGGCCGGTCAGCTCCGCCGTGCGCTCGGCGACGCTCTGCTCGAGACGCAGGTTCGCCCGGCGCAGTTTCTCGACCAATGCGCGGTTCTCGCGCCGCAGGCGGGCGTGCTCCAGGCCCGAGCGGACGACCCGCACGAGCTCCGCCGGCGGCACCGGCTTGGTCAGGTAGCCGTCGAAGTGACCCACCGCAGCGATCGCGTTCTCCAGGCTCGCGTAGCCGGTGACGAGCAGCACCGTCATGTCGCCGTCCTGCTGCTTGAGGTCGGCCCCCAGGCGGACGCCGGTCGCGTCGGGCAGCCGCTGGTCGACGAGCGCGACGCCCGGCGCGACCTCGGGCCGCAGGGCGAGCGCCTGCGCGGCCGAGGCGGCGCCGACGGCCTCGATGCCGCTCTCGGCCAGGATCTCGACGGCCGTCTCGCGTATCGCCTCGTCGTCGTCGACGACGAGCACCGCGCCGGTGGCGAGCTCGGGCCGGGTTGCCTGGCCCACGAGCGCGCTCACGTGGCCGCACCCACCGCGGATGCGACGAGGTCGAGCAGATGCGGGACGGGGAACGGCTTGTGGACGACGGCGAACGCCTTCTCGCGCGCCTCGCGCAGATGGCGCTCCTTGGCGTAGGCGGTCATCAGGATCACGCGCGGCGGGGGCGTGCCCACCTCGCGCAGCACGGAGACGCCGTCACGCCCGGGCATCCGGATGTCCATGACGACGACGTCGAAGTCGTTCGTGCGGATCGCGTCGAGGGCGGCGTCGCCGTCGGCCGCGGCCGTCACGCCGTAGCCGGACTCGGACAGGATGTCGGCGAGCGTCTCGCGCATCCCGGCCTCGTCGTCGGCGACGAGCACCTTCACGCGGGCGCCTCCGCCCTCGTCACGAGCGCGCCGGGCAGGCCGATCGTGAACGTCGTGCCCTCGCCGGGCGCCGACCGCGCGGCGATCGTGCCGCCGTGTGCCTCGACGATCCGCCGCGAGACGGCGAGGCCGAGGCCGATGCCCTTCGCCTTGCGGGTGTAGAACGGGTCGAAGATGTGGTTCACGGTCTCCCCGTCCATCCCGGCGCCGGTGTCCGTGACCCGGATCTCGACGCCGCCCGCGCCGGGGACCGCCTCGATCGTGATGACGCCGGTGCCGTCCATCGCGGCGTAGGCGTTCGTGAGCAGGTTGAGGAGCACCTGGCGCAGCTGCTGGCGGTCCGCGCGCACGCCGCCGATCCCACCCAGCCCGCGCCGGGTGACCTCGATCCCCGGTGGCGGCGCGGCCACGCCGAGCGATTCGTCGACCAGGTCGTCGAGGTCGAAGGGCTCGAGCTCGGGCTCGCTCTGGCGGGCGAAGTCGAGCAGTCCCTCGACGATGACGACCGCCGCGCCGATCTCGCGCTCGGCCGTCGCCAGGTGGCGCTCGATCTTGGCCCGGTCGCCGCCCGGGATCGCGGTTCTGACGAGGTACAGCGAGTTCGTCAGCACGCCGAGCGGGTTTCGCAGCTCGTGGCCGACGGCGGCCGCGACCTGCCCGATGGCCGCCAGCCGCTCCTGGAACACGAGCCGCGCCTGGGCGTCGGAGAGCTCCTCGAGGGACGCGTTCAGCTGGGCCGTACGGGCGTCGACGAGCGCGAGCGCGTAGTCGCGGCGGCGCTGGAAGATCAGAAGGACGCCGGTCGCCACCACGGCGCCGACGAGGCCGACGGCGAGCACGATCCACGGGACGTCGTTCGCGAACGACCCGCTGAGGGGGCTGCGGGCCTCGGCGGCCAGCAGCCACCGGCCCCCGCCGACCGGCACGATCCGGCGGGACACCTCGCCCGTGAACGGCAGCTTCGTCGTCGTCAGGACCAGCTGGGACGGGTCGGGACGGGGCGAGGCGTACAGGGCGGCGTCGAGCTCGTCGAACGGCCGCTGCTGCGTCACGCTGTGCGTCGCGGTCGGGCGCGGGTCGATCGGCGCGACGAGCAGGATGGCGCGGCCGGGCGCGGTCGTCGGCGGCCCGACGGCGAAGCCGATGAGGCGCGTCTGCCCGAACCTGAAGACGGGCGTCGCGGCCAGCTTCCCCTTCCCCGCGGCGGCGACCGTCTGCGCGGGCACGCCCGTCAGCGTCGCCCCCTTGGGGAACACGGGCGCGAGGCCGGCGGCCGCGAGGACGGTCGGCGGGCCGCCGTCGGTGCGCACGAGAGCCGCCGTCTCGGTCGGCGCGCTCGAGGTCTGTGCGTTGGCCGCGTCCAGGAACGCGTGCGTCCCGCCCAGACGCTGGGCGACGCCCAGCGACTGCAGCGACGTCGGCAGGTTGCCGACGGCCGACTTGAGCAGCAGGGCCACCTCGCCCGTGCGCTCGCGCAGGAGGCGGGCGTCCTGGCTGTGCACGTTGCTCCGGACGACCAGGAAGCCCGCGATCGCGGCCGCCGTGAGCACGCAGAACACGGCCGCCGGCAGGAGGCGCGCACCTCGCCAGGAGCGGCGTGCCGCTTCGCGGTCGCGAACCTCTTGCATGGATGTCACCTCCTGGTCTGCCCGAACGACCGGTGACTGTCGCGCCCGCTCCGCGGCGCGGTAGCCCAAACGCTCGGGAGTGTAACCACGGTGATGCAGCTGGAGCAATTCTGGGGCCAGGCTCCGCCACGCGGGGCCCGGCCCCGGGCGGTCGCCGGTCGGCTGCGCGTGGGCGATGCGGTCCCCGTTCGGGGTCTGACCCCGAACGGAAGACGCGCGGAAGTGTCACGGCCGCCGTTCGGGGTCTGACCCCGATGGTCAGGCGTGGGCGATGCTGTCCGGCTCGTCCGACCCGACGAGCGCGGCGGCGGCGCTGCGGATCACGGCCCGGACGGTCTCGGACAGGGCCGGCGACCAGGCCAGCGCGAGCGGCGTCGTGTAGGCGTTCACCGGGATCGAGACGACGTCGTGGTGGTGCAGCACCGGCGTGGTCTCGGCCATCCAGCCCACCCCGCGTCCGGAGGCGATGAGGCCGAGCACGGCCGGGATCGTCGACGCCTCGGTCACCGACCGGATGCCGAGCTGGAGCCGCTCGTTGGCCTCGACCAGCATGTCCCGGCCGCCCCGGGTCACGATCACGTCCTCGCCGGCGAAGGCGTTCACGTCGACCGCTCTCGCCGCGGCTCGCCGGTGGGTCAACGGCGTCACCATCACCGTCCGCTCGAGCCGCAGCGTCTCGCAGAGGATGTTGCCGTCGACGCCCGCCGGCCGGCGCACGAACGCCGCATCGCATGAGAGCCGCGCGAATGCCGTGAGGGTCTTCTCCACCGGCAGCTCGGCGAGCTCGACGTCGATCGCCGGCGACTGCCGGGCGAGGGCGGCGATCACGCCGGGGATCAGGTCGGTGCCCGCCGTGCCCGCGTACCCGAACCGGATGCGGCGCACTCCGAGGGCGGCGCGCTGCACCCGCTCGAGCGAGTGGCCGAGCCGCGAGAGCGTTTCGCGCGCCTCGACCAGGAGCACCTCACCGGCCGGCGTCAGGAGCACTCCCCGCGGCGTGCGGGTGAGGAGCTGGACGCCGAGCCGCTTCTCGAGGGCGCGCATGTGGCGGCTGAGGGGAGGCTGCGTCAGGTGCAGCCTGTGTGCCGCCGCCCGGATGCTGCCCTCTTCGGCGACTGCCACGAAGTAGACGAGGTGCTGGAACTCGATCACGGCTGCCTGGGTCGTCGCGACGAGCCGCCGGACGTGCAGACAGGCTAGCCGACGCCCTCCACAGGCGCCACGCGCCGCCCCGCCGCGGCTACCAGCGCCTGACCCAGTCGGCCGTCCAGACGCAGGTGGACGGCCGGCCGCGATAGTTGCCGCACGTGCGGCCGATCCCGACCCAGTGGAACCTGGGCGAGAGCATGATGGCGCGGTGCTCGGGGCTCTGGAGCCACGCGTGCACGGTCGCAAGCGGCGTTGCGAGCGAGCCGTTGCCCCAGGCCAGCGTCTCCCCGCCGAGCCAGGCGTAGCCGGCGACGAAGCCGCTGTTCACGATGCGCGAGGCGACGTTCGAGCCGGTCGGGCTCGTGTGGGCGAAGTAGTCGCGCACCATCATGTCCTCGGAGTGGTGCGCGGCCACCTTCTGCAGCTCGAGGGACGGGCGGACCGGGGCGAGGCCGTGTGCGATGCGGGCCTGGTTGATCCGGTAGAGGAGGGCGGTGCGGGGCGGCGGAGCCGCCGCCGCCGCGGGGCGGGGAGCGATGGCGGCGACGGCCATGGCGAGGAGTCCGGCGGCGATCAGGAGCGGGAGGCGTCTGGGCATGCCCTGATGGTCGAGGATCCAGGGCCTTCCGCACATGGCCGAATCGGCGCGTCCTGCCTCCTCGAATCGGGCCGTTTGCGGCATACCACGATCCGGGGAACCGGACGGCGGGGGCGGTGAGGCCGCCCCCGCCGTCGGGGATGCTCAGAGCTGGAACTGGGAGACGAGCCGCTCGAGGCTCTGGGCCGTCGCGGCCAGCTCCTGCGCCGAGGCGGTGATCTCCTCGGCGGACGCGCTCGTCTCCTCCGTCGACGCGGACACCTGCTGCGTCGAGGCGGAGGACTGCTCGGCGACGCTCGCGACCTCGTTGCTGGCGGTCGCGATGTGGTCGATGCGGGCGGCCATGTCGGTCACGGCGGCGCCGATCTCCTGGAACGCCTGCCGGGTCTGGTCGACGACCACGGCCCCGTCCTCGGTCTGGCGGGCGCCGTCGGTGACGACGGACACCGTGCGGTGCGTCTCGCCCTGGATCTCGCTGACGAGGGCCGAGATCTGCTCGGCGGCCTGCTGGGACTCCTCGGCCAGCTTGCGCACCTCCTCGGCGACGACGGCGAAGCCGCGGCCCTGCTCGCCGGCGCGGGCGGCCTCGATGGCCGCGTTCAGCGCCAGCAGGTTGGTCTGGCCG
>JAICJC010000070.1 GCA_025928655.1 Thermoleophilia bacterium | reverse complement strand
CTCCGGATGACCGGAAGCACGTACTGGGTCTCCGCCGTCCTGGCGGCCTCGCTCGGCCTGGCGATGCTCCTCGGCCCCTTCGGCGGCGTCGTCGCCGACCGCTACGACCGCCGCCGTGTGTTGGTGGCGGTCGCGGTTGCCGAGACGGTCATCTTCGCGACGGCGGCGCTCGCCGCCACCCGCCCGTGGGAGCTGCTGGCGGCTGCCGCGCTCGCCGCAATGGCGGCGGTCCCGTATGGGCCCGCCCAGGCTGCGGCGGTGCAGGCCCTGATCTCCGACGAACGCCTGCCGGGGGCGAACGCGGCGTTGTTCGGCTCGAATCAGGTGGCGGTGCTGGTGGCTCCCGCGGCGGCGGGTCTCGTGTTCGCGCTCGTCGGCGGCCGCGCGGCGATGGCCGCGATCGCCCTCGCCTACGCCGGCGCGGCCGTTGCCGTGGCGCGCCTCCACGGCGACACGCAGCCCCAGCCGGAGCCGCGGCGCGGCTTCGTCCGCGAAGCATCGGCCGGCTTCGGCGAGCTCGTCCGGGCGCGGATGGTGTTCACGACCACGGTGGCCGTGGCGATCATGATCGCCGTCGACGGCGCCGTCGTCGTCGCGATGATCCCGCTGGCCGGGTCCTTCCACGTCGGCGGCAGCGGGTTCGGCATCGAGATGAGCGCCTGCGGCCTCGGCATGCTGGCCGGCTCGTGGCTCGGCGGCCGGCTGACCGCCCGCCGCGATCCGCTCCACGTCTTCGCCGCCGGGTCGGCGGCCTTCGGCGTCGGCATCGGGATGGTGGCGGTCGCGCCCGCGTTCGCCGTCGTGCTCCTCGGCCTGGCGCTCTCCGGCGCCGGCAACGGCCTCTTCGGCACCGCCGAGATGCTGATCTACCAGCGCCACCTCCCGAACCGGCTGATGGGGCGCGTCCGGGCGGCGGCGGTCTCGATCCTGAACGGCACCTACGCGCTCTCGATGGTATGCGCCGGCACGCTGATCCACTCGCTCGGCGTGAGCGGCGTCTTCGCCCTCGGCGGCGCCGCCGGTGCCATTGCCACCGCCGTCGTGGTCGCCGCGGCCGTCAGGCCGACCGTACGAGCACCGGAAGCGCTACCGGCGCAGATCGGCTGAAGCCGAGCCCGGCGACCGCGCGCGCGGCGGCCCGCACGGAGCCCTCGCGGGCGGTGTGGGTCAGGATGACGATGTGCACGCCCCGGCCCGAGTGCTGCACCACCTGGGCCACCGACACGCTCTCCGCCGCAAGCGCCTGGGCGACCTGGGCCAGGACGCCGGGCTCGTCGTCCACCTCGAAGCGCAGGTAGAAGGGGCTTCGCAGCTCGTCCAGGGGCAGCCGGCGCAGCTCCCGGTAGTAGCCGTCGTGCTGCAGGAAGCCGGTGCCGGACGTCCCGATCACGGCCAGCAGGTCGCCGATCACGGCGGTGGCCGTCTCCTCGCCGCCGGCGCCCGGGCCCTCGAGGATCACCTCGCGGATCGAGCTGCCCCGCAGCATCACGGCGTTGAAAGCGCCCTGCACGGAGGCGAGCGGGTGGTCGGCGTCGAGCAGGCACGGGTGCACGCGGGCGCAGACCGCGTCGCCGACCTGCATCGCCGAGGCGATCAGCTTCACCTGGTAGCCGAGGGCGGACGCGTGGCGGACGTCGACCAGATCGAGGCCGTCGATGCCGACGTGCTCCACCTCGTCCGTGCGCACGCGCGTGTGGAAGGCGATCGACGCCAGGATCGCGATCTTGGCGGCCGCGTCGGCGCCGGTCACGTCCTCGGTCGGGTCGGCCTCGGCGTAGCCCAGCTCCTGGGCCTCGTGGAGGGCGGCGGCGTAGGTGTCCCCGGCAGACACCATCCGGGTGAGGATGAAGTTGGTCGTGCCGTTCACGATCCCGTCGATACGGTGCACCCCGGTGACGATCATCGACTCGCGCAGGACCTTCACGACCGGGATCGCGGCGCACACGCTGGCCTCGAAGCGCAGCTGCACGCCCCGGCGCTCGGCCTCGGCGAAGAGCTCCTCGCCGTGCCGGGCGAGGAGCTGCTTGTTGGCGGACACGACCGACTTGCCGGCGGCCATCAGCTCGAGCAGGTAGGTGCGCGTCGGCTCGATGCCGCCCATCACCTCGGCGACGACGCTGATCGAGGGGTCGTCGCGCAGGCGGGCGAAGTCGGTCGTCAGGAGGCCGTCGGGCGCGGGGCGCCGCCGGGACGGGTCGCGGACGAGCGCGCCGGCCACCACGACGGGCTCGCCGGTGACCCGCTCGATGGCCTCGGCGCTCTCTCCGAGCAGCCGGTGCACGGCCGATCCGACCGTGCCGAAGCCGAGCAATCCGATGCGGGTCTCGCTCATCCGCGCGACGATAGTGCACGGGCGGATTTGGCGGGACACCGACCCCGCCGACGTGTACGCTTCCTCTATGAAAGTGCTGATTGTGGGCTGCGGCCGGGTTGGCTCGGCGCTGGCCCTGCGGATGACCGACGACGGCCAGGACGTGACCGTGATCGACGAGGACCCGGAGGCGCTCGGCCGCCTGCCCGAAGACTGGCCGGGACGCTTCCTCCAGGGGCACGGGCTCGACACGGACGTCCTGATCGAGGCCGGCATCGAGAGCGCCGACGCGGCGATCATCGCCACGGACGGCGACAACACCAACATCGTCATCGCCCAGGTGGCGCAGAAGCGCTTCAACGTCCCCTGCGTCATCACGCGCGTGCTCGATCCGGCCCGGGCGAAGTTCTACAAATCCCTCGGGCTGCAGACCATCTGTGCCACGTCGGCGGTGATCGACACGGCCTTCGAGGCGATCTGCGACAACCCCGGACGCGCGGCCTAGGGCTGGCCCGGGCGTGTACATCCTGATCGCCGGCGGCGGCAAGGTGGGGGCCAACCTGGCCGCGACCCTGCTCAAGATGGGCCACGAGGTGACGCTGCTCGAGAACGACCGCGACCGCTACGCGCGGCTCGAGGAGCGGTTCGAGCACGTCGTCCGCTACGGCGACGCGACGGAGCTCTTCGTGCTCGAGCGGGCGGGCGTCGAGCGCGCCGACCTCGTGGTCGCCGTCACCGGCGACGACGAGGACAACGTCATCGTGTGCCAGGTGGCGAAGGAGAAGTACGGCGTCGCCAAGTGCATCGCCCGCGTGAACGACCCGCGCAACCAGCCGCACTTCGAGATGGTGGGCGTGACCCTGACCGTGTCGGCCACGGCCACGATCCTGGCGCTGATCGAGCACGAGCTGCCGGAGCACCAGCTGGTGAAGCTGCTCGACCTGCACCGCGAGGGCCTCGAGATCGTCGAGTTCGGGATCGAGTCCGGCTCCCCGGCCGCAGGCCGTCCGGTGCGCGACCTGAACCTGCCCAGCAAGTCCCGGCTGATCTCGGTCACGCGCGACGGCCGCGCGGAGATCGCGATCGGCGACACCGAGCTGCGCCCCGGCGACCTCGTGATGGCCATCCTCGAGCCCGGCGTCGAGGATGAGCTGAAACGGGTGCTGATGGCCGTTCCCGCGTAGGCGGGCGGGCGGTGACGACCCCGGGGCTGATCGAGCGCTACCGCGACCGGCTTCCGGTGAGCGCCGCCACGCCGGTCGTCACGCTGGGCGAGGGCGGGACGCCGCTCCTGCACGCGCCGCGCGTCTCCGAGCGGGCCGGCTGCGAGGTGTACCTGAAATACGAGGGCGCGAACCCGACCGGCTCGTTCAAGGACCGGGGGATGACGGTGGCCGTCTCCAAGGCGCTCGAGGACGGCGCCCGCGAGGCCGTGTGCGCGTCGACCGGCAACACCTCCGCCTCCGCGGCCGCCTACTGCGGCCGGGCCGGGCTGCGCCTCGCGGTCGTGCTGCCGGAGGGCGCGATCGCTCGCGGCAAGCTGGCCCAGGCCCAGATCGCCGGCGCGCGGGTGATCGCGATCCAGGGCGACTTCGACGACGCCCTCGGGCTCGTGCGGGAGCTGGTCGCGCGCCGCGACGTCGCGCTCCTGAACTCGGTCAATCCGTACCGGCTCGAGGGCCAGAAGACGGCCGCCTTCGAGGTGGTGGAGCAGCTCGGGCGCGTGCCCGACTGGGTGGCGCTCCCTGTCGGCAACGGCGGCAACATCACCGCCTACTGGAAGGGCTTCGGCGAGATCGGCGCGGCGCCGCGCATGCTGGCCGGGCAGGCCGAGGGGGCGGCGCCGCTCGTGCACCGCGCGCCCGTGCCGAACCCCGAGACGGTGGCGACGGCGATCCGGATCGGGAACCCCGCCCGGCTGGATCAGGCGCTGGCGGCGGTGTCGGAGTCGAACGGGGGCGTGCGCGCGCTTCCCGACGGCGCCATCCTGGCCGCCTACCGGCTGCTGGCGCAGGGCGAGGGCGTGTTCTGCGAGCCGGCGTCCGCGGCATCCGTCGCCGCGCTGCTCGAGGCCTGCGCCGACGGCCTGGTCGAGCCGGGCGCGACCGTCGTCTGCGTCCTGACGGGGCACGGGCTCAAGGATCCCGACATCGCCGGCGCCGAGGGGGCGGAGATCCTGCGCTGCCCGCCGCAGATCGACCGCCTCGAGGAGCTCGCCTTCGCCGCCGGGGCGGAGCCGGTCGTTGCCTGACCGGCTCGCCGTGACGGCGCCCGCGTCGTCGGCCAACCTGGGGCCGGGCTACGACTGCCTGGCGGTGGCGCTCGAGCTGCGAAACGCGGTCGTCGTGTCGGCCCCGGGCGATGCCGGAGTGTCTCTGGAGGGGGAGGGCGCAGCCTCCCTCCCCGCCGACCACTCCAACCTGTTCGTGCGCGCGTTCGCGGCGGCCGGCGCCGACCCGTCGCGGCTCGCGTTCGCGATGCGCAACGGCATCCCGCTGGCGCGCGGGCTGGGGTCGAGCGCGGCCACGATCGCGGCGGGCGTCGCGGCCGGCCTGGCGTGGGCGGGGCGCGACGCGGACCCGCTGCCGATCGCCGCCGCGATGGAGGGGCATCCCGACAACGTCGCCGCGGCGCTGCTCGGCGGCGTGACCGTGGCCTGGGCGGCCGGCGGCGAGGCGCGGGCGCTGCGGCTCACGGCCTGCCCGGTCGACTTCGTGTGCGTCGTGGCCGCGGACGAGCTCGAGACCGCGCGGGCGCGGGCGGCCCTCCCGGCGCAGGTGGCGCACGCCGACGCCGCCCACACGGCCGGCCGCGCCGCGCTCCTGGTGGCCGCGCTCGAGGCCGGTCGCGCCGACGCCATCGCCGACGCCCTGGACGACCGTCTGCACGAGCCCTTCCGGGCGCCGCTCGTGCCGCTGCTGGCGGAGGTGCGCGCACGCATCCGGGGCCTCGCCGCCTACGGCGCCACGCTCTCGGGCGCAGGCCCGTCGGTGCTCGTCTGGTGCGAGCCGGGGAGCGGTCCCGAGGTGGCCGCGCGGCTCGACGGGCTCGGCGCCCGCGCCGTCCCCCTCGCCGTGGCCGAGCGCGGCGTCACGGTCAGCTAACGTGGGGCCCATGGGGACTGTCCCCGTCCGGGGACTGTCCCGGTTTTCACCGCGACCCATGGGGACAGTCCCCGTCCGGGGACTGTCCCCGGTGTCAGCTCTTGCGGCGGACGTCCGGGCCGCGGCGGCCGAGCGCCGCGTAGGCCAGCGTCTGGAGCGACGAGTTCAGCTCGTGCAGCTCGTCGGCGATCCGGTTCAGGCCCTCCAGGCGGTCCATCCGCCTGCCGATGACCTCGAGCTCGTGCCGGAGCAGGTCGATCCGCTCGAGCAGCGTGTCGAGGCGGCGGTCGCCCTCGTCCATCACCCGGGCACCGCCGTGTCCGCCGCGAGCGCGGCCAGCTCGTCCGGGCCCGCGGTCGCCAGCCCGAGCTCCGCTGCGACGGCGAGCTCGCGCTCGTCCCGGGTCACCATGACGGACCCGGCCGGCCGGGCGCCGAGGGCGGCGACCAGCCCGGCGACCGCCTCGGGGCCGCCTGCAGCGACCTCCTCGACACGGCGGGCGAGGCCGAGGTGGTGCACGACGATCCGGGCGGCCTCCTCGGGCCCGTCCGACCAGCAGCCGATCCGCACGCCGCGGGCCTGGAGGGCGCGGAGGGCCGCGTTCAGGCCCGGGTTGGGGCGCAGATGCAGCGGGATGTGGTCCTCGTAGAACCGGATCAGCTCGCCCCGCCAGTCGATGTCCGACCCGGCCCACGCGTCGAGCGCCGCGAGCTTCCCGGCCCGGTCGGCGGGGAGCGAGTCGGCGGCGAGCGGCTTCACCCGGCCGAGCTTGCGGGCGATGTGCTCGACGGCCGCTGTGAAGAGCCCGTCCGTGTCGCCGAGCGCACGCTCCGAGAGGATGACCGCCTGCATGCGCGGTCAGCGTAGCGGCTCGACGGGGGCCGAACGTCACACCGCGCGTGACACTTCTGGCGCGCAATCGCAGCCGGACAGGTCTGGAGCCGTGACACGAGCCGGCGACAGGATGGGCTTGCCCGTCCCCCCTGAAAGGACCCCCCAAAATGAAGATCCGTGCCCTTGCCATGGGCGCGGCCGTCGCGGCATCGCTCCTTGCCGCGGCGCTCGCGCCGGCCGTTGCCCGCGCCGGCACCTACGCCGTCTCGCTCGACACCACCAGGCAGACCGGCGGCTGGACGTTCTCCCACGACGACGGCTTCGCCGGATGCTCGCTCAGATCCCGTCCGGGCCCGTGCGCCGATGCCGACGTGCCGAGCCCGACGCCGCTTCGCATCCTCGGCTTCGGCGCCGCCCCCAACCTCGCCAACGCGTGGTGGCAGTGGGAGGCGCCCGACACGACCACGATCGCGTCCGGTGCCGTCTCGCTCTCCTACCGCACGACGACGAAGAGCGTCACCGCGTACATGAAGGCCCGCCTGCGCAGCGAGAGCTTCCCCTCCATGCCGCAGCTGCACGCCGCCACGGACGACGGCACGACCACCTGGTCGATCCCGTCCGGCAACCAGGTCGTCGGCGTCTTCCTGAAGACCGACGCCCCGTGCACCTTCGCCGACAAGTGGAACAACAGCGTTGCGATCACCCGCCTCACCGCAACCCTCACCGACGACACCGCCCCCGCGGTCACCGTCTCGGGCCCGCTGGCCGACGGCACCTGGCACAACGAGGGCCAGCCCCTCCCGCTCACGGTCGAGGCGACCGATGCGGGCGCCGGTGTCGCCCGGGCGGCGATCACGTCCGCCGGCGCCGCCCTCGACTCCGACGCGGTCGCGCCCCAGGTCGGCCTGCACGCGGGGCTCACGGCCTACTCGCGTGACCTCGCGGCCACGCCGGCCGCGCTCGGCGACGGCACGCACACGCTGGACGTCGAGGTCACCGATGCCGCCGGCGAGCGCACCGTGACGCCCGTCGTCGTGAACGTCGACGCCCACGCGCCGGTCGCGACCGGCATGGCGCCGGCGGCCACCACCGACCAGCGCGCGCCCGTGTCGTTCTCGGTCGATCCCGGCCCGAGCGGCCTCGGCCAGTTCGAGGCCAGCGTCGACGGCAACCCGATGACGATCTCGGGCGCGAGCGCGTCGTATGCCCCGGCGGCCGACCTCGCCTACGGCGCGCACACGGTGAGCTGGCATGCGACCGACGGCGCCGGCAACTCCCGCGACGGCTCCTGGACGTTCTCCGTGAACGACGCCGTCGCACCCGTGCTCTCGGACGTGCGGCCCGACCCCGCCTCGTCGTCGTCCGACGCGACGCCCACCATCTCGGTCGCCGTCGCCGATGCGGGCGTCGGCGTCGATCCGGCGTCGATCGAGATGACGGTCGACGGGGTCGGCGTGTCCGCGCAGGGCTCCTACGCGGCCGGCCGGTTCACCTACACGCCGGCCCGCGACCTCGCCGTGGGCAGCCACACCGTCTCCGTGATCGCGGGCGACACCGCCGGCAACCGGTCGGCGCCGCTCGCCTGGTCGTTCGACGTCACCGACGAGACGCCGCCGACCGTCACCGGCCGCGCCCCGCTCGCGGGCAGCACCGTCCCCGGCGCGTCCGCGATCGGGTTCGACGTCCGCGACACCGGCTCGGGCGTCGATCCCGACAGCGTGCACGTCCTCGTCGACGGCTCCGACGTCACCGCCTGGGGCACGTTCGCCGCGGGGCAGTTCCGCTATGCGCCCGGCAGCCTCGCCCCCGGCGTCCACACGGTGTCCGTGACGGCCGCCGACCGGGCCGGGAACGTCGCCGGGCCGATCGAGTGGGAGTTCGCGGTCGCCAGCCCCTCCGACCTGCACCTGGTCGCGCAGAGCGCCACGTCGATCGTGGCCGGCGGCAGGGTGACGATGCGCTTCGTCGCCCGCGACGGGGCCGTCCCGATGGCCGGCACGCGGGTCGTGATCGCCTCCCGGGCCGCCGGCGGCACCGGATTCCACACGCTGCGCACGATGACGACGAGCGCCGCGGGCATGGTCGCCTGGATCGCCACTCCGCTGCACAACACCGTCTACCGGGCCGAGCTCCTCGACGCGCCCACCGTGCGCGCGGCGCGCACGGTGTCCGTCCGGCGGCGGGTTGCCCTCGTCGTCGACCACCTCCGCGTCCATCGCGGCGGCGCCGTGCGCCTGAGCGGCCTGGTCGCCCCGGGCCGTCCCGGCGGCCGGGTGTCGGTGCAGCTGCTCACCGCGTCCGGGTGGCGCACCGTCGCCCGGCCTCGGCTCGGGATCCGCTCCCACTTCGCCAAGACCGTCGTCGCCGCCGCCCGCGGCCGCTACGTCCTGCGGGTGACCGCGTCGGCGACGCCGACGAACGCCGCCGGCCGCAGCCGGACGATCACCGTCCGGGCGTCGTAGGCCTCCTGGGGCGCGCCGGCAACACCGGCGCGCCCCGGGCCCGGGGCATCGGCGGCTACCGAACCTGGCAGGAGAGAAGGATGAGGACGAGCCCGGCACCGCCGGGCGCCCCGGTAGAATCCGTCAGGTGAGCGCCTCGCCGATCGCAGCCCGTCCTCGTCTCGCCGCCACCGCGAGGTGAGCGCGGCGGGCGCCGCCACGAACTCCCTCCTCGACGCGCTCAACCCGCAGCAGCGCGAGGCCGTCATGCACACCGACGGGCCGATGCTGGTCGTCGCGGGCGCGGGATCGGGGAAGACCCGCGTCCTCACCCACCGGGTCGCGCACCTGATCGAGTCGGGCTCCGCCGCGCCGAGCGAGATCCTCGCGATCACGTTCACGAACCGGGCGGCGAACGAGATGAAGGAGCGCGTCCAGGGCCTGGTCGGCGGCCGCACCGCCGCCCGGATGTGGGTGATGACGTTCCACGCGGCCTGCGGCCGGCTGCTGCGGCGCGACGCCGAGCGGCTCGGCTACCGGTCGAGCTTCACGATCTACGACCAGGCCGACCAGGTGCGGCTCGTGAAGGCGTGCATCGAGGAGCTCGAGCTCGATCCGAAGCGGTTCGCGCCCCGCGCCGTCCACTCCGCCATCTCGCGGGCGAAGGACCGGCTGTTGACCGCCGACGGCTACGCCGACCAGGTCGGCAACTTCTTCGAGCAGACGGTCGCGAGCGTGTACGGGCTGTACCAGCGCCGGCTCTACGCCGCGAACGCGATGGACTTCGACGACATGATCCTCCAGGCCGTGCTGCTGCTGGAGGCGGACGAGGAGGCGCGCGCCGCCTGGCAGGCGCGCTTCAGCCACATCATGGTGGACGAGTACCAGGACACGAACCACGCCCAGTTCCGGCTGCTCTCCGTGCTCGCCGCCAGGCACCGCAACATCGCCGTCGTGGGCGACCCCGACCAGTCGATCTACGCCTTCCGCGGGGCCGACATCCGCAACATCGCCGAGTTCGAGCACGACTTCCCGGGGGCGCGCGTCGTCGCGCTCGAGCAGAACTACCGCTCGACCCAGGCGATCCTCGACGCCGCGAACGCCGTCATCGCCCGCAACCCCGACCGCCGCCCCAAGCGGCTGTGGTCCGACCTGGGCCGGGGGCTGCCGGTGCGGGTCGTCGAGGCGGACGACGAGCACGCCGAGGCCCGGTTCGTCGCCGGCGAGATCACGCGGGCGCTCGACGAAGGGGCGGGGCCGGCCGACATCGCCGTCTTCTACCGGATGAACGCGCAGTCGCGCGTGCTGGAGGACGTCCTCGTGCGCCAGGGCGTCGGCTACCGCGTCGTCGGCGGGCCGCGCTTCTACGAGCGGGCCGAGATCAAGGACGCGATCGCGTACCTGCAGGTGATCCACAACCCGGCCGACGAGGTGTCGCTGCGGCGGATCGTGAACCAGCCGCGGCGCGGCATCGGCTCGGCGTCGCTCGACCGCCTCGCCGCCCACGCGAGGCAGATGAACTGGACGCTGCTGGAGGCGATCGAGCACTCGAGCGCCGTCCCCCTCGGGACGGCCGCGGCGTCCCGCGTGCGCGAGTTCGCCGCGCTGATCGAGGATCTCCGCGAGGTGGCCGCGACGGCGTCGCCGGCCGAGCTGCTGGAGCAGGTGCTCGAGCAGACCGGCTACCGGGGCATGCTCGAGGCGGAGCGGACGTTCGAGTCGCAGGGCCGGCTCGAGAACCTGGACGAGCTCATCGGCGTGGCGCGCGAGTTCGCCGAGCGCGGGGAGGAGGACGCGTCGCTGGCGACGTTCCTGCAGGACATCTCGCTCTACTCGGACTCCGATGCGCTCAACGAGCCACGCCCCGAGGTGACGCTCATGACGATCCACAACGCGAAGGGGCTCGAGTTCCCGATCGTGTTCGTGATCGGGCTCGAGGAGGGGCTGTTTCCGCACCAGCGCTCGCTCGACGAGGGCGACGAGGCCGAGGAGCGGCGGCTCTGCTACGTCGGGATGACGCGCGCGCAGCAGTCGCTCGTGCTCACGCACGCGCACAGCCGCACGATCTTCGGCATGCGCGGCTACAACCTGCCGTCGCGGTTCCTGAGCGAGCTGCCCGCCGACGAGATCGAGCGCGAGCGCCGCGCGCCGGCCTGGCAGGCGCCGCCGATGCCGGCGGGGACGCGCACCGCCGAGCAGCCGGTGCCGGACCTCTCGATCGGCGACGAGGTACGCCACGCCACGCTCGGCGAGGGCACCGTGATCGGCATCGACCGCGACGTGGTCGCGGTGCGCTTCCGCGAGGACGGCTCGGAGCGGCGCCTCATGCTCGGCTATGCGCCGCTCGAACGGATCTAGGGGGCCGCGCGGCGGGTGGTGTTGCCGCCGCTTGCGCCCGCCCGGTATCCTCCACCGCGCGCCGCGCGAGCGGCCACGGGGCGGTTAGCTCAGTTGGGAGAGCACCAGCTCGACAAGCTGGGGGTCACTGGTTCGAGCCCAGTACCGCCCATCGACGGCCCCGAACCTCCCGGTCAGGAGGAGGGGGCTCGCGGGGGAACCCTGGTTCCCCCGCGCCAAAGCTTGGGGTCACTGGTCCGAGCCCAGTACCGCCCACTCTCCGGTTCCAGTCCAGGGCTGGCGTTCAGCCTTTGACGCGCCGCGGCCCCGTGTGCACGATTCCCCCTCGACCGCGCCGCCTCTATCTGTTTCAATGGAAAGAGCTGTCTGTTTCACGGAGGAGGAGGCCCTCGTTGGACACCTACCATGTCGTGCTGTACATCCACCTGCTCTCGCTGCTCGTCGGCTTCAGCGCCGGAATGATCGAGGCGGTGTGCCTGTTCCGCCTGCGGGCGGCGACGTCGCTCGAGACGGCCGCGCCGTGGGGCCAGCTGGCGGGCGAGATCGAGAAGGCGTTCCCGATCGCGATCCTGGGCCTGTTCGCGACCGGTGCCTACATGACGTCCGACGTGTGGACGTGGGGCACCTCCTGGATCGTCCTGCCGATCGTCGGGCTGGTCGTCCTGTCCCTCCAGGGGCCGCTCGTGGCCGGGCGCCGCGGGCACGCGGTCAAGGCCGCGCTGATGGCGAACGGGCCGGGGCCGCTGGGCGCCGAGGCGCGCCGGATGACGCGCGATCGGGCGCTCTGGACCGCCGGGATGACGAACGAGATGCTCGTGCTCGGCATCATCTGGGTGATGACGGAGAAGCCGGGCTGGGCGGGCGCGGTCGCCACGGTCGTGGTCGCCTACGCGGTCGGCGTCGCGATCGCGGCGGCGCTCACCCGCGCGCCCGCCGTCGAGACGGCGCTGGCTCCCGAGCCCGCCGGCTGACCGGCCGCCGACCGGTCGCTACGCCTGCTCGATCCGCAGCCGGTTTCCGGCGGGGTCGCGCACGGCCGCATCGCGGACGCCCCACGGCTGGCTGGCGGGCTCGGAGAGCACCTCGACGCCGGGCGTCTCGGCCATCCGGGCGAACGTCGCGTCGAGGTCGCCGACCCGGAAATGGGCCGGGTAGAGCTCGCCCTTGGCGAGCTGGGCGGCGATCGCGTCGCCGTCCTCCTGCGAGCGGCCCGCGTGCGGCTGCGAGAGCACGATGCCGATCTCGGGCTGGCTCTCGGAGACGAGCGTGATCCAGCGGAAGCCGCCCTGGGCGACCTCGAATTTCACGCTCAGGCCGAGCGTGTCGCGGTAGAAGGCGAGGGCGGCGTCGGGATCGTCGACGAGGATGTGGACTGTGCTGAGCGAGATGGTCATGGGCCGATGCTACGCGCGTGCGGCGGGCGATGCTTCTCCGAAACTGATCTCGTCGACAGGCCGCGGGCCCCCGCGCTTCCGCGGCCGCGTCACGATCATCATCTGGCAGGGCGCGACGACCTGGAACCGGTCGTGGTCGCGGGCCCGGTACGCGGACGGCGTCTCGCCGACCAGCTCGGTGAACCGGGCCGAGAACGACCCGAGGCTCGTGCAGCCGACCGCGAAGCAGACGTCGGTGACGCTCAGATCGCCCCGGCGCAGGAGCGCCTTCGCCCGCTCGATGCGGCGGGTCATGAGGTAGGAGTAGGGCGTCTCGGAGTACACGTCGCGGAAGCGGCGGCTGAAGTGGCCCTCGGACATCAGCGCCGTCCGGGCGAGGGCGGGGACGTCCAGCGGGTGCGCGTACTCGCGATCCATGCGGTCGCGAGCCCGGCGCAGCCGGCGCAGCTCGTCGAGGTCGACGCTCATGCGCCAATTCTGGACCGCGGCCGCCCGCCCTGCGCCCACTATCCTGCGATTCGCGATGCGACCGCTCGCCGAGCAGACGATCCTCGTGACCGGGGCGACCGACGGCCTGGGGCGGGCGCTTGCCGCCGATCTGGCCGCGGCCGGGGCCGATGTCCTCGTACACGGCCGTGACGAGGGCCGCGGCCGGGCCACGCTGGAGGAGATCCGCGCGCGCACGCCCGCCGCCCGTGCGCGGTTCCTGCGCGCCGACCTGGCCTCGCTCGCGGAGGTGCGCGATCTGGCCGGCCAGATGGAGCGCGCCACGGACCGGCTCGATGCGCTCGTCAACAACGCGGGGATCGGCGCGACCACCCGCGGCGACGAGCGCCGGGAGGAGAGCCGCGACGGCCACGAGCTGCGCTTCGCCGTGAACTACCTGTCCGGCTACCTGCTCACGCGGCTGCTGCTGCCGCTGCTCGAGCGTTCGGCGCCGGCCCGGATCGTGAACGTGAGCTCCGCCGGGCAGACGCCGATCGACTTCGGCGACGTCATGCTCGAGGACGCCTACGACGGCGGCCGCGCCTACTGCCAGAGCAAGCTCGCGCAGGTGATGTTCACGTTCGATCTCGCGGAGGAGCTCCGCGCGCGGGAGGTCACGGCAACGTGCCTGCATCCCGCGACCTACATGCCGACGAAGATGGTGATCGAGGCCGGCACGACGCCGGCGAGCCCGCTCGAGCGGGGGCTCGAGGCGACCCGGCGGCTGGTCGCCGATCCGGGCCTCGACGGCGTCACGGGCGTCTACTTCAACGGGACGCGGGAGGCGGAGCCCGACCCGCAGGCGCGTGACGCCGGCCCCCGCCGGCGGCTGCGCGCGCTCAGCGACGAGCTCTGCGGCCTGGGCTGAGGCTCAGTGCGGCGTCCACTCGCCGCGATCGGCGGCGTAGCGGGCAAGGATCGCGAGCACCTCCCGGATCCGGCGCCGGACCTCCCCGTCGGCCACCGTCCCGTCCTCGCCCACCTGCCGGCGCGGCACGGCGATATGCGCGCAGGCCTCGGTGACGATGTCCGCGTGGATGGTGCGCAGCACCGTCTCGAGCGACGCATGCGCCTGGGCCGCCCGGGTCGGCGAGCCGGACGCGTTCACCCAGGCGACGGGCTTGCCGTACATCTCCGGCCCGCCCACCGACCAGTCGAGCAGGTTCTTGAAGGTCCCCGGCAGCGCGCCGGCGTACTCGGGCGTGCAGACCAGAACCGCGTCCGCGGCCGCGATCCGCGCCCGCAGGTCGGCGACGGCGGGCGGGAGCGGGTCGCGGTCGTCGTCCGGGTTGAAGTGGGGCAGGCCGGTCATCCCCGCGTACAGCTCCGCCTCGACGCCCTCGGGCGGGTTGGCCGACGCGGTGCGCAGGAGCGCGCTGTTCGTGGAGGCGCCGCGCATGCTGCCCGAGATGAGCAGGATCCGGCTCCTCGGCTGGGCGGCTGCGGCCGGCATCGCCGCAACCTAGCCGCGCGCCCCGGGTAGAGTCGGCGAAATGCCTCCCGGCGACCACCTGCTCGAGTTCGCGATCACCGCCTTCGTGCTGATCGTCGTCCCCGGGCCGAGCGTGCTCTTCGTCGTCAGCCGGGGTGTGGCGCTGGGGCGGCGGGCTGCCCTCGCCACCGTGATCGGCAACACGGGCGGCGTGATGGTTCAGGCCGTCCTCGTCGCACTGGGTCTGGGGGCCCTCGTCGAGCGCTCCGACGCGGTCTTCACCGTCGTGAAGCTGGTGGGCGCGGTCTATCTGCTGATACTCGGCGTGCGCATGCTCCGCAACCGCCACGGCCTGGCGCAGCTGCACGACGCGACCGAGGTGCCGAAGGGCACCCGCCGGATCGTGCGCGAAGGCTTCGTCGTGGGGCTCACCAACCCGAAGGCCGTCATCGTCTTCACGGTCGTCCTGCCCCAGTTCGCCGACCCGTCGCGCGGGCACGTCCCGCTCCAGCTGCTCGTCCTGGCCGGCCTCTTCCTCACGATCGGGGTGGTGTCCGACAGCGCCTGGGCGATCGCCTCGGGCACGGCCCGCACCTGGATCGCCCGATCGACGGGCCGGCTGGAGGCGGTTGCGGGAGCCGGCGGGGTGGTGCTGATCGGCCTCGGCCTGCGCCTGGCCGTCACCGGCCGGCACGAGTAGCCGGTCAGTTACAGCCGGCGCTGCCCGAGTCGAGCACGGCCCCCGTCGTCGAGACCATCTTCCAGCTGTAGCCGGCCGGATGCAGCGTCAGCTCGAGCACGCCGAAGTCGCTGCCCGCGCTCGCCTGGACGTTGGTCGATCCGTTCAGCGAGCCGTGGTCCTCGCCGCCCGTGCCGACGATGAACTCCCGCACGCCGTCGGGGTCGGCGTTGCCGCTCGCATCCTGGGGGGCGAAGCGCGCGTACGTGTGGATGTGGCCGTTCAGGACGATGTCCGCGTGCGCCGCGCGGAGCGTCTGCCAGAAGTAGCTGTAGTTGGCGCTCTGGCTTCCGGTGCCGTTGTAGTACGGCTCGTGCCAGTAGGCGAGCGTGCACTTGCTGGTGCCGAGGTGCGATCCGAGGAACTGGCCCTGGGGCGAGCTCGCGTTGCAGCCGCCGACGTCGCCGCACTCGCCGTTCAGCGCGATCATGTGCCAGGCGCCGATGTTCCAGGCGTAGTCGCCCTGCGCGTTCCCGGCCGCCGCGCCGAAGTAGCTGAAGTAGCCGGCCGCGTTCGGCGCGCAGTCGGTGCCGCCGCCGGTCTGGTATTCGTGGTTGCCCGGCACGGGGTGGATCTTGGCCTTGAAGCGGCCCCACGACGGGTCGAACGAGGCCTGGAAGGCGGTGAGCCCCCCGCAGCCGTACTGCTCGTCGCCCAGCGTGAGCACCGCCGCGATCCGGGGATCGTTCTGGATGATGTCGGACGTCGCCATCTGCCGGCACGCCGCCGCGGTGCCCTGGCCGCCGTTGAAGTTCGCCGACGTCGGGTCGCAGGCGATGTCGCCGGCGGCGGCGATGATCGGGTCGCCGGCGGCGGGCATGATCGCCGTCACCTGGGCGGTGCGAGGTGACCGGTTGCCGGACGCGTCGAAGGCGTCGACGGCGTAGCGGTAAGTCTTGCCGGCCCTGGCCGTCCCGTCGGTGAATGTCGTCCGCGTCCCCGCGACCGTGGCCACGAAAGCGCCGCCGCGGTAGATCGTGTATCCCGCGACCGTTCGGTTGTCCGTGGACGCGTGCCAGGCGAGCGCGACCTTCGTCTGCGACGCCGCCTGGGCGGTGAGGCCGGTGGGCGCTGCCGGCGCCTGGCCGTCGTCCGAGGGGGCGGTGAGGCTGAGCGAGTCGACCTGGAAGCTGTCGCCGGCGGACGCGCGTGACGTCTGCACGACGCGGAAGGCGATCGTGTCGCCCGCATGCTTGGCCCGGTAGCTCACGAGCCCGAACGCGCGCCAGGAGCCCGTCGCCTTGCGGCATTCGGCATGCTGCCCGGCGATGCGGCCGGCGGCCGTCATCTCGAGCAGCCTCAGGCACACGGTGCGCCCGGGCCGGCCGGAGCGGACCCATCCGCGGGCGCGGTAGAGACGCCCGGCGGCGGTCGGCACCGGGTTCGGGCTGGCCGCGATCGAGTAGGTCGACCCGCTGGTGCGCGCGACCCGGGCGGCGTGGCCGCCGCCGCGGCCGTCAGGCCGGATCGTCAGCGTCCCGTGGATGCCCTTCCAGCCCGCGATCGTGCCCTTGCCCGCGTTCTCGAACCCGCCGTTCGGGAGCAGGTTGGTGGCCGCGAAGGCCGGCCCTGCCGCCAGCGCGACGGCGACGACGGAGGCCGCGAGGACCGCGAATCGGAGATGCTTCCTTGACACCCATCCCCACTATCCGGGCACGTCGGGAACCGGTCAAGCGCCCACGGCCGACCCGGCCTCGAGGGGCATCACCACGTCGGCCTGCTCCGTCACGAGCGGGTCGTGGGTCGCGCAGACGATGGTGGCGCCGTGCAGGCGGGCGGCGTCGGCCAGGATCCGGCCGACGACGGCGGCGTTCACCTGGTCGAGCCGCGACGTCGGCTCGTCGACGAGCAGCAGGTCGGGGGCGCAGGCGAGCGCGCGGGCGATCGCCACCCGCTGGCGCTCGCCGGCCGAGAGCCGCGCCACCCGGTGCTCGAGCCGGTGGCCGAGGCCGAGCCGGGAGAGCCAGGTCGCCGCCGTCTCCAAGGCCGGCTCGCCCTCGCCGATCCCCCGCATCGCCATCGCCAGCGTGACGTTCTCGGTGGCGGACAGGTAGTCGACCAGGCCGGCCTCCTGGGCGACCACGGCCACGTGGCGGCGGCGGAAGGCGGCGGCCGCCGCCCGGTCGAGCCGGCTCACGTCAGTGCCCAGCACGACCACCTCGCCCGCGCCGGGATGCTCCATGCCGGCGAGGAGGCGCAGGACGGTGCTCTTGCCCGACCCCGACCGGCCCGTGAGCGCCGTCATGCGCCCCGACGCGAACGTCGCGTCGAACCCGTCGAGCACGACCCGCGCACGCCGGCCCTCGCCGTAGCGCATCCTCACGTCGCGAAGCTCCGCGGCGGCCGTCGGCGCTGCCCGCGCGGGAACGGGCGCGGGCGCCTGCTCCTCGGGAGCCGGCGCGGCCGCGGGCCCTGCGGGCGTGATCAGGATCCCGTGCTCGGAGCGTTCGGCCCGCGCCAGCCGGCCAACGCCGGCGTCGCGCAGGAGCTCCTCCGGCAGGCGCAGCCAGCCGCCGCTGCCGACGACGATCGCGCTGACCCCGCCGGCCGACGCCTCGTCGCTCAGGCGCCCGTCGCGGATGTGGACGGTGCGGTCGGCGACGGTTGTGGCGGCCGGGTCGTGGCTGACGAGCACGACGGTGGCGCCCTCGTCGCGGGCGAGCTCCGCGATCAGCTCGTAGGCGACGGCGACGTTCTGCGCGTCGAGCTCGCCCGCCGGCTCGTCCGCCAGCAGCAGCGCCGGGCGGTGCGCCACGGCGGCGCAGATCGCGATCCGCTGCTGCTCGCCGCCGGAGAGCCGGCCCGGCGCGGTCTCCGCGGCATCCGCGAGCCCGACCCGATCGAGCAGCTCCGCGGCGCGCCGATCGCGCTCGGCCGCAGCCACGCCCAGCATGGCCAGCTGAAGGCCGACGATCTCGCGGCAGCGCAGCTCAGGCGGGAGCGAGCGGTGGTAGTGCTGGTCGACGATCCCGAGCGACCGTGCCCGCAGCGCGGCGGCACGGCGGGGGCGCAGGTCGGCCATGTCGTGCCCGAGCACGCGGGCCGTGCCGGCCGACGGCCGCTCGAGGCCCGCCAGGATGCGCAGGAGCGTGCTCTTGCCCGAGCCGCTCGGGCCGAGTACCGCCACCACCTCGCCCGGATCGACGTGCAGCGTGAGTCCTTGCAGCGCGGCCGCCTCACCCTCGGCGCTGCGGTGGATGCGGAAGAGATCGCGGGCGTCGATGACGGGGTTCACGGCCCGCCTCCGATCCGTCCCGGCACGGCCGCCCGGAAGGCCGTGCGCGCGAACGCCCATACGAGCGCGACGCCGCAGACCGCGAACGCGGCCAGGCCGGCCGCAACCGTCGCCCAGTCCTGCACGCCGCGCAGGGGCGGCTCGGCCGTCGCGGCGCCGGCGCCGAGGGACACCAGGTCGATCACGAGCCGCTCGAGGATCGCGCCGAGCACGAGGCCGCCGGCGATCCCGGTCACGACCAGCGCGGCTGCCCGCAGCACCAGGTGCCGGCGCAGCGCCGGGGGCCCGACGCCCATCGCCTCCAGGTCGACCAGGTGATCGCGCTCGTCGCCCAGATCGGCGGCGCAGACGAGCACGAGGCCGGCGACCCCCAGCACGAGCGCGAGCAGGGCGGACATCGCCAGGACGTCGAGCAGCCCGCGGGCGAGCGGCTCCGACGCGAGCCGGGACTGCACGTCCTCGCGTGAGCGGACGTCCAGGACCGAGAACGGGGGCTTGCCCAGGGCGGCGCCGACGCCGGCGCGCCGCCCGGGGGGCACGGCCAGCCACACCTCGGCCGGTGTCGCCGTGCCGGGGTCGTCCGCGTTGAGCGTCGTCGCCAGGTCGCGCTCGTCCGCGACGACGAACGCGCCGCCGGCCGTGGGGAAGCGATCGGCGACCGCTGCGATGCGCACCGTGAGCGGATCGGCGCCCTCCACGGTCATGTGCAGGATGCCGTCGCGGCCGGCCAGCGAGGCGATCCCCGGGCTGGCCACGACGGGCACCGCCCTGCCGTCGGTGGGCTGCCGGGGCCGGTAGAAGCCGTTGACGCTGCCGTCGAGCGCGTAGCGCAGTCCCCCGCCGGGGGCGGTCGCGGGCCGGGCGGTGCCGCGGGTGATCCAGCCGCCCCAGTCGGTGACCGGCGCCGTCCCCGCCCGCAGCCGCCCCAGGTGGAGGCTGCCGCGGGCCACGATGGTGAGGCCGCCCTCGATGCCCTGGTGCGCGAGCGCCTGCGCGTCGTTGAAGCGCAGCGTCACGGTCATGCCGACGATGCGGCCGCCGCGGTCGGCCGGGGGCAGCGGCGCCCGCAGTGTCGTGGTGCCCCGGCTGGTGTCGCCGAGCGTGACGTGGTCGAAGTCGCCCCTGCGGGTCTCGATCGCGAGCACCAGGCTGACCGGGCGCCCGGCCGTGGTCACCCGCAGCGAGACGCCGGCTGCGGCCGGGGGCAGCCGGGCGCCGTTCAGCGCCGGCGGGGCGGCGGGGCGCAGCCGGCGCACCAGCTCCGCCTGCGAGACCGAGGCGAAGTCGCTGCGCCAGTTGCGGATCGAGGAGATGGCGCCGGCCGGGACGCCGAGGACGGTCGCCTCCGCGGCCAGCCCGGGCGCCGGTGCCGTGGCGGCGGAACGGACGACCGGCGCCGCCAGCGTGCCGGGTGCGAGCCGCCGGTACGCCGACAACGGCGCCGCCTGGAGCGGCAGCCGCAGGGCGGCCCCCTCCGAGAGCGTGTAGTCGAGGGGCACCTGAAAGGCGGCCTGGTCGTGCTCGCCCTGTTCCAGCGTCGCCCGGTAGGCGACCGCGAAGACGGCCAGGCCGACGCCGGCGACGAGGAAGGCGACTGCCAGCGTGGGACGCCCGCCCTCGCGCCCGAGGGAGACGACCGCCAGGCGCACGCTGGGCGGGCCGTGGCGCAGGCCGCGGCCGGCCAGCCGCAGGAGCGGCCCGGCGAGCCGGGCGGTGACGATCGCCGCGGCGACGGCGACGAGGCCGGGCAGGAGCGCCAGCAGGGGGTCGGATCCCGAGGCCAGCGACGTCGAGCCGGCGCTGCCGCGCGCCGCGGCCAGGGCGACCGCGCCGGCGATCGCGAGCGCCGCCAGGTCG
>JAICJC010000136.1 GCA_025928655.1 Thermoleophilia bacterium | reverse complement strand
GCCGCGGCCTGCCCGCCGCGGCCCCAGGTCTCGTCGCGCCCCGCAGGTCGCGCGACCGCGGGCGCCGGACGTTCTAACGATTTACGGCCAGATCCTGCCGCCGTACATCTCGGCGCTCCTTGTTCGCGTGGACCCCGGGAGCGCACACGGTACCGACGCCGGGGCGTTTCGTCAATTGCCATCGACAGAACGCCCGTTTCACGATATTCTGTGACCCGTGGGCCGCCCTGCACCAACGCACGTCGACGACCCTTCATCCCTGGGCCGGCGGCTGCGTACGGTGCGAGCCGAGCGCGGTCTGTCGATGAAGCAGCTCGCGTTCCCCGGATGCTCTCCGGCGTACATCTGCCGGATCGAGGCCGGGGAGCGAGTCCCGTCGCCGCGCATCCTGGCGGAGCTCGCCCGCCGGCTCGGTGTCACGACCGCCGAGCTGGCGGGCCGTGCCTCCGGGGGGACGATCCTCCCGGCCCGCATCGGCCTGGCCGAGATGGCGGTGCGGATGGGGGCCCCGGACGCGGCCGAGCTGCTGGAGGCGCTGGCCGACGAGGCCCGCGCCTGCGGCGACATGCACGCGCTCAGCCGGGCGGTCGAGGGGCTCGGCCAGCTGGCGATCGAGAGGCGTGAGGACGACCGCGCCGTGAGCCTGCTCGAGGAGGCCCGCGCGCTCGAGCCGACCGCCACCGCGCGGCTGCGGCCCGGCCTGTACGAATCGCTGGGACGCGCGTACGCCGGCATCGGCGACCTGTCGCGGGCGATCTCGGTGCTGCGCACCGCCCTCGAGGAGGCACGCACCCCGCCGGTCGACGCCCGCGACGTGATCCGCTTCGGCGTCTACCTGGCCAGCGCATACACGGACCAGGGCCGGTTCGCCGACGCGGAGGCCGTGCTGGCCGACGTGCTCGAGGTGGAGGAATCGCTCGCCGACCCGATCGCGCGCATGCGCCTGGCATGGGCGCTGGCGCGCACCTACGCCGAGCAGGGCCGGCTGCGGCTGGCGGAGCGGTACATGGGCGAGGTCGTCGCCCAGCTGCAGGCCACGGAGCACACCCTGCTGCTGGGACGCGCGCACGCCGTACTCGGCGGCATCCTCGTCGACCAGCGCCGGCCGGCCGAGGCCGACGCGCATCTGGAGCGGGCAGGCGAGCTCATGCGCGACGCGGGGGCGGCGCCGGAGCTCGCGACGCTCAGCGCGGACCGCGGCCGGGCGGCGTTGATCGCCGGGGATGTCGAAGGGGCACGGGAGGCGGCCCGCCGAGCGCTGACCGAGACCGCCGCGACGGAGCCGGGCATCGCCGGCGCGGCCACGCTCGTCCTGGCCCGGGCGGCGCTCCACGACGGCGAGCTGGACGAGGCCCGGTTCCTGTGCCACCGGTCGATCGAGCTGCTGGAGGACACCACCGCACCGCACTACGTCGCCGAGGCGAACCAGGTGCTGGCGCTCGTCGAGCAGCGCTCGGGCAACTTCGAGGCGGCCCTGGAGGCCCTCTGGAACGGGCTCGGCGCCGTCGACCGTGGCATCGCGGAGACCTCCTAGCGAGTGGCATCGCACGTTGACGAAACGGTCGGCGTTGGCGCGCCGGCGGCTCTCGGCGACGCCTTCGGCGAGCTCGAGCTGGCCCGGCTGCGCGAGCGCTGCCGCCGGCTCGAGCGCAACGTCCGGCACAGCGAGCGCGAGCGCCGGCACGCGATCGAGCGCCTGCTGCGGGCCGAGGAGCAGGAGCGCCGCCGGCTGGCGGCCGAGCTGCACGACGACACCGTCCAGGTGCTGACGGCCTGCCTGGTCGTGCTCGATCGGCTCGGGTACGCGGCGGATGCGACCGACCCGGAGCGGATCTCGACCGCCGTCGGCGCGGCCCGCCGGACGCTCGCGGCCGCCACCGACCGCACCCGGCGGCTCATGTTCGAGCTGCGTCCGACCAGCCTGCAGGACGAGGGCCTCGCCGGAGCGCTGGCCGATCTCGCCGACCAGGCGGCCGAGGAGGCGGGCGTGGTCGCCTCCGTCTCGGTGGCGCCGGATCGCTACCCGTACGTCGTCGAGGAGCTCGCATACCGCACCGTCCGCGAGGCGATCGCGAACGTCCGCAAGCACGCCCGGGCGAGCGCGATCGGGATCGAGGTCGAGGCCCGGGACGGCGTCCTGCGCGGCCGCGTCACCGACGACGGCCGCGGGTTCGACGTGGACGCGGCGGCCGAGCGCAGCCGCCGCCAGCGCCGGATGGGACTCGACACGATGCGGGAGCGGCTACACCTGGCCGGGGGCAGCGTCGACGTCCGCTCCGCCCCGGGGTCCGGCACCGTCATCGCCTTCGAGCTCCCGACCCAGCTCTCCTGACAGGGCCGCCTCGCCCGGGTCGCCGCCCGGCGGCGGCGAGGCGGCGATGTGCCGGCGGGTGAGCGCGGCGGCGAGGTCGCCGTCCGCCGCGGCGATGGCGTCGACGATGCGGTCGTGCTCGTCCGCCCAGCCCAGCACCCGGCGCGGGTCGACCGCCTGGAGGGAGTAGATGCGCCGGGCGATGCGCGGCACCCAGAGCGTCTCGGCGAAGCGGACGAGGTGCGGGTTGCCCGAGGCGCCCACGAGCGCGAGGTGGAAGTCGCGGTTGGCGGCGTAGGTGTCGCCGCAGGCCTCGACGCCGGCGCGCTGCGCGCCGATCAGCGCGCGCAGGTCCGAGACGGCCTCCGGGTCGCAGGCCTGGGCCGCCAGGCGGGCGGCGCCGGGCTCGATGGCGACGCGCGCGGCCCAGGCGTGCCACAGGTTGGCGACGTCGTCGCGCGACACGGTGGCGCCGCGGTTGGGGTTGAAGTCGACCAGGCCCTCGCTGGCCAGGCGCCGCAGCGCCTCGCGCAGCGGGGTGCGGCTCACGCCGAGCTCGGCGGCGAGCTCCTCCTGGCGCAGCCGGGCACCGCGGGCGAGCTCGCCGGTCAGGATGCGCTCGCGCACCGCGACGTAGACCTGGTCGACGACGCTCCTGACCTCGATCCGGCGCGACTCGCTCATGCCGCCAATTCGATCACACGGGACGGGGACTGTCCCCGGGCACCGGGGACAGTCCCCGCTTGTCGGCTCATCTAGCCCTCAATGCCGAGCATGCGCTCGACGCCGCGCTTCTCGAGGCCGCGGGCGACGATCAGGCGCTGGATCTCGCTCGTGCCCTCCCAGATGCGGTCGACGCGCAGCTCGCGCAGGAACCGCTCTGCGGCGAACGTGCGCATGTAGCCGCGCCCGCCGAGCACCTGCACGCACCGGTCGGCGCACCGCCAGGCCGCCTCGGAGGCGAACAGCTTCGCCATCGCCGCCCGGCCGTGGACGAGCTTGGGGTCGGCGTCGTCGTCGACGAGCTGCGCCACCTGGTAGGTGAGCAGGCGGGCGGCGGCGCAGTCGGCGGCCGAGTCGGCCAGCGGGAAGCTGATGCCCTGGTAGTCGTAGATCCGCCCCCCGAACTGCTCGCGGCCGATCGCCCAGGCCACCGCCTCGTCGAGCAGTCGCCGCATCGCCCCGACGCAGCGGGCGGCGATGTGGATGCGCTCCTCCACGAACCACTCATTCTGGAGCTCCCCGCCGCGGCCGATCATCTCCTCGCCGCCGAGGACGGCGTCGGCCGCGACCTCGCAGTCGTACCGGACGGTGGGATGGCCGTGGGGGTAGTTGTGCGTGAACGGCGGGTCGTCGACGACCTCGATCCCGGGCCGGTCGCGATCGACCAGGAAGAGCGTCGGGAGGCGCCGGTCGCCGTCGACGACGTTCACCATCAGGATGTCGTAGTCGGCCACGTCGCCGGACGTGACGAACCACTTCTCGGCCCGGATGCGCCAGCCGTCCGCGGTGCGCTCGGCGGTCGCGGCGATGCCGCCGGGATCGGAGCCGGCGCCGCCCTCGGTGACCGCATACGCGTCGGCCCGCTCGCCCCGCAGCGTCGGGAGCAGATAGCGCCCGATCTGCTCGGGCGTCCCCCGCGAGAGCACGTTGTAGCCGCCGCCCATGTGCCACCAGATGCCGTTCGTGTTGCGCCCGAGCTCCTCCTGGACGAGCACCTGGTCGAACGCCGACCAGCCCTGGCCGCCGTGTTCGGCCGCGTGGTTGCCGCCGGTCAGCCGCGCCGCCCGGGCGCCCTCCCTGACGCGGGCGACGTCGTCGCCGGGCAGGCGGCCGCCCCCGAGCTCGGCCCGCTCCTCGAGCGGGATCAGGACGGCGTCGACGTAGCGGGCGGCACGGTCGCGCAGCTCGCGCTGGGCATCGGTGAGGGCGAGATCCATGCGGGGACTATCCCCGATCGGAGGCTCAGGGCGCGGCGGCTGCCGTCGCGGCGGCGGCGTCCTCGCGCCGCCCCGCCCGCAGCAGGATGAGGGCGATCAGGAGGCACCACGCGGCCAGCAGCGCGTAGGCGGCGCGGTCGCCGGGACCGGCGATCACGGCGCCTGCCACGAGCGGGCCGACGAAGTTCGCCGCCCCCCACACCACGCCCATCAGCCCGTTCACCGTCCCCGTCCCGAACCCGAGCCGGGCCGCGCCGAGGGCGCCGAGCGGGAAGGCCATCGCGTACGGCGCCCCGACCGCGATCGATCGCACGAGCACGGTCGCGACCACGGCCGCCTGCGCGCCCGAGAGCAGCACCGGGATCAGCGCCACGGCCTGCAGCGCCGCCAGCGTGGCCGCCAGATGCAGCGAGACCGCCCGCCGGCCGGCGCGGGCGACGGCGACGCTCGACACGATGAAGATCGTGGACGCGGCCGAGAGCCAGGCGCCGATCGCCCCCGACGAGAGCCCGTGGTCGCCCATCTGGAGCGGCGCCACCAGGTTCACGACCCCGTCGCCGACGCCCCCGAGCAGCATGATCGCGATCGCCCCGGCCAGCAGCGGCGAGGAGCGCATGCCCGCCGCGATCTGGCCCAGCGGCTGGTGCCCGTGCCGCATCCGCGTGCCCGGGTCGCCGAGCGCGAGCACGACGGTGACGGCGACCATGGGCACGCCGGCGACGGCGAACACCGCGCCCCGGGCGACGTGGTCGGCCAGCAGGCCGGCGAACACCGGGCCGATCATCGACCCGACACCGGCCGTGGTCACGACGAGGGCCAGCGCCCGGTCGCGGACGTCCTCGCCGGCCGAGTCGCTCAGCCACGAGATACCCGCCGACCAGATCGTCCCCGAACCGACCCCGAACGCGAGCCGGGCCGCCAGCAGCGCCGGGTAGTTCGGGGCGACGGCGCTCCCGAGCATCGCCGCGGCGGCGATGGCGGACGCCACCAGCGTCACGACGCGGGCGCCGAAGCGGTCGCTGAGGCGCCCGGCCGGCACGGATGCGACCACGATCGCGAGGCTGGACGCCGAGAGCAGCGCCCCGGCGCGCACGTCCGAGAGGCCGTAGGCGCGCGTGTAGGCCGGGACGAGCGGCACGATCGAGAGCAGCGCCACCTCGTCCAGGAAGACGAGGACGTAGAACAGCAGGAACGGGCGCCGCATGGACGCGCAACTGTACTCGCGCCCGTCAGGCGCAGAAGGCCCGGGCCATCCGCTGGGACGCCAGGCGGACGGCATGGTGGTGGTGCCCGCGCCGCGCGCGTCGCCCGATAGCGTTCTCAGTCGTGGCCGATCTCGAGCAACGCGTGGAGGTCGCCCTCGGCTCCGAGCTGTTCAGCGCGCCCCACCTGGAGGCCGACCTGGCCCGGTTCCTGGGAGACGGCGCGGCCCAGATGCGCGCGCTGGCGGCCCGCTGCCGCGCCGACGGCACCCGCCACGTCTACTTCGTCGGCAGCGGCGGTTCGTGGGCCGGCATGTGGTCGGGCAAGCTGCTGTTCGACCGCTACGTGCCCGTCGCCGCGGACGTGTCACGCTCCTACGACCTGATCTGGCGGGTGCCGCGGCGGCTCGGCCCCGAGGCGGTGGTCTTCCTGGCCTCCTACTCGGGCCAGACCGAGGACACGCTGGCGGCGCTGCGGTTCGCCCGCGATCGGGGCGCGCGCACAGTGGCGCTGGTCGGCAAGCCCGACACGCCCATCGGCATCGAGGCGGACGAGACGCTCATGTACGGCTCGCCGGGCCTCTACAGCCTCCCGCTCGCCGCCGTCACGACGTTCGCCTGCGAGTGGGGCCGGCTCGAGGGCGACCGGGCCGCCGAAGGGGTGCTGGAGGCGCTGGCCGGGATCCCGGCCGCGGTCGGCGCGGCCTTCCGGGACACGCGCGCCCGCGGCCGCGAGCTGGCCGAGGAGCTGGCCGCGTCCGACCTGATCTATTGCCTCGGCTCCGGGCCCCTGTACGGCCTCGCGTACAAGTTCGGGCTGACCGTCTTCATGGAGAACATGCGGATCGCGAGCTCCGTGATCGAGAGCAGCGAATTCCGCCACGGCCCGGCCGAGATGCTCGACCGCCACTCGCCCGACATGATCTTCTTGCTCGGGAGCGACGAGTCGCGGCCCGTGGCCGAGCGCTCGGCGGCCGTGGCGGCCGACCACGGCGCCCGTGTGCGGCTCTTCGACGCCCACGACCACCCGAACGTCCATCCCCAGCTGCAGCCGTTCGTGCTCAAGGTCGCGCTGCAGTGGTTCATCGTCTACTCCACCCTGCTGCGCGGGATCGACGACCTGGACGAGCGCGCCCTGATGGGGCACCGGCTGCTGTCCGGGGCGGGCTGGCCGTGAAGCCGGTCGCGACGATGGGCGACAACTGCCTCGACCGCTACCTGCCGCCGCTCGACCGGGAGTTCGTGGGCGGCAACGCGCTCAACGTCGCGGTCGGGCTGCGCGACCACGGCCACGACGTCGCCTATGCCGGGGCGGTCGGGTCGGACCGGGCCGGCGAGGCGGTGCTCGCGGCGGCCCGCGACCGCGCGATCGACACCGCCCACGTCCATGCCGGCCCCGGCGCGACGGGCGTGACGACGATCCGCCTGACCGCCGACGGCGACCGCGTGTTCGAGAGCGAGGTGCTGGGCGAGAGCGGCACCTACCGGCCCGACCCGGCGACGCTCGCCGACCTGGCCTCGCGCGCGTGGGTGCACGGCGCCGGCCTGGCGGGCGGCGTCGAGGGTTTCACGGGGCTGCGGCGCGGGGGCGCGCGGCTCTCCTACGACTTCTCGCACGCGTCCTCGCCGGAGCGGATGGCGCAGCTGTGCCCGCACCTCGAGGTCGCGTTTCTGTCCGCGCCCGGCGCGGAGGCCGACGAGGCGGCGGGCCTGGCGCAGAGGGCCGTCGCCGCCGGCGCGGCCACCGCCGTCGTCACCCGCGGCCGCCACGGCAGCCTGGCGCTCGCCGGCCGCGTCCACCACCAGCCGCCGGTGCCGGTGCCGGTCGTCGACACCCTGGGCGCGGGCGACGCATACATCGCCGCGTGCATCACGACCCTCGTGGAGGGCGGGACGTTCGAGACCGCGCTGCGGCTTGGCGCCGAGGCGGCCGCCCGCACATGCACGCACTACGGCGCCTGGCTCCCCCCGGAACATCGAGACGCCGTTCCCCGTCGAAACGTTCCGCGATGCGGCGTAGAGTTGTGACATGAGCTCGGTTGCCGTGCGCATCGACGACTGCCTCTCGATCCGGGAGGGGCACCTGTGGGTGGAGGAGTGCGACACGGTCGAGCTGGCGCGCCGGTTCGGCACGCCCCTCTACGTCGTCTCGGAGGATCAGCTGCGCCGCAACGCCCGCCGCATCGGCGCGGCCTTCGCGGCCGGCTGGCCCGACGGGCCGGTGGCGCTCCTGCCTTCGCTGAAGGCCAACCTGTCGCTGGCGCTGCGAGCCGTCCTCAACTCGGAGGGCCTGGGAGCGGACACGTTCGGGCCGGGCGAGCTGCACGCCGTCCTGACGGCCGGCACGACGCCGGAGCTGATCTCGGTGAACGGCTCGGTGAAGGACGCCGAGCTCGTCCGCCGTGCGGTCGCCGCCGGTGCCCGGGTGACGCTCGACAGCCCGGCCGAGCTCGACCTCGTCGCGGAGGCGGCGCGGGCGCTGGGCCGCACCGCGCAGGTGCGGCTGCGGCTGCGGCCGGACTACGACGGGCTCAGGCAGCCCTCCCAGCTCGACCCGGGCCGCTCGGTGCGCGACGCGGCCCAGCGCTACAAGCCCGGGATCGCGCTCGAGGACGCGGCGGCCGTCGGCCGGGACGCGCTCGCGGCCGACGGGGTCGAGCTCGTCGGGGTGATGGCCCACCTCGGCCGCCACAGCACCGACCCGGCCGTGTGGGCCGGGATGGGGGCGAGCTTCGCCGCCGCGATCGGCGACCTGTGCCGCGCGCTCGGCGGCTGGCGGCCGGAGCAGATCGATGTCGGCGGGGGCTACCCGGCGCCGCGCGACCCGACCGGGCACGGCGCCGCGCCGCCGATCGAAACGATCGCCGAGGCGCTTACCGGCGCCCTGCGCGCGGGGCTCGGCGAGGCCGGCATCGACACGAGCGGCGTGCGGCTCGAGGCCGAGCCCGGGCGGGCGCTCTACGCCGACACCGGCATCCACCTG
This sequence comes from Thermoleophilia bacterium, assembly GCA_025928655.1. GTDB lineage: Bacteria > Actinomycetota > Thermoleophilia > Gaiellales > JAICJC01 > JAICJC01. Next base: position 1,325 of record JAICJC010000136.1, on the reverse strand, counting down.
ACGACCGTGCGCAACACGAAGCGGCAGACGCGGCCGCTCGAGTGGGCGTGGGTCGAGACCGACACGACCGAGATGTTCATGGCCGACCTCCTGATCGAGCACGCCCGCTTCGGCGTGATGGCGGCGTCGCGGGCCGACGCCGAGGCCGAGGTCGAGGCCGACGTCGTGGGGATGTCGTGCGGGTTCGACGTGATCGCGCCGGAGGCGCGGCTGCCCGCAGTCTCGCCGGGCGACGTGCTCGCCTTCCTCGACACCGGCGCCTACCAGGACGCCTGCGCCTCCAACTTCAACGGCCTGCCGCGCCCGGCCACGGCCCTCGTGCACGGCGCCGACGCCGAGATCGTGAAGCGGGCGGAGACGGTCGCCGAGGTGTTCGCCCGCGATTCGATCCCGGCCCGGCTGCGATGACCGTCACCGGCCTGCACCACGCCAGCCTGACGGTGGCCGACCTCGACCGCTCGCTGCACTTCTACCGCGACCTGCTGGGCGTGCCGGTGCGCGAGCAGGTGGACGCGGCCGGCGAGACCTTCAGCGCCGTCTCCGGGGAGGCGACCGAGCAGGTGCGGATCGCCGATCTCGACCTGGGCGACGGGCGCGTGCTCGAGCTGATCGAGCGCCGCGACGGCAACGCGGCGGCCGATCACGCCGGCAGCCACATCGCGTTTCAGGTGGACGACATCGTCGCCACCCACCGGCGGCTCGTGAAGGCGGGCGTCAAGGCACGGTCGAAGCCGCAGTCGCTCGGGCCCGAGGCGGGCCGGCACTGGGCGGGCTGCATCGTCGTCTACTTGACGGACCCGGACGGCGCGACGGTCGAGCTCGTCCAGGTGCCGGAGGCGTGACCGGCGCGGCGGTGACGCTCGCGGCCGGGAGCTTGCGGGCGGCCTTCATCCCCGAGCTCGCGATGGTGGGCTGCTCGCTCACGCACGAGGGCGCCGAGCTGCTCGGCCTGCGCGGCGGCCCGGACGCCTACCGGGAGCGGGGCGCGACGTTCGGGATCCCGCTCCTGCATCCGTGGGCGAACCGGCTCGCGCGGCCGCTGCCCGCATCCGACCTCGTCCCCCACGACGAGCACGGGCTGCCGATCCACGGGGTGCAACCGCGGGCGCTGCCGTTCGCCGTGACCGAGAGCTCGCCGCGGTCGGTGCAGGCCGAGTTCGACACGCACGACCATCCCGCGGTGCTCGAGGTGTTCCCGCACCCGCACACCGTCACCGTCGCGGCGGCGCTCGACGATGGGGGGCTCGAGATCCGCACCACCCTGCGCGCCCACGGCCGCCCGTGCCCGGTCTCGTTCGGCTACCACCCCTACCTGCACCTGCCGG
>JAICJC010000024.1 GCA_025928655.1 Thermoleophilia bacterium | reverse complement strand
GCCCGCCAGCCCCAGGGCCGCCGCGTAGGCGGCGGCGGCGAGCGCGGTCGCCCACACGACGCCGGACTCCCACCGCGCCAGGGCGGCGACGGCCAGGGCGGCGCTCGCGGCCGCGGCGGCCACGGTCACCGCCGGCCCGACCTCCCCCGAGACGACGGTCGCCGTGTGGCCGGCGACGGCGGCCGAGACCAGCCACGCGACGGCGACCGCCGTCAGATGCGCACGGTTCGGGCGTATCGGCGCACCTCCTGGATCTGGGCCAGCACCTCGTCCACCGGCCGGTCGTTGCGCCACTCCACCACGGGCACCCCCATCGCCCGGTACTGCGACCCGATCTGCTCGCGCTGGAGCCGCCACACCCGCCAGGCCAGGTCGCCGAGCTCGCCCCGCGGGCGGGTCACGAACGGCAGCGGCGACACGTCGACGACGGCCAGGTCGACGCCCCGTGCCCGCAGGTCGACGAGGGCCGTGCGCATGCGCGCGTCGCTGAGCGGCGTGAGGGCGAGCACGAGCGCGTTCGGCGGCAGCGTCCGCACCGGGATCACGGCCACGTCCCGCCAGGCGTAGCTGGCGACGACCTGCGTGTCGATCAGCGAGTCGAGGATGCGGTAGACCTGGGTCGTCCCCGTGGACGGCAGCACCCAGCGTAGGACACCGCCGAAGCCGACGATCCCGACCCGGTCGCGGGTGCGCAGGTAGCCCCGCGCGAGCGCCGCCGCCGCCCGCACGGTCAGGTCGATGGTGCCGCCGCTGCGGTCGGCCGTGTCCGTGAACGAGTCGAGGAAGAGGATGACGTCGGCGTTGCGCTCCGGGTGGTACTCGTTCACGTGGAGGCGGCCCCGCCGCGCGCTCACCCGCCAGTTCACCTGGCGCAGGCGGTCGCCGGGCACGTGCGGCCGCAGGTCGGCGAACTCCAGCCCCTCGCCTCGGATGCGGGTCACGTAGTTGCCCGCCCCGGCGTGCGTCGCCGCCGGCCGGGGCAGCGCCCGCACGCTCTCCGGCCGCGGGTAGACGCGCACGCGCACCGCCGGGTCGACGACCTGCTCGAACGTGACCAGCCCCAGCGGCCCCGGGACGCGCAGCAGCATCCCCCCGGCCAGGTATCCGCCCCAGCGCCGGCACTCGAGCCGGACGGGGATCTCCGCCGGCTCGCCGGCCTCCAGCCGCAGCACCCGCGCCGGCACCGGGGCCCGCAGGCCGGGCGGTGCGTGCGTCTCGACCGTCACCCGCCCGAGCGGCCCGGCCGGCGTGAGCGTCGGATGGAGCGTGATCTCGTCGCCCTCGACCGCGCGCACCTCGTCCTCCGCCGGCTCGACGGTGACGGACGGCGGCACCGTCGCGGCCAGCCCGACGGCGAGCAGCAGCCCGAACGGCGCCGCGACCGCGACCAGTTCGGGGCGGTGCAGGGCGATCGCCGCCCACACGAGCGCCCCCACGATGAGGGCGTAGCCGCGCAGCTTCGCGGCCGCGACCGACGTCACGGCGCCGGGGCCGACGCGGGCCGGGCGGCGGGCGTCGGCACCGCCTCGAGCACCTCGCGGACGATGTCGTCGCCCGAGATCCGCCGCACCCACAGCTCCGGTCGCAGCGTCAGGCGATGCCCCAGCGCGGGGACGGCGATCGCCTTCACGTCGTCGGGGGACACGAAGTCGCGGCCGTCCAGCACCGCCCGGCAGCGGGCCAGCTTGAGCAGCGCGAGCGTGCCGCGCGGGCTGGCGCCGACCTGCACCTGGCCGTGGCTGCGGGTGGCCGTGACGAGGTCGACCATGTACAGGCCGACGCTGCGGTCGACGTGCACGGCCTCAACCGTCCGCTGCATCCCGATCAGCTCGTCCCGGGTGCAGACGGGGTCGAGGCGGATGTCGTCGACCCGCCGCCGCATGCGCCGGTCGAGCACCTCCCACTCGTCCTCACGCCCCGGGTAGCCGATCGCGACGCGCAGCAGGAAGCGGTCGAGCTGCGCCTCGGGAAGCGGGTAGGTGCCCTCGTACTCGATCGGGTTCTGGGTGGCGACGACCAGGAACGGGGAGTCCAGGGGCCGCGTCTCGCCCTCGATGGTCACCTGCCGCTCGGCCATCGCCTCGAGCAGCGCGGACTGGGTCTTCGGCGGCGCGCGGTTGATCTCGTCGGCCAGGAGCAGGTTCGTGAAGACCGGCCCCGGCCGGAACTCGAACGTCGCGTCGGACTGGCGGTAGATCGACGAGCCGGTGACGTCCGACGGCATCAGGTCGGGCGTGAACTGGACGCGCGCGAAGCCGATGTCGAGCACCTGTGCGAACGAGCGGGCGACCAGCGTCTTCGCGAGGCCGGGGAAGTCCTCGAGCAGGACGTGGCCGTCGGCGAGGATGCCCATGAGCACCATCTCGAGCGGCTCGCGCTTGCCGATCACGGCCCGCTCCATCTGGCTCAGGACCGCCTCGCAGCGGGCGTGGGTCTCCTCCACCGTCGGCGTGCTCATCGGGGTGCGCCGATCCGCTCGAGCGACTCGACCACCCTGCGCAGGCGGGCCGCCGGGATACCCCGGGCGCGCCGGTCGGGCGGAAGCGGCCGGTCGGGGCGGACGAGCTCCCACACGTCGGGCCCGACCGCCGCGGCCGCCGCCTCCGGGTCGCCGTCGAGGCGCACGCCGGTGTGGTCGGCCAGCCGCTGCCGGGCGAGGCCGGTCACGAGCGGCCGCAGCCGCGCGTGCTCGTCGTCGGCGCTCGAGACCGACAGGCTCAGGAGCCGTTCCACCGCGGCCAGGTCGGACGCCGTGCCGGGGGTGCGCCAACGGCGCAGCCGGCGCCGCCCCCGCCATCTGGCGTTCGAGCGAGTGTCAATTGGCCGGTCGTGCCGCCGGGCCGGCCGGGGCACGAGCGCGAGCACGGCCACGCCTCCGGCCGCGAGGAGGACGGCCTCGGCCGCCGTCACTCGCCCGCCTCCGGCTCGCCCTCGAGCTCCTCGACCGCGGCGATCGCCCGCCCGCGCATCTCCTCGTCGATCGGGCGGCCGCTGAACCGGGCCCGCTGGAAGAGGGCGGTGATCCGGTGCACGGCCGCCACGCCGTGATGGCCCTGGAGCGTGACACGGCCGAGATACTCCATCGGCGCCTCGTGCGCGCCCCTGGGGATGCCGTCCCGGGCCATCAGCCGCTCCATGGCCGCGTACGCGCCGATCACGGCCCGGCGCGGGTTGCGCTCCCGGCGCAGGCGCGCGACCTCGGGCTCGGGGGGCCCGTCCGCGGCGGCCGGGAGCGGCCGGGGCCGCAGCGCGCCGCGCGCGCTCCGGAGGCGGACGAGCAGGATCGTTCCCGCCGCCAGCAGAAGGATCCAGATCACGACGACCGCCGTCCAGTCGGTGCCCGTGATGGGGGTGTGCGCCGGCCGGGGCAGCCGGTGGGCGCCGATCCCGTGCGCCCGCCCCCCGCCGCTCGAGAACGGGTTGCTCAGGTGCAGGAGGCCCCACGGACGGTGGCCGGTCCGCAGGGCGTACGCCTCGACGGCGAGGATGGCCGCGAACGCGATCGCGAGCCGGCGCCGGTTGCGCTTGACGCGCTTGACCGCCTCGGCGTCGCGCTCGCGCAGGCGGAAGACCTGCGCGTAGACGAAGAGGGCGCCGCCGAGCAGGGCCACGATCGGCGCGAGGACCACGATGGCGATGATCACCGCGTGGTGTCCGGCCGTCGCAGCCGCGTCGCTTCCCGGAGGCGCGGTCGAGCCGCTGCCCCCGCCCCGGGTCGCCAGGGCGGCCACGGCCAGGAGGACGGCCATCGCGGCCGCCGCCGCCGCGGCCCGCATCTGCACCCGCGGTGCGCCGTGTGGGTCACCCGCACGCATGCAACGTTGGGACGCTACCAGCCGCTCCCCGGTTAGACTCGCGCGGCCATGGCCTTCGACGACCTGCGGGACTGGATCGGCCATCTGCGCCGGGAGGGCGAGCTGGTCGAGGTCACGGCCGAGGTCGACCCGCACCTCGAGATCGCCGAGATCACCGACCGGGTGACGAAGGCCGGCGGCCCGGCCCTGCTCTTCACGAACGTGCGCGGCTCCCGCATGCCGCTCCTGATCAACCAGTTCGGGACGGAGCGGCGCATGTGCATGGCGTTCGGCGTCGAGCGCCTGGACGATCTGGGCCGGCGGGTCTCGGACGTGCTCGAGATGCAGCCGCCGGAGGGCCTGGTCGACAAGGTGCGGGCGCTCGGGCGGCTGAAGTCGCTCGCCGACTCGCGGCCGAAGTCGGTCTCGAAGGGCCCCTGCCAGGAGGTCGTGCTCGACCCGCCCAGCCTCGAGTCGCTGCCGGTGATGACCTGCTGGCCCGGCGACGGCGGGCCCTTCATCACGCTCCCCGCCGTGATCACAAAGGACCCCCGCTCCGGCACGCGCAACGTCGGCATGTACCGGGTGCAGGTGTTCGACGCGACGACGACCGCGATGCACTGGCAGATCCACAAGGACGCCGCCGCCGACTGGCGCGGGATGGGCGAGCGCATGGACGTCGCCATCGTCCTCGGCCTCGACCCGGTGACCGCCTACACGGCGTCCGCGCCGCTCCCGAAGCACATCGACGAGCTCATGCTCTCCGGCTTCCTGCGCGGCGCGCCGGTGGAGCTCGTGCGCTGCAAGACGGTCGACCTCGAGGTGCCGGCCCGCGCGGAGATCGTCATCGAGGGCTACATCGCGAAGGGCGAGCTGCGCGACGAGGGCCCGTTCGGCGACCACACCGGCTACTACACGCCGAAGGAGCCGTTCCCGGTCGTCCACGTCACCGCGGTCACCACGCGCCGCGACCCGATCTACCCCTCGATCATCGTCGGCGTCCCGCCGCAGGAGGACGCGTGGCTCGGGAAGGCCACGGAGCGGCTGTTCCTGCCGGCCGTGCGGATGACGATGCCCGAGGTGGTCGACTACGACCTCCCCGTCGAGGGCGCCTTCCACAACCTCTGCATCGTCGCCATCCGCAAGGCCTACCCGGGCCACGCCCGCAAGGTGATGCACGCGATCTGGGGCACGGGCCTCCTGTCGCTGACGAAGGGGGTCGTCGTGGTCGACGCCGACGTCGACGTCCACGACTACGGCCAGGTGATGTGGCAGGTGGGCGCGAACGTCGACCCCGCCCGCGACGTGGTGCTCGCCGACGGGCCGCTCGACCATCTCGACCACGCCCCCTCCCGCCAGTTCCACGGCGGCAAGCTCGGCATCGACGCGACGGCGAAGGGGCCGGCCGAGGGCTACGAGCGCGGATGGCCCGACGCGATCCGCATGACGGACGAGGTGCGGGAGCGTGTCACAAGCAGATGGGCCGACTACGGCATCGCCCTCGCCGGCGGGGCCGGCGGCGACGGCTCGGAGACGCGCAAAATGCGCCGTTTCGCACGTTCTGGCCGGGGTGACCGATGAGGGATACACTCCGCCGAGTGCGAGGCTACAATCGCCGTCCGGACGACCCTATGAGGAGGACGCGAGGTGGCTGAAGCGACGCGGGGCGAGTTCCTCTCGCTGACGACGATCGGGCTCGGCGCCATGATCGGCGGCGTCATCGGCGTCCCCGCGACCGCCTATCTCCTGGCTCCGGTGACGAAGGAGACCACCTTCGAGTCGGTCTTCCTGGGGCCGGTGGACAGGTTCACGTCGGAGCAGAAGTTCGACCCGACGCCGGCGACGTACGTCGAGGATTCCGAGAACACGGCGACGAGCTCGGGCCTCGCCTACGTCCACTACACCGGCAAGAAGAACACGGACTGGCACGCCGAGGACGCCATGTTCGTGATCTTCTCGAACCGCTGCATGCATCTCGGCTGCCCGATCGCGGCGACGCCCGGCGGATTCCAGTGCCCCTGCCACGGCGGCGTCTACGACACCAACGGCGAGCGCACGGGCGGGCCGCCGATCCGCTCGCTCGACCGCTTCCAGTGGGAGATCCGCAAGGGCTCCGAGCTGTGGCTCACCCAGCGCTGGAGCACCGACATCTACGGCGGCATGGTGCACTACTACCCGGTGAAGATGCCCGGCCAGCCGACGCATACGCCGGGGCCGAGCTGGATCTCAAACGTCCTCTACCCGCACGTGACCTACACCCACGGCCCGGCCCCGGGGCCGGTGCCGCTCCCGAAGGCGTAGCCGATGCCCATCCCCGCACCCGATCCCAAGCAGGTCGCGCTCCAGGCCGAGGACTGGATCGAGTACCGCACCGGTTTCGCGACGCTCATCCGCAAGTTCATGTTCCGCAAGGTCCCGCCCACGGGCTGGATGCACACCCTGGGGAGCTCGCTGCTCACGGTGTTCATCCTGCAGGCGACGACCGGGATGCTGCTCGCGATGACGTACGACCCGTCGCCGAACGGCGCCTACCAGTCGATCCGCTACATCACCGACGAGCAGACGCTGGGCTGGCTGCTGCGCGGGATGCACAAGTGGGGCGCCTCGATGATGGTGATCCTGCTCTTCCTGCACATGGGCCGGGTCTTCTTCTACGGCGCGTACAAGTACCCGCGCGAGCTGACCTGGCTCACGGGCTCGCTCATCTTCATCCTGACGATGATGATGGGCCTCACGGGCTACCTGCTCGTGTGGGACGAGCGCGCCTACTGGGCCTCGGTGGTGGCCGTGAACATCAACGGCACGGCGCCCGTCCTCGGCCCGTTCATCTCGAAATTCCTGTTAGCCGGGCCGGTATTCGGCGCCCAGACCATATCCAGGTTCTACGCGCTCCACATGTTGATGATCCCCGGCGCCATAGGTGCGCTCATTTTCGTGCACCTGTGGCTGGTCGTGAAGCTCGGCGTCACGCCGTGGCCGAGCCGGCCGCTGCCTGAGCCCGAGCCGCAGCTCCAGCCGCAGGCGAGCGCCCCGCACTCGCGCATGCCCGAGACGGTGGCCGGCGAGTGAGCGCACGGAAGGTCATCAACCGGCGCGTCCGGTACGAGACCGAGTACGCGGCCTCGAAGCAGGAGGGGCACCCGTTCTTCCCGTACGCGATGTTCCACGACACCGTCGTGAACCTGCTGATCGTCCTGATGATCGTCGGCATGGCGGTGCTGTGGCACGCGACCGCCGGCCCCATCAACGCCGCTCATCCCAACGGGCAGAACGGCTGGCTGGGGGCGCTCTACGAGCAGAAGGCGAATCCGGCCGTCCAGGCCACCGAGCCGCGGCCGGAGTGGTACTTCCTGTTCCTGTTCGAGCTCCTGCGCATCTTCAAGACCCCCGCCGAGCTGATCCTGGCGACGATCATCATCCCCACCATCTGGATGGTGCTCCTGATCGTGTGGCCGTTCCTCGACCGCGGCCGCGACCGGCGCCTCTCGCGGCGGCCCTGGGGCGTCGCGATCGGGCTCTCGGTGCCGGCCGTGCTGATCGCCCTCACGATCGCCGGCTCGATCGCGCCGGGCGTCCTCGCCGGCACGGCGATCTCGGCGAACCCGCAGATCAACGCCCTGCCCGGTTCGGCCCTGATCGTCAAGAACGGCTGCTCGGGCTGCCATCAGTTCCCGAGCGGCGGTGCAAACGGCCCGGGTGGCGACCTGAGCACCGGCTCGGCGAAGTTCGGCACCGATCAGAAGGGGCTTCAGGACTGGATCTCCCACGTCGCCGCCGACTCCGGCACGGGCATGCCGGCGTTCGGCAAGACGAACAGCCCGGAGCAGATCGCGGAGATCGCGCAGGTCATCGCCTCGCTCAAGACCAATTCGGTCGAACCGCTCCAGAAGTAGTCTGCCGCTGTGCAGGTGATGCTCGGACTCACCGGTGCGTCCGGCGCGCCGTACGCCGCCCGCGTCCTGCGGGCGCTGGTCGAGGCCGGGGCCGCGATCGGCGTCGTCTCCTCCCGGGCCGGGCGCCAGGTGATCGCGCTCGAGTGCTACGGCGATCGCGAGATGGACCCCGGCGGCGCCCTGGAGCGGTTCGTGGCCGACAACGGCTCGCCCGAGGTGCGCGTCTACGCGGAGTCGGACTACGCCGCGCCGTACGCGTCCGGGAGCGCCCGCACCGACGCGGTGATCGTGTGCCCGTGCTCGATGGCGAGCGTCGGCAGCCTCGCAGCGGGCATCGAGTCGAACCTGATCCACCGGGCCGCGGCGGTGCAGTTGAAGGAGGGCCGGCGGCTGGTCGTCGTCCCCCGGGAGACGCCGCTGTCGGAGATCCACCTCGAGAACCTGCTCCGGCTGCGGCGGGCGGGGGCGGCGGTCGTGCCCGCGATGCCCGCCTTCTACGGGCTGCCGGAATCGATCGCGGACATGGTCGACTTCGTCGCCAGCCGGGTCCTGGCCGCGGCCGGCGTCGACCTCGCGCTGATCCCCTCCTGGGGCTCGCGGTGACCCTGCCGCCCGACCAGGTGCGGGCGATGTTCGACCGGATCACGCCGGCGTACGACCGGATGAACCGGCTCATGAGCCTGGGCATGGACGGGAGCTGGCGGGCGCTCGCGGTGCGGGCGAGCGGCGTCGCGCCGGGCGACGCCGCCCTGGACGTGTGCTGCGGCACCGGCGACCTGGCCATCGAGCTGCTCGACGCCGTCTCGACCCGCGGCCGTGTCGTCGGCCTCGACTTCTCCGAGGCGATGCTCGACGCCGCCCGCCGCAAGAGCTCGCAGATCGAGTGGCTGCGCGGCGACGCGCTGGCGCTGCCGTTTGCCGACGGCGAGTTCGCGGCGGCGACCATCGGCTTCGGGATGCGCAACCTGGCCGACCCGCTGCGCGGGTTCGCCGAGCTCGCGCGCGTCGTCCGCCCCGGCGGCCGGGTCGTGTGTCTGGAGCTGACCGACCCGCCCGCGTGGGCGGCGCCGTTCGCGCGCCTGTGGACCGACCGGGCCGTGCCCCTGCTGGGCCGGCTGATCGCCCGCGAGACGGACGCCTACCGCTACCTGCCGGCGTCGGTGCACCGGTTCCCCCCGGCCGACGAGCTGGCCGCCGTCATGAGCCGGGCCGGGCTGCGCCGCGTCCGGTTTCGTCGGCTGTCGGGCGGCGCGGTGGCGGTGCATGTTGGTACGGTCCCCGCATGACAGCGGGCGCCGTCGCCGAGGTGCTGCACGTCCCTGGCCTCTCGGCATACGTCGAGGAGGTCGAGTCGGCGCTGGAGGACGCTGTCGCCTGGGCCGGTGAAATGGTCGTCGGAGCCGCCGGCGCCGAGACGCTCCGCTCCGGCGGGAAGCGCCTGCGGCCCATGCTCGTCTTCCTCTCGGCGCCCGTCGCCGGGCGCGGCGGCCCCGGCCTCGTGGCGGCCGGCTGCGCCGTCGAGCTCGTGCACATGGCGACGCTCGTCCACGACGACCAGCTCGACGCGGCGCCGCTGCGCCGCGGCCGGCCGACGGTGTGGGCGGCCCATGGCGCCGACGCAGCGCGGGCGACGGGCGACTACCTGTTCGCGCGGGCGTTCGCCGGGCTCTGCGCCACCGGCGACATGCCGGCGGTCTCGACGCTCTCGGACGCGTGCCTCGCGCTCGCCCGCGGCGAGGTGCTCCAGCGCGCCCAGACCGGCGACCCGGCCACGACCCCCGACCAGTACCTCGAGCGGTGCCGGCTCAAGACCGGGCGGCTGTTCGCGGCCGCGGCGATGCTGGGTGCCCGCTTCGGCGGCCTCCCCGGCGACGACGTGGCCCGCCTGGGCGCCTTCGCCACCGCGCTCGGGCTCGCCTTCCAGATCGTGGACGACGTCCTCGACTGCGACGGCCGCCCCGACACCACCGGCAAGCCGCTCGGCACCGATCTCCTGGACGGGACGATCACGCTGCCGCTGATCCTGGGCGCCCGCCGCGACCCGGCCGTGGCCGGCGTGATCGCCCGGGGCGCCGTGCCCGAGGACGTGCTGCCGACGCTCGCCCGTGTGGCCCGGGCCAGGGCGGTGACGGACGCCCGCGCCGAGGCGGAGCGCCACGCCGACGAGGCGCTCGCCCATCTCGCCACCCTCGACGGCGGGCTCGACACGGCGGCGCTCACCGCCGTCGTGCGCGGCGCCGTCGACCGTAACGCCTGACTCAGGCCGGGTGCCGGCCGGTCGGGCGCAGGCGGCCGTCCCGGCCCTCGGTGTAGACGCGCGCGCCCGCTGGTGCGCCGAAAGCGCGGGGGAGCTGGGGGCCGGGCCGCGCTCCCGCCCATGCACCCTCCCAGGATCGGCGCGAGAAGGATCGCGAGCGGCCACCGCTTCATCGCAGGTTGGACGCCCTGTCCCCCGGGATGGTTCCCAGCCACGCCGCGACGGCCGCAGGCGTGCGCAGCCGCACGACCTCGAGATGGGCCAGCTCGGGCCGCGCGAGCAGCTGCGGAAGCGCCCGGCGCTGGGCGAGGTGCTTGCGGACGGCGTAGACGAACAGCGAGTCCCAACCCCCGAACGCGTCCCGCCACGTCTCGGTGTTGCCGTTCCAGAGCTCCTGCTGCCGGCGGATGCGCGGGATGGTGCGGCCCCACAGCCGCCGCAGGCAGGTGCGCAGCGGCAGGTCGAGCCAGACGACGGTGTCGGCGTGCTCCAGCACGTAGGTGCCGAGCTTGCGGCGGTAGTCGGAGTCGATGACCCACCCGTCACCCTCCACGGTCGGGCGCAGCAGCGCGCGCAGCTCTGCGTCGCCCGTCTCGCTCCAGCCGGGCCCGAGGACGAGGGCGTCCGTCTCGACGAACGGGACCTCCAGCGCCGCGGCGACCCGGCGCGCGAGCGTCGTCTTGCCCGAGCCGCTGATCCCCTGGAAGACGATCCGGCGGCCCACGGCCGCCCATCGTATCCGTAAGCGACCCGTCGCCGTTACCCGTTCGTGACGCGGGTGCCGTAGCCTGGGCCCGTGGGCCTCCGCTTCGCCTCCCGTGCCGCGGCCGTCGCCGCCGCGGCGGCGCTTGCCGCCACCGCCTCCACCGCGGAGCCAGTCGCGGCGGCGATCGCCGTATCGCCCGCGGTCGTCTCCACGACGGGGCCGACGCTGCGCCTGACCGACGCCGCCGACACGCCCGGGAAGCTCGACCTGCGCTCGGCGCGGCTCACCCAGTCCGCCTCCTCCCTCGTGTTCACGTTCCGGGTGAACCGGCGGTTCGCCCTCCCGGAGCTGTCGGGGAGCAGCGACCGCGTCGTGTGCGTCGACATCGTCCCCCGCGGCCACCCGGGCCGGGGCCAGCGCGTCTGCCTGATCGGCCGCCGCGGCGCCCACGCCCTCTACCGGCTCCCGCTGGCGCCGGGCGGGCCGCGGCCGCGCTTCGTCGCGGCCCACGTCCAGCACCTCCGCCGGGGGGAGAAGGTGACGTTCGCCTACGCCCGCATCGGCCTGCGGCCCGAGCGGGTCGACTGGTCGGCGACGAGCACCTGGAAGGGCCGGGCCGCCTGCAGCCGGCTCTGTCACGACAGCGTGCCCGACAGGGGCCGGGCCGGCTGGCGGATCGACGCGTTCACGCTCGACGGCTGCACCGCGTCGGGCCCGTCGCAGCGCTTCGGCGGCCCGGCGGCGGGGAGGCGGGTCGCGCTCACCTTCGACGACGGGCCTTCGGTCTACACGCCGCAGGTGCTGGCGATCCTGAACCGCTACGGCGTCCACGCGACCTTCTTCGAGATCGGCAGGCAGGTCGGCCCGCTGGCTGCGGTCTCACGGGCCGCGATCCGCGACGGCGACGTGATCGGCGATCACACCTGGTCCCACCCCGACCTGAACGCGTCGAACGCGGCCGCCCAGCTGCGCTCCGCCCGGGCCGCCATCCACAATGCCACGGGGTTTCGGCCCTGCCTGATGCGGCCGCCCTACGGGATCGCGCCCCCCGCCGTCGTCGGCATCGCCCGCTCCCTGGGCCTGCTGACGATCCAGTGGGACGTCGACCCGACCGACTGGTCGCGGCCCGGCGCCGCGGTTATCGCCCAGCGCGTGCTCTCCGCCGTGCACGCGGGCTCGATCGTGATCATGCACGACGGAGGCGGCGACCGGAGCGAGACGGTGGCGGCGCTCCGGACGATCGTGCCGGGGCTGCTCGCCCGCGGATATCACCTCGTGACGGTGCCGCAGCTGCTCGGGCTGCGCCCGGCATACGCCTACCGGCGATAGACTTCGCGACGCCGATGGCCCTCGCCGCCCATCTCGACACGCTCGCGCCGGTGCGCGAGAAGATCCTCGCCGGCGAACGGCTCGACTTCGACGACGGGGTCACCCTGCTCGAGTCGGAAGACCTGCTCGCCCTCGGCGAGCTGGCCGACACCGCCCGCCGGCTGCGGGGCGGATCGGACGAGGTCTACTTCATCAACAACCTCTACCTGAACCACACGAACGTGTGCCGGGTGAAGTGCAAGTTCTGCGCGTTCGCGCGCACGGGCCGGCAGGAGGGCGCCTACACGTGGGACATCGACGAGCTCGTCGCCCACGCCGTCGAGGTATACGGCCGCGAGTCCTACGACGAGATCCACATGGTCGGCGGCGAGCACCCGCACATCGGCTACGACTACTACCCCGGTGTCACCCGGGCGCTGAAGGAGGCGCTCCCGGACGTCCACATGAAGCTGTTCACGGCGTCCGAGATCCACCACATGACCAGGCTCTCGGGCAAGACCCACGCCGAGGTGCTGGCCGATCTCAAGGAGGCAGGCCTGGGGTCGCTTCCCGGCGGCGGGGCGGAGGTGTTCGCCGAGCGCGTGCGCCGGCTGGTGGCGCCGGGCAAGGAGCACCCGGACAACTGGCTCTCGACCCACCGGGCCGCACACAAGCTGGGCATCCCGACCCACTGCACGATGCTGTACGGACACGTGGAGACCTACGAGGAGCGGGTCGAGCACTGGCTGCGGCTGCGGGAGCTCCAGGACGAGACCGGCGGCTTCCTGGCCTTCATCCCGCTGCCGTTCCACCCGGAGAACACCGTGTTCCAGCGCCGCGGCTGGCGCTTCTCGACGGGCAACGACGACCTGAAGATGATCGCCGCCTCCCGCCTGATGCTCGACAACATCCCGAACATCAAGGCCTACTGGATCATGATCTCGACGCCGCTCGCGCAGGTCGCCCTGCACTTCGGCGCCAACGACATCCAGGGCACCGTGATGGAGGAGCAGATCGCCCACGCCGCCGGCGCCGTGACGCCGCAGGAGGAGCGGATCGCCGACCTGGTGGCGCTCGTCCGCGAGGCCGGCCGGATCCCGGTTCAGCGCGACACGCTCTACAACACGGTGAGGACGTTCTGATCCGGCTCGGGCGGATCGCGTACGCCAACATGGCGCCGGCGTTCTACGACCTCGGCGGCGTGGACGTCGAGCAGATCACGGGCGTGCCGACCCAGCTCAACCGGATGCTGATGGAAGGGGAGATCGACGTGGCCCCGATCTCGTCGATCGAGTACGCCCGCAACCCGGAGAAGCTGACGCTGCTGCCGCGGCTGTGCGTCTCGTCCGAGGGCGCGGTCGACTCGATCCAGCTGATCACGCGCAAGCCGCTCGAGCAGGTGCGAAGCGTCGCCGTGACGCCGGAGAGCGCGACGTCGGTCGTGCTGACGAAGGTGCTGCTCGGCGACGTGGAGCTGGTGCCGCTCGACCACCCCGCCGACGCCCGCATGCTGATCGGCGATGCGGCGCTGCGAAGCGCCTTCGAGGATCCGACGCCGCACCACGACCTGGGGCGGCTCTGGCAGGAGCGCACCGGCCTGCCGATGGTGTTCGCGGTCTGGGCCTGCCGCGTGGGCATCGGCGAGGGCCTGGCCGAGCTCGAGCGCGCCCACCTGCGCTCGCTGGCGCTGGCCCGCTCCGAGCCCGAGCTGCTGGCCCGCCGCGCGGCCGAGCAGTACGGCTGGCCGGCCGGCTTCCTGGCCCGCTACTTCGAGAAGCTGCGCTACCACTTCGGCCCCCGCGAGCAGCAGGGCATGCTGCGCTTCTTCGAGCTCGCCCACCTGGCCGGCGAGCTGCCCGCGGTGCCGGAGCTGCGCTTCGCCGACACCCAGCCCGTCGGCGTGTAGCGAGCCTCAGCCGGGGCGGGCCGAGACGAGGTCCCAGGCGAGGCCGTGCATCCGGCAGCGGCCCAGCAGCTCGCCCCGTCGCGGCACGTCGCTGTGGCGCTCCAGCACGAGCACGTCGGCGTCGGGCGGCGCCGGCCCTCCCCGCAGCGCCCGCCGCAGCCATGCGTGCCTGACGCCCTGGTCCGGCGACCCGTCGGCCAGCCATGTGCGGAAGCGGACGCGCAGGCGGTCGCCGCTGATGTAGGAGAAGGTCGCGCCGGTGCGTCCGAAGATCGCGCTCGCCATCGGCCCCCCCAGCGGCCCGGGGGCGATCACCGCCACGCGGGTGTGGGAGTCGATCGGCAGGCGGTCGCAGCGCAGGCTCGTGGGATAGGGCGAGCGCCAGAGCGACGCGGATGCCAGTGCCGTCGACCCTCCGACCACGATCGCGAGCAGCCCCGCCGCGACCAGGGCCGCGAGGCGGCCGCGGCGGGCGGCCGCCGCCACGGCCGCCTCGGCCGCGACGCCGGCCGGGACGCACAATGCGAGGACGAGGAACGGCATGTACCGAAGCCAGCGCACGAGCGGTGTCGGGCCGCCGTGCCGGATGAACGCATCCGCGTTCCCCCACGTCGCGCCGAGCAGGACGGCGACGGCCGGGACGGCGATCATCACCGCGACATCGACGGCCGCCGGCGCGCGCCGCCGCCCCATGAGCGCCAGCCCGGCGGCGCCGAGCGGGAGGCAGACCCCGAGCGCAATCACGACCTGGGCGGCGCTCGGCTCGACCTGCTGGATCTCGGTCACCGGCACGAACCCGTCGTACCGGCGGTACGCGAGCGCCAGCGGGACGAGCCAGACCGACGCCGCCAGCGCGCTCGCGGCGAGCGCGCGCCACGCCTCCCACGCCCGGTGCCTCGCGGCGATCCCGGCGGCCCAGATCCCGCAGAAGATGCCGGCCGGGGGAGCGACGAGGAAGATGATCCCGCCGAGAAAGCCGACCCCCCACCAGGCCCGGTGTTGCCCGGTGCGCGCGGCGGCGACCGCCGCCCAGAGCAGCAGGGGCGAGAGGGCCAGCCCCAGGTCGCGCGGGACCATCGGCGAGAGCAAGGCCAGCGCGGGCGTCATCGCGGGCACGGGATCGCCGTGGAACGGCCCCAGCCCGAGCGCCGGCATCTGGAACGCGAAGTCGGCGCGCCCGTCCGGCGCCCAGCCGAACGACCCCGCCGTCAGGAAGACCGCCACGGCCCACGTGGAGGCGGGCCGCCGGGCGCCCATGGTGCGGGCGAGCAGCCACACCCCGACGGCGCCGGTCGCGATGCCGAACGCCTGCGCCACCCCGAAGGCGTCCATCACCGTGCCCGGCAGGGCGGCGGCGAGCCACGCGACGATCGCGTGGTAGAGCCAGGGATAGCCGTTGGGCTCGCCGGCGTAGAAGCCGCCGGGAGCCGCGAAGCCGCCGCGCAGCTGGTCGATCCACCCGGCGTGCCAGATCATGTCGCCGTGCGACGCGCGGATGTCGAGCTGCGAGAGGTGAAGGCCCGGGGCCGTCAGCATCACCCCGGCGCCGATCGCGACGACCAGGGGCAGCAGGATCCGCCGGTCGACGCGGACCGGCGGCCGCGCCCTCGCGGCGGCGGCCGCGGCGAGGGCGAGCCCGATCCCCGCCGTCGCCGCGGTGCTCCCGAGCAGGCCGACGCCGGCGGCGCCGGCGGCCATCGCGACCCATCCGAGCGCGCACGCGGCCAGCGCCCCCGCCGCGATCCGCTCGGCGCCCGGTCGCACGGGTGCGAGGCCGTTCCCGACCACCCAGATCCACGCCGCGAAGATGAGCGTGGCGATTGCGGCGCTCGTGCTCACGCTTCTCCAGGGCCCTCAGCGGAGCGCCGCGTAGCAGACGCGCCGATGCGCCCCGGGCGGAAGGGTGCGCGCGCCGCCGACCGCGTAGAGCTCGAACGCGCGCCGGCGCGTGACGAGCCGCAGGTCCGGGAGCGCCCGGACGGCGGCGAAGTCGGCGCCTTGATCGACCCTGCCGCCGGACTGCCCGATCCGCACCGTCGGGTCGGTCAGGAGCAGCACGAAGTCCACCCGCTCGCGGGCCAGATAGCCGCGGTTCTGCGGCGGCTTCCGGAAGAACTCCCTGGCGCCCAGGAGAACGGGGAGCACCCGCTTCATCAGCGCCGGGTTGAGATACGGGGCCATGCCCTCGATGACGCTCCGGCGCCCCGTCAGCGCGGCGAAGCTGCCGGCGGTGCGCGCGTCCGGCAGGATCCTGGCCGTGCACGGGACGGTCGCCCTGACGGTGGCGTAGAGGCTCTGCGCCCGGCCGGCCTCGGCGGCGGCGACGGGCGGACGCACGGGCCAGGCGACCGCCACCGCGGCGATTGCGGCCACCACGATCAGCGCAGGCCGGGCGTGGCGGTGCAGGCGGCCGAGCCCGCGGGCGCCGAGCTCGGCGACCGCGGCCGCCGCCAGGACCACGGGGATCGCGTCGTAGTCGTAGAGGCGGTGCACGCCGAAGTCGGCCGGCACGCGGGTCGTGTAGCGGTCGTTGAAGAGGAGCGCGACGGCGAGGATCATCACGCCCAGCCCGAGCGCCATCGCGCCGATCGGGCGCAGACCTGTCCGCGGCAGGACCAGGAGCGCGAGCGCGGCGGCGGCGGCGAGTGCCACGATCGCGTAGTCCCGGTGGGTGGGGACGATCGCGGCCGATCCCGCGGCGCTCGCGAAGAACCACCGGACGACCGTCCCGGGGAGGTAGTAGTGCCCGCGGCTGGTGCGGGCGGGATGGATGACGGGGTGCCCGACGATGAACGACGCGGAGGGGTCGTACGCGGGCGGGAATTCGATCGAGCCCGAGGACGCGCGCACCCCCTGGAACCCGAGGTGCCCGCCGGAGCCGACGACGATCGCGCCCCAGCCCACGACGGTCGTCGCCCCGACGATCGCGACGATCACGATCGTCCCCCTCAGCCGCCGCCGGGACGCCCCGTGGACGGCCGCGTAGCACACCAGCAGGCCGGCGGCGATTGCCATCGGCACGAGGTGCGTCGCGGCGCACGCGAGCAGGATGACCCCGGCCGCCACGGCCTTGACGCGGCTCCCCGAGCGCAGGGCGATCACGGCGAGTAGGAGCGCCGACGCCGCCAGCATCCGGCCGATGTCCTCGGCGGTGAAGGCCGTGAGGTCGGCGGTCATCTCGTGGTTCAGCGGCAGCCAGCCGGGGGTGACGATGAGGAGCACCGGGACGAGCGGGGCGACCAGCCCCAGCCCGAGCTCGGCGGCGAGCGCCCAGACGGCGACGACCCCGCCGACGGCCGAGAGCCACAGCATGGCGCCCAGCCCGTGCAGCGGGCCGGTGAAGAAGCCGACCGTCCCGATCGTTGAGGACAGCGCCGCCTTGCTGACCGTGGTCGGGTAGGTGGACCCCCAGCCCACGGTCTGGGCCGGGATGCCGCCCGTGTGACCGACGATGGCGCCGTCCGCCCAGTAGCGCCACGCGGCGGCGACGTCGAAGTTCAGGAGCGGCGAGTAGCGGCTGTAGTGCAGGACGGCGTAGACGGCCACCACCGCCAGGCCGGCGAGATCCGGCGTGCGCCCCTGCCACCCGCGCATCCGAACCGCCCGGAGGCGCGCCCGCGGCCCGTGCCGCCGCAACGCGATCGCCCACACGGCGGCCGAGACGACGATCATCGCGGCGACGGCCGACGCCGGGACGAGGACGCCGGCGATCGCGAGCACGGTCGCCGGGAGCGCCGTGAACGCGTATCCGAGCCCCAGGCTGAGTGCGAGCGCGGAGGGCACCGAGACCGATCCGCGAGGGAAGAGCGCCAGCACGGCTCCGAAGCCCGGGACGAGCACGGCGGCGGCGATGAGCGCGGTGGCGATGACGCTCACAGGTGCTCGCTCGCACCCGCGAGACGTCCGCGGCGATCAGGCGGGCGGGAGATGCGCGAAACCCTACCGTGCGGGCGCGACGCGACCGGTCTGCCCCGCGCGGCCTCCTGAGCCGCGAGACGGGCGCGTGGGCTACGCTTGCCGCGTGAGCACCAGCGTCGCCCAGCCGACCGTCCGCGAGGCGCTCGACAAGGCGCTCTCGGGCGAGCGCATCAGCGACGAGGACGCGGCGACGCTCCTGCGCTCGCGCGACCTGGTCGCCGTCGGCCGGGCCGCGAACGAGCTCCGCAACCGGGCGTCCGAGCCGGGCGTGGTCACGTTCATCGTCGACCGCAACCTGAACTACTCGAACATCTGCTACACCGACTGCGAGTTCTGCGCCTTCTACCGCCGGCCGGGCGACACCCGTGAGGGCTACGTGCTGCCGCGGGCGGTGATCTTCAAGAAGATCGAGGAGACGCTCGCCCTGGGCGGTACCGCGCTCCTGATGCAGGGCGGACACAACCCGGATCTGGGTCTCGACTGGTACGAGGATCTTTTCCGGGCGATCAAGGCCCGCTACCCGATCCACCTGCACGCGCTCTCGCCGAGCGAGATCCAGCACATCGCCCGCAAGGCGAAGCTGACCCCGTCGGAGACGCTGGGACGGCTGCGCGACGCCGGCCTCGACTCGCTCCCGGGCGGCGGGGCCGAGATCCTGGTCGACAGGGTGCGGAAGATCATCTCGCCCAAGAAGACCACCTCGGACGAGTGGCTCCAGATCATGCGCGCCGCCCACCGGTTGGGGATGAGCACCACCGCCACGATGATGTGGGGCCACGTCGAGACGCTGGAGGAGCGGGTCGAGCACCTGCGCCGGATTCGCGAGCTCCAGGACGAGCTGCACGGCTTCCGCGCCTTCATCTCGTGGACGTACCAGCCCGACCACACCGCGCTCGCGCCCCGGGTGACGTGGACGCCCACGAGCTTCGATTATCTGCTCATGCAGGCGGTGAGCCGCATCTACCTCGACAACGTCGAGCACATCCAGTCGTCGTGGGTGACGCAGGGCATGAAGATCGGCCAGGTCGCGCTCGCCTTCGGCGCCGACGACATGGGGTCGATCATGATCGAGGAGAACGTCGTCTCCGCCGCCGGCACGACCCACCGGGCCTCGACCGAGGACTTCGTCCACACGATCCGAAACGCGGGCTACCGCGCCCGCCAGCGAGACACGCTCTACCGCACCGTCCGCGACCACGCGGCCTAGGTGAGGTCGACCCGATGAAGGTCACCGTCACGGACACGTGCCCGGCGCCGCCCGAGGTCGTCTGGGAGTGGATCGCCGACCCGCACAAGCACGTGCGGATGCTGCCCGACGAGGTGCGCAACGGGGCGGTGCTCGAGAACGGCGACATCGCCTGCGAGGTGGTCGCGATGGGCCGGGCGGAGCGGATGGTCGTGCGCACCGTGGAGACCGACCCGCCCTGGCGGCTGGTGGAGCGGCGGGTGGACGGGAACCGCGAGGGGATGTCCGTGTTCGAGCTCGCGCGCGAGGGTGAGCACGCGACCCGGGTGACCCTCACCTCCGAGGTCGAGTTGCCCCGGCTCATCGCGACCGTGGCGGCGGGGCCGGTGCGAAACGCGCTCGCCTCCCAGCTGCGCAACCTGGCGACCCTGGTCGCGGAGCAGTAGCACCACCGGCGCCGCGTGCGACGCCTGCTGAGACACCGGGATGCCCGCCTGCTGGTCGCGGGCCAGACCCTGTCGGTGTTCGGCGACCGGGCGATGTTCCTCGCCCTCGGCGTGTGGGTGAAGGAGCTCACAGGCTCGAGCGCGGCCGCCGGCCTCGTGTTCTTCGCCTACACCGCCCCCGGGCTGATCTCGCCGCTCTACGGCGCCGTCGTCGACCGGGTGCGGGCGCGGCGGCTCATGATCGCCCTGAACGTGGCGGGCGCGCTCGTGCTGATCCCGCTCCTGGGCGTCCACGGGCACGGCCGGCTGTGGCTGATCTACGTGGTGACGCTCGTCTACGGCGCCATCGGCTGGATGTTCTACTCGGCCCAGTCGGCTTACCTGACCCGGCTGCTGCCGCCCGAGCTGCTGGGCGACGCGAACGCCACGCTGCAGGCGACGGGCGAGGGCATGCGCCTGTTCGCCCCGCTCGCCGGCGCCGGGCTCTTCGCCGCGTTCGGCGGGCCGACGGTGGCCGCGCTCGACGCCGCCACCTTCGTGGTCGCGGCGCTCGCGCTCGTGGCCGTGGGACACCGCGAGGCCAGGCCGGCCCCCTCCGAGCACCATCTGCGGGCGCAGGTGGCCGCCGGCGCCCGCCACATCGGCGCGTCGCCCGGGCTGCTGCGGATCGTGACGGCCACGGCGGTCGTGATGCTCGTCGTCGGGTTCACCGAGACGCTCGTGTTCTCCGTCCTCCAGCACAGCCTGCACCGCCCGCCCGCCTTCTTCGGCGTGCTCAGCTCGGCCCAGGGCCTGGGGGCGGTCGGCGGCGGCGTGGTCGCCGGCCTGATGCTGCGCCGCCACGGCGACGGACGGGTGATGGGGCTCGGCATGCTGCTCTTCGCGGCCGGCGCGGCATCGATGCTCGTCCCGCAGGTGGGCGTCGTCCTCGCCGGCTTCGTCGTCGCCGGCTGCGGCGTGTCGTGGGCGGTCGTCGGCTACACGACGGCCGTGCAGCTGCGCACGCCCGCTGCGCTCCAGGGGCGGGTCAGCTCGGCGGCCGACGTGCTCGTCGGTGTGCCCCAGACCATCTCGGTCGCCCTCGGGGCCGGCCTGATCGGGATCGTCGACTACCGGATGCTGATCGTCGTCATGGCAGCGGTCACGGTCGCCTGCGGCGCCTACCTCGCGACCGTGCATTTGCCGCCTCCAAGAGAGGGCCTCGTGCCCGTCGCCGAGGCCCGTTAACCTCTCGCGGATGGAATCGGTCACCCACCACCTGCAGACGTTCATCGCCAACCACGGGCTCGAGGCGGTGTTCGTGCTGATGGTGCTCGAGAGCGCGTGCGTGCCGGTGCCGAGCGAGGTCACGATGATCTACGCCGGCTACCTGGTCTCGCAGGCGAGCATGAGCTTCGCCGCCGCGGTGATCGTGGGCACGGCCGCCAACCTGGTGGGATCGCTGATCGCGTGGGCGGCGGGCGCCTACGGCGTCGACGCGTGGCTGATGCGCACCGAGCACAACCGCCGCCGGGTGGCACGGGCGCACGGATGGTTCGAGCGCTACGGCACGCCCGCCGTGTTCTTCGCCCGCCTGCTCCCGATCGTCCGCACCTTCATCTCGCTGCCCGCCGGGGTGGCGCGGATGCCGCTCCTGCGCTTCTCCGTGCTGACCGTGCTGGGCACGCTGCCCTGGTGCATCACGCTGGTCGCGCTCGGCGACGTGGCCGGCAGCAGGTGGGACGAATGGCACCGCCGCTTCGGCTATCTGGACTACGTCGTCGTCGCGGCCGCGATCGTCGTCGCGGCCTGGCTGCTACTGCGTCAGCGCCGCGCGGCCCCTCAGTAAAGTGACCGGATGCCGGTTCCCCTGATGGACATCCGCGGGCAGTACGCCGACCTGCTCGACGAGGTGAAGCGCAGCGTGTGCGAGGTGATCGACTCCGGCCGCTTCATCCTCGGCCCCAACATGCGGGCCCTCGAGGAGGAGATCGCCGCGGCCACGGGCGCCGGCCACGCCGTCGCCGTCGGCAACGGCACCGACGCGCTCGTCCTCAGCCTCGAGGCGCTCGGGATCGGCGCCGGCGACGAGGTCATCACGACCGCCTACACCTTCTACGCCACCGCCGAGGCCATCGCCCGGGTCGGCGCGGCGCCCGTCTTCGCCGACATCGACCCGGTCACGTTCAACCTCGATCCGCGCGCGGTCGAGGCGGCGGTGACCGAGCGCACCCGCGCCATCGTGGCCGTGCACCTGTACGGCGGCCCGGCCGACATGCCCGGCCTGAGTGAGGTGGCGGGCCGCCACGGGCTGGCCCTGATCGAGGATGCCGCCCAGGCGTTCGGCGCGGCGGTGAACGGGCGCGGGGCGGGCAGCTTCGGCGACCTGGCCACCTTCTCGTTCTTCCCCACCAAGAACTTCCCCGCCTTCGGCGACGCCGGCATGGTCGTGTCCGGGAGCGCCGACCTGGCCGAGCGGGTGCGGCTCCTGCGCTTCCACGGCTCGCGCGAGAAGCGCCGCTTCGAGCTCGTCGGGACGAACTCGCGCATGGACGAGATCCAGGCCGCCGTGCTGCGCCGCTTCCTGCCCGAGGTGGCCGGCTGGAACGCCGGCCGCCGGGCCGCCGCCGACCGCTACCGCGCCCTCGGGCTGGGCGACCTCGTGGAGCTCCCGTCCGAGGCGCCCGGCGCCCGCCACGTCTACCACCTCTACGTCGTGCGGGCGGCCGCGCGCGACGAGCTGGCGCGCGCGCTCTCGGAGGCCGGGATCGGCTGCCGCGCCTACTACGACGTCCCGCTCCACCTCCAGCCGGTGTTCGCCCATCTCGGCTACCGCCGGGGCGACCTGCCGGAGACCGAGCGCGCGTCCGACGAGGGCCTGGCCCTGCCGATGTTCCCCACGCTCGACGAGGCGGCGCAGACCGAGGTCGTCGCGGCGGTGCGCGCGGCGGCGCTGGCGGCCGCGTAGCCCGCGCGCGTGCGCGTCTGGATCGACCTCACCAACTCGCCCCACGCGGTGATCTTCGCCCCGCTCGTGGGGCGGCTGCAGGCCCGCGGGGACGACGTGTCCGTCACCGCCCGCGCGTACGCGCAGACGCTCGAGCTGCTCGAGCTGCACGGCATCGAGCACACCGTGATCGGCCACCACGGCGGCGGGTCGCGTGCCGGCAAGGCGCGTGCGGCCGGCGACCGGGTGCGGGCGATGGTCCGGTTCGGCCGGCGCGGGCGCTTCGACGTCGCCCTCGCGCACGGGTCGACCGACCTGCCGATGGCCTGCCGGCTCCTCCGCGTCCCCAACACGACGATGTTCGACTACGAGTTCGCGACCCTCCAGCACTCGCTCAACTGCCGTCTCGCGAACCGCGTGCTCGTCCCCGACGCGATCCCGCCGGGGCGGCTGCGCCGCTTCGGCGTCCGCCCGCCGCGGCTCGTGCGCTACCCGGGCCTGAAGGAGGAGTACTACCTGGCCGGCTTCGAGCCCGACCCGGCCGTGCCGCGGTCGCTGGGCCTGGACGGGAGCCGCATCGGCGTCGTGCTGCGCCCCCCGGCCGACGTCGCCCTCTACCACCGCTTCGAAAACCCGCTCTTCGACGCCGTGCTGGAGCGGGTCGGCCGCCGCGACGACGTCATCTCGGTGGTGCTGCCGCGCACGCCGGAGCAGGGCGCCCGCATCCGGGCGCTCGGGCTCCCGTCGGTCGTCGTCCCGGAGCACGCCGTCGACGGCGGCAGCCTGGTCGCGGGCGCCGACCTCGTGGTGAGCGCGGGCGGCACGATGAACCGCGAGGCGGTCGTCCTGGGGACGCCCGTCTACACGACGTTCGCGGGGCGGCTGGGCGGCGTCGACGAGCGCCTGGTGGCCGAGGGGCGGCTGCGGCCGCTGGTGTCGGCCGAGGACGTGATCGTCGAGCGGAAGCCGCCGCTGCCCGCCGCGCACCGCTTCCGCGACCCGGATCACCTGCTGGCCCTGGCGCTGACCGGGCTGGTCCGCAGCTAAGCGGGGACAGTCCCCATGCGGGGACTGTCCCCGGATAAGATGGCCTTATGGATCTGCGGCAGCTGCAGACGTTCGTCGAGGTGGTGGAGCGGGGCTCGTTCTCCGCGGCGGCCGATGCCCTCGGCGTCACGCAGCCGGCGGTCAGCCAGCAGATCCAGACGCTCGAGCGGATGCTGGGAGAGCCGCTGATCGACCGCTCCGGGCGGCGCGCGGCGCCGACCGACCGCGGCGAGGTGCTCCACCGCTACGCCCTGCGCATGCTGGCCCTGCGCGACGAGCTCGCCCGTGATCTGGCCCAGGACTCCGACGAGCCGGCCGGCCACCTGATCGTGGGCGCCTCCACCGGGCCCGGCGAGCACGTGCTGCCGCAGCTCCTGGGCGGCTTCCGGGCGGCCCACCCGCGGGTCGAGGTGACGCTGCGGGTCGACGCCACCGGCTCGGTCATCGACCGCGTGCTCGACCGCGACCTCGAGCTCGGCGTCGTCGGCGCCCGCCGCGGCCATCGCGCGCTCGAGTTCGAGCCCTTCCTGCGCGACCGGGTCGTGCTCGCCGTCCCCGCGGGCCACCGCTTCGCCGGTCGGTCGGTGAGCCTGGACGAGCTCCTCGCCGAGCCCCAGGTCGTCATGCAGCCCGGCGCGGGCATCCGCAGCGTGATCGAGGACGAGCTGCGCGAGGCCGGGGTGCGCATCCGCGACCTCAACGTCGCCATGGAGGCGGGGCTTCAGGAGTCGGCCAAGTCGGCGGTCGAGGCCGGGTACGGCGTCTGCTTCTTCTCCTCGCTCGCCGTCCAGAAGGAGCTGCGGTTGGGGACGCTCGCGACGGCCGAGGTGGTGGGCCTCGACCCGGCCCGCGACTTCTACTCGGTGCGGCTCGCGACCCGCAGCCGCCGCCGCCTCACCGACGCGTTCCTGGCCTGGTGCCGGGAGCGGCTCGCCGCGGACTTCGCGCCCGCGCTGCCCTAGAGGGGCGTCACGCGGCGCTGCCGCGCCAGTCGGCGAGATCGGTCCAGAAGCTCGATCGCAGCGCGTCTGCCAGCCGGTCGTCCGTGTGGGCCGCGTTGAAGACGTTGCGGGCCGTGTCGGCACACACCTCGAGCTCGCTCAGCCGGACGGATCCGAGCGCGAGGACGATGTCGTGGGGCAGCTGCAGCTCGTCGGCGGTGTAGTGCTTGAAGTGCAGGTCGGGCGCGCGGTCGAGCAGCTCCGGCCAGTCGGGGCAGGTGCGCGTCGCCATCGCCGCAGTCTACGCGCGCCGCGGGCGCGCGCTCAGCGCCTCCCACGCGAGCGCCAGGCCGACGCCCACGATCAGGCCCACCATGGCGGCGATGAGGAGCGAGCTGCGCCGGGTCGCCGCGCTCACCTTGCGGCCGGTCGCGCGGGAGATGAACTGGGCCGACTCGATGTCCCGCGTGGCACCGAGCGTGACCTCGTCGTTTGTCAGGTTGAGCGTGAGCGTCCCGATCTGGGTGGCCGCCGTGGTCAGGTCGCTCACGAGCGGGGAGGACGCCGCCACCTTGTCGAGCGGCGCCGCGTTCGACGCGTCGATGGCCGCCAGGTTCGCGTGCGCCCGCTTCTGCACCTCGACGAGCGTCGCCAGCTCGGCCTTCTCGTTCTTCACCCGCTCGGCGATCAGCCGCGCTTTCAGGTCCGTGTACCGGTTGGCGTAGGAGATCAGAGACTCGGCCAGCGAGTTCGCGGCCGTCTGGACCTTCGTCCGCGCCCACGGCCCCTCGACGGTGATCGTGATCGTCGGCGGGCCGCCTCCTGCCGACGCCTTCCCGCTGCCCGTGCCCGACGCCGATGCCGACAGCACGCTCACGTGCTTGCGCAGGCTGCGATGGTCGATCCCGGCCGCGTCGGCTGCCCTGGCGATCTGCTGCGGGGCCGTCACGTACTGGATCGAGATGTTGGGGTTCGAGAGCGGCGTCGACGTCAGCACGGACGCCCCGCCGGGCGTGAAGGGCTGCCCCAGGTACACGGACGCCATCGCGGAGGACTGCTTGGTCGCGCCGCTGACGCCGTGGAGGAACACGATCGCCACCGCGGCCACCACGGCCAGAACGACCACGTACCAGCGTCTCACGGCACGGCGGAAGTACTCGGTCACCCGCACCTCGCCGGCGGGCTGCGGGGGCAGGGGTGCGGACACGGGCGGGTAGTCTAC
Source organism: Thermoleophilia bacterium (assembly GCA_025928655.1). Lineage (GTDB taxonomy): Bacteria > Actinomycetota > Thermoleophilia > Gaiellales > JAICJC01 > JAICJC01. Next base: position 10,422 of record JAICJC010000024.1, on the reverse strand, counting down.
TCAGCCCCATTGGAGCAAGCTTCGGTCACTCGCCATCTCCGCGTGGCGCTCGTGGACCCGTCCGGGTACTCGCGCCCGTACGACCACGAGCTCGCCCGCGCCCTCGCCGGGCGCGGCCACGAGGTCACCCTGTGGACGTCCGCATTCGTGCACGGCGCCGCCCCCGATCCGGCCGGGTACGCCGTCCGCGAGCACTTCTACCGGCGCACGAACGGGATGCGCGTCGGCGGCCGCGCGCGGCCCGCGGCGAAGGCGGCCGAGCACCTCGACGACCTGCGCCGCCTGGGGGCGCACCTCCGCCGCGAGCGGCCCGACGTCGTCCACGTGCAGTGGTCCGTCCTGCGGCCGGTGGAGCGGCGCTTCTACCGCCGCCTGCACGCCTCCGGCGTGCCGGTCGTGTTCACCGCCCACGACCCCGTCCCCAACGTCGGGAACGCCGCCCGCCGGCGCTCGGTCGCGGCCACGGCGCGGTCGTTCGCCCGGGTGATCTGCCACAGCGACTGGGGCCGGCGCGCCCTCGTCGAGCGCTGTGGGGTCGATCCGGCGCGGGTGCGGGTGATCCCGCACGGCGTGTTCGGCTACCTGACCGAGTTGGAGCGCGTCGCCCCGCCCGCCGACCCGGACGGCCCGCTCGCCGTGGTGCCCGGCCTGATCAGGCCGTACAAGGGCATCGACGTCCTGCTCGACGCCTGGTCGCAGATGCGCCGGGAGGTGCCGGGCGCGACGCTGCTCATCGCCGGGCGCCCGATGATGGACGTCGCCGGGCTTCCGACCGGCCAGCCCGGCGTCGTGTTCCTGCCCCGCTTCCTCTCGGACGCCGAGCTCGCGGCCGCGCTGCGCCGGGCCGACGTCGTCGTCCTGCCCTACCGCCGTATCGACAACTCGGGGGTGCTGGCGGCGGCCCTGGCCTTCGCCACGCCGCTCGTGCTGAGCGACGTCGGCGGCTTCGGCGAGCTGCACCGCCGCGACGGCGTCGGAGAGCTGGTGGCGCCCGGGGACGCCGCCGGCCTGGCCGGTACGCTGGCGCGCGTGCTGGGCGATGAGGGCCTGCGGGCCGCCCTGCGCGAGCGCAGCGCCGCGGCGGCCGGCGGCCCGCTCAGCTGGGCGGCGATCGCCGAGCGGACGGAGTCCGTCTACGCCGAGATCATGTGATCCGCGACCCCGCCGCCTTGTCCCAGGTGGCGGGGACGCCGCGGCGCAGGTAGCCGACGAGCGCGATCACCGTCGCGAGCGTCACGAGCAGGTAGTAGTGCAGGATCCGCAGCACGCGGACGCGGCCGCGCAGGAGCATCGACACGCCCACGAGCACGAGCCCCGCCAGCTGGGCCGCCAGGACGATTGCGTAGACCGCGGCGTGCGGCGCGAGGACGGCGCTCGTCACGAGCAGGAGCACGTGCAGCGGGCCGCTCCAGTAGCGCAGCAGCCGGTGGGAGACGATCTCGGCCCAGTAGACGGGGCCGAGGCGGCGCAGGCCGAACATGCGCCCGCGGAAGAGGATCAGCCAGCAGTGCTCGAACATGCGCACCTTGCGCCGGAACTCGTCCTCGATGTCGGTCGTCATCGGCTCGGTCGCGCCCGCCGACGACTCGTACACCGCCCGGTAGCCGTTCTGCACCATCAGGTAGGGGAAGCTCAGGTCGTGGCCGAAGCGCGGGTCGACGTCGCGATAGGCCTCCCGCCTGACGGCGTAGATGGCGCCGTTCGACCCGGTCATCGAGTGGGCCCGCGACTCGCGCGTGCGCAGCCACATCTCGTACCGCCAGTAGAGCCCCTCCTGGTTCGTCCCGCCGCCCGGATTGACGAGCCGGACGTTGCCGCAGGCCATGCCCACGGCCGGGTCGGCGAACGGCCGCACCAGCCGTCGCAGCGCGTCGGTGTCCCAGAGCACGTTCGCGTCGCCGAAGGCCACGATCTCGCCGCTCGTCTCCACCACCGCCCGGTCCTGCGCGGCCACCTTGCCGCCACGCGGGCAGTGGATCAGGCGCACGCCGCGGTCGGCGAACGCGGCCACCAGCTCGTGGGTCGCGTCCGTCGAGTCGTCCGACGTCACGACGATCTCGAGCCGAGCGCGCGGATAGTCGAGCGCGAGCGCGTTCTCGAGCTTGGCGACGATCACGTCCTCCTCGTTGTAGGCGGGGATGATCAGGCTGACGCGGGGGAGGATGTCGGCGGCCGCCACCGGCCACGGCCGTAGCCGGGCCCAGGCGGCGATCGCGAGCGGGTAGAGCAGGTGCGTCCAGACCAGCGCGGCCAGGCTGATCCAGAACACGATCTCGAGGGCGAGGATCACCGCGCCTTCCCCGGCGCCACGGCCGTCGCAGGCGCGCGGGCCGGCGCCCGGGCCGGGCCGAACATCGCCGCCCCGGCGACCGCTAGGAGCGCGACGGCGAAGAAATAGTCGAAGGTCATGGTCAGGTAGAAGACGTTGGCGGCCGCCGTGGCGATGAGCGCGGCCAGGAGCCCGTGCCCGAGCCGGGAGACGTCGGCGTCGGACGACCGGCGGATCGCGGCGGCGCTCGCCAGCAGGTAGACGAAGTACGCGATGTAGACGGCCAGGCCGACGAGCCCCGTCTCGACCAGGATCGCAACCCAGGCGCTGTGCGGCCCGAAGTCCGTCCTCCCCGTGATGAACTGGTAGAAGACGGCGAAGGTGTTGAACCCCATCCCGAACAGCGGGTGCGGGTCGAGCGCGGGCGGGACGAGCTGGTAGAACTGGAAGTGGGTCTGGGTGCTGCCGCCGTTCAGCTGCGTGCGCGCGGCGATGATGGTCCGGACGTAGTGCGACGACGCGTAGACGACGGCGAACACGGCGGCGGTGCCGCCCAGCCCGACCGCGACCGTGCGGGCCCGGGGCAGGTAGCGGCGCAGGACGGGGAGCAGCACGAGCAGGCCGGCGGCGTCGCCGAGCGCCGCCGATCGGGACAGCGTCAGCACCTGCACGCCGAACAGGAAGATCAGCAGGAGCCCGGTGGCGCGGCGGCCCTCCCGGTCTCCCAGGTAGTACGGCAGGAGCACCATCAGCGGCACGCACAGCATGACGCCGAGGTGGTTCGGGTCGCCCGTGAGCGCGTTGATGCGGTACACCGTCCCCGACCCGGCGACCGTCCCGTACACCCCGATGCCGCCGGTGCCGCCCTGGCCCGCCGTCAGCGGCCCCACCACCAGGCGGTCGAGGTTGACGCCGGCCACGACCTGCAGCCCGAGCTGGGCGACACCGTACACGCTGTTCACCACCAGGCCGGCAGTGAACACGTAGGTGCACCGGACGTACAGCTGCCGCCCCCGCCGGATCAGATGGGCGACGCCGAGGATGAGGTAGAGAAAGTGGATCCCCCACGTGCCCATGCCCTTCAGCCAGTAGGTCAGCGCCTGCTTGTTCTGGAGGTCGAAATACCCGGCCAGGTAGACGGCGGCGAAGACCAGCATGAAGCCGGCGAGCGTGATCGCCGCGGGGTGCAGGAGCGCGTCCCGGCGCCGGACGCGGTCGGCGATGAACGCGACGACGAAGGCGGTGGCGAGCAGGTTCGTCCACGTCAGCGTCAGGTCGGGCGTCTCCCAGCGGATCTTCTCGAACGTCAGCACCGAGAGCGTCAGGAGCAGCAGCCAGTCGAGCTTCGTCAGCTTCATCCGACCGCCGCCTCGAGCACCGCGGCGAGCTCGCGGGCCCGCTCCCTCCGCGACATCGACTCGGACAGCCCGGCCGGCAGCTCGACGTCGGGCAGACCCCCGTTGCGGCGCCGGTCGACGAGGGCCTCCAGCGCCCGCGACTGCGCCGGCGCGTCGTCCGGGTCTGCGACCTCGCCGGCGCCCGCCGCCGCGACCAGCGCGGCGGCGACGCCGTTCGGCGGCACCGCGGCCAGGATCGGCCGCCGGGCGGCCAGGTACTCGTAGATCTTGCCCGAGATCACCGTGTCGCCGCGCCCGCCCGCGTGGGGGATGAGGAGCAGCAGCGCGTCGGCGCCGCGTTGGGCGGCGATCGCGTCGCGGTAGGGCAGGAACCCGGTCTCCTCCCAGGCGCCGTCGATGCCGAGCTCCCGCGCCCAGGCCCGGTCGGACTCGCGCATGTCGCCGATGAAGCGCACGAGCAGCTCCCCGCCCAGGTCGGGGCGACGCTCCAGCAGGTCGCGGACGGCCGTCAGGAACGGCCGCGGCGACCGCTGGCCGAAGAACGACCCCGTATGGACGATCGTGAACCGGTCGGTCGCGCCGTGCTCGAGACCGGCGAAGTCGGACAGGTCGACGCCGTGGCCGATCACGTGCGTCTTGGCGGCGGCGGCGGGGTGCAGGTCGGCGAGCTCGGCGGCGATCGCGTCGGTGACGGCCACGAGGGCGGTCGCGCGCCGGGCCACCGTGCGCGCCATCCGCCGTTCGACCGCCCGCTTCGCCTGCACGCTGCGACGCTCGTACCGGCGGTGCGAATGCGCCAGCCAGGAGTCGCGCAGGTCGGCCACCCACGGCGTCGAGGTGGCGGCCGCGACCGCCGCGCCCGTCAGGTGCACGGAGGGCGGCGGCGAGGTCGTCATGATCGCGTCGATCCGGCGCCGGCGCACGATGCGGACGGCCGCCGGCACGGCCGTGACCGCCCAGGGCGCCGCCTTGTCGGGGAGCAGCGCCCGCTCGTAGGCGTAGCGGGCGTGCACCGCGGCCCGCCGGACGCCGCGCGCCCGGCCCAGCGCCTCGCCGCGCAGCGAGGCGCGCGGACCCAGGAACGGGGCGCGGTGCACCGTCGTCCGGGCCGGGATGGTGTCGAGCAGCGGCTCGTCGAGCGCGAACCACTTCGGATCGCTCGGCGCGAGCACGTCGACGTCGACGCCGAAGTCGGGGAGGTCACGGCAGAACTTGAGCGTTCGCTGGACGCCGCCACCGCCCGCCGGGGGGAAGTAGAACGCGATCAGGAGGAGGCGCACGGGACGCCAGTCTAGATGGTTGATCTGTGGATCCCGTGATGTCCTGGGCGGCTGCGAGCCGAGCAGCGCAAGGACGCAGGGAGCGTTCATAGCTGGTCCTATGGGCGCGACCGAGGACGAAGCGATGCGACGGTTCGCGGCCGCAGCACCACCAGCGACCCGAACACCCAGCAACAGCCTGACGTCCAGGCGCGCGGGGGTTCGCAGATCAACCATCTTGGTGAGCGGGCCGGGGCGCCCGGGCCGGAACGGGGCCGGTACGATCGCTCGAATGAGCGGCGGATTGGACGGCGAGGGGCTCCCGGTCGGCTTCCGGATCGTCGGGGCGGTGACCCCGTTCGAGCGCCGGGTGGAGCGGATGGTGCGCCGCATCCCGGCCGGCCGGGTGGCCAGCTACGGCCGGGTCGCGGAGTGGGCCGGCAAGCCCGAGGCGCCGCGGGCGGTGGGCCGGGTGATGGCCAACTGCGACGGCGCGCTCCCGTGGCACAGGGTGGTGAACGCAGCCGGGCGCCTCGTTCCCGGGCACGAGGCCGAGCACGCCGAGCGCCTTCGGGCCGAAGGCGTGCGCGTCGCCGACGGTCGTGTCGCGACGCCGGTCCCGTGGTGGGACGGACCGCGACGACGCATCACATGAATAACCGGTGCCAGGCACCGTCTATTCACGCTGCGCGTGCACATCCGGTGCCAGTCACCAGCTGGTGGGCCATCACCAGAACCATCGATAGACCTCGAAGACCTCGGCCAGCTCGCGCCCGCCTTCGATCCCCCGCGTGCGGGCGACGTTGCGCACGTACTCCTCGTTGGCGTAGTTGCGGTGGGCCTGGCTGCGGTAGCACATGAGCGCCGCGACCTTGCGGTCGAGCTGCGCCGGGTCGAGCTCGACGTAGGCCTGCTGGTGGAAGTTGAAGCAGTTCCACGGGATCTCGTAGCCGAGCAGCGTGGTGCGCTTGAACGCGCGCATGCTCTCGCGGGCGACGGTTTCGTGGTCCTGGTGGATGTCGCCCAGGGACGGCGTCAGCACGAGGTCGGGGCGCAGGTCGGCGTTGAGCGCGACCAGGATCTCGAGGATGTCCTGGCGCATGCTCGGGAACGTCCGCACCTCGAAGTCGTGCACGGTCAGGTGCGTCTCGGGGATGCCGAGCGTCGAGGTCGCCGCCCGCACCTCGTGCGTCAGCGTGTCCGACGGGAACCCGGGCGGTAGCGACCGCGACGCCGTCGAGAACGCCACGTAGCGCACCTCGGCGCCCGCGTCGACCAGGCGCGCGATCGTCCCGCCGCAGCCGAACTCGCCGTCGTCGGTGTGCGGCGCGAGCACGAGCACGTTGCGGCCGGCGGCGATCATGGCCGCGGATTCTGTCACGCCGGCAGGCGGAAGCTCCCCGCCGAGAGGGGCGCCGACCGGTTCCCCGCCCGGTCGACCGCGACGAGCGTGACCGTGACCTCGGTCCCGGCCAGCTTCGTGCGGCGGAAGCCGACGCGGCCGTCGCGGCCGCGGAAGAGGGCGCCGTGACCGGCATGCGAGCCGGTTCCCGCCGCCCGTACGAGCACGATCCCCGGCTCGCTCGTGCGGTACCGGATGGCGTGCGCCCCCGGTGCGCTCAGCAGCGTCAGGGTCGGCGGCGTCAGATCGAGCTCGATCGGGTCCGGGATCGTGATCGTGCGCCCGAGGGTCAGCAGGTGCACGCGCAGGTGGTAGGTGCCCTCCGGCGCCCGGCCGCCGCCGTCGGTGCGCCCGTCCCAGCGCAGCGTGACCCGGCCCTTGCGCATCTGCTTGCCCGCTGCCGGCGTCAGCCGCTCGACCTCCGCCCCCGAGGCGCTCACGACCGCGAGCGCGACCCGCCCGGGCTTGCGCAGGCGGAAGCTCATGCGGGCCGAGTGCGAGGTGCAGCGGGTGTGCCGGCGCACCGGCGCGCAGGTCGTCGAGAAGTACTTCTGCATCCGGGTGCCGCCCACCGGCGAGCGCTCGAGCTTCAGCTGCTCGGCGCGCAGGAACGCCAGCCCGGAGGCGGCGAGCATGACGGCGATGACGGCGATGCCGGTGCGGCGGCTGGGCACGACGGCGGATTGTACGGCGCCGTCGTTGGGGACAGTCCCCGGCCGGGGACTGTCCCCGCTTTTCGGCTAGAAGGCGCCCAGCAGCTTGAGGCCGGACAGGGCGAGGACGCTCGCGATGCTGCCGCGCAGCGCCCGCTCGGGCAGGCGGGAGGTGAAGTGCGACCCGATCAGGATGCCCGGGATCGACCCGATCAGGATCGTGCCCACGTTGCCGTAGTCCGGCGTGCCCCAGATGATCGTGCCCGCGGCGGCGGCCAGCGTCACCATCATGGCGTGCAGCAGGTCGGTGCCGACGACCTTGCGCGCGGTCAGCGGGAAGACCGTGACGAGCGCCATGCCGAAGAAAACGCCGGAGCCGACCGAGGTCAGGCCGAGGATGAACCCGAACACCGCGCCGATCGTGACCGCCAGGATCTTGTGGTTGCGGGTCAGCTCGCCGTCCCGGGGCAGCTTCGAGGCGTCCCAGAGCCCGCGGATCGTCACGAAGGTCCGGATCGCGACGGCGATGCCGACGGCGACGAGGGTGTACCCGATCACGTTCGGGAGCCAGTCGTCGATGTTGGCGTGGAGCAGGTTGTAGAGCGAGTAGGTGCCCAGGAACGCCGCCGGGACGCTCCCGGTGGCCATCCACAGCGCCAGCTCCCGGTTCACGTTCTTGAGCTGGTGGTGGCGCGCGGCGCCGAACATCTTGGTCACCGCCGCGTACACCAGGTCGGTGCCCACGGCCGTGCCGGCCGGGATGCCGAAGAAGGTGATCAGGATCGGCGTCATCAGGGAGCCGGCGCCCATGCCGGTCAACCCCACGAGGAGGCCCACTGTGAGCCCCGCAAGCATCAGTCCCACGTTCATCCTGTCCCACATCCCCTCTCGGTCATTACCACAATCCCGACCAATATAACCGAACTAGTGGAGAATGCAACCGGCAACCGTGCGGATCCCCCGGAAGGGGGCCGGACGACCGGCCGCTAGAACGCGCCGAGCATCTTGAGGCTGGAGAGCGCGAGGACGCTTGCGAGCGACCCGCGCAGCGCCTTCTCGGGCAGCGCGACCGTGATCTGGGAGCCGATCAGGATGCCCGGGATCGAGCCCACCGTCAGGTAGGCGATGCTCGAGAAGCGCATCGACGGCAGCAGGAAGTACGAGGCTGCGGCCGCGGCGCAGGTGACGAGCGCGCCGTGGAAGAGGTCGGTGCCGACCACGCGCCGGGCCGAGAGCGGGAAGATCGTGACGAGCGCCATGCCGAAGAAGGCGCCGGCGCCGACCGACGTCAGCCCGAAGATGAACCCGAACACGATGCCGATCGCGAGCGCCATGTAGCGGTGCATGTCGACGACGTCCGCGTCGACGGGGGCCTTCGAGGCGTCCCACATGCCGCGGATCGTGACGAACGTCCGCACCGCCACCGTCACCGCGACGAGCATCAGGGCGACGCCGATGACGAGCTTCATGTCGCTCTGGATGGCCGCGCCCTCCGAGGCCGCCAGGCGGTTGAGCGCCACGACGCCGAGCACGGAGGCCGGCACGCTGCCCGCCGCCATCCACAGGGCGATCTCGACGTTCACGGTGCGCAGCGTCAGATGCCGTGCCCCGCCGACCAGCTTCGTGATGGCGGAGTACATCAGGTCGGTACCGACCGCTGCCACGGCCCCGACGTTGAACATGCTGATGAGCACCGGTGCCATCAGCGATCCGGCGCCCATCCCGGTCGCGCCCACGAGCACGCCCACGAGGAGCCCGGCAAGGATGAGCTCAAGCCCTGTCACTGTTCCCTCTCAAAAGATTCAGCACCTACCCGACAAGTCTAAGCGAGCTTGTGGGGAATACAAGGCCCCGCCCCCACCCGGCTGCGGGGGCGGGGCCGGCTCCTACCTGGAGCGGTACGCGTCGATCAGCACGCGCGCCACCTCGGGGCGGCTGAACTCCGGCGGCGGCTCGATGCCCTGCCCGAGCATCTCCCGCACCTTCGTGCCCGACAGGAACACGTGCTCCTCGGCGGGATGCGGGCACGTCTTGGCCGAGCCCATGTTCCCGCACGTCTTGCAGAAGAACGTGTGGTCGAAGAACATCGGCTGGACCCCGAGCTCGTCCCGCTCGAAGCTGTCGAAGATCCGGTGCGCGTCGTAGGTGCCGTAGTAGCTGCCCACGCCGGCGTGATCGCGGCCCACGATGAAGTGCGAGCAGCCGTAGTTCTTCCGGCAGATCGCGTGCCAGACCGCTTCGCGCGGCCCGGCGTAGCGCATGGCGGCGGGGAACGCGGCCAGGAGCGTGCGGTCGGCCGGGTAGTACTTCTCGAGCAGCACCCGGTAGCAGCGGACGCGCACCTCGGCGGGCACGTCGTCGCCCTTCGTCTTGCCGACCAGCGGATGCAGGAGCAGCCCGTCGACGGTCTCGAGCGCGCACTTCTGGATGTACTCGTGCGCGCGGTGCACCGGGTTCCGGGTCTGGAAGCCGACCACGCGGCTCCATCCCCGCTCCGCGAACGCCGCCCGCGTCTCGGCGGGGTCGGCGTGCAGGTCGGGGAAGTCCGGCTCGACGCGGTCGAACACCGTCACCTCGCCGCCGACGAGGATGCTGCCCTCGGCGTACACCTGGGCCACGCCCGGATGGGCGTCCTCGGTCGTGCGGAAGACCTTGGCGGCCTCCTCGCTGCGGTCGGCCTCGAACACGTCGGCCACGTCGATGACGGCGAGCAGCTCGCCGCCGTGGCTCTCGAGCGCGAGCCGGTCGGCCGTCGGCTTCTCCGGCATGGACAGCGTCACGGGCAGCGACCACGGCAGGCCGCTCTCGAGGTGCAGGTCGGAGACGACGCGGTCGTAGTCCGCCTGCACCATGAAGCCGGTCAGCGGCGAGAGCGCCCCCGACGCGATCATGTCGAGGTCGGCGGTCTGCTTCTCGCTCATGTGCACGCGGGGCAGGCTCTGGGCCTCCTCCCGCAGGGCGGCGGCGTCGTCGCCGGTCACCATGCGGTTGATCAGCTCACCGCCGTGCGGGGCGATCAGCCCGGCACCGCTCTGGCGTGCGGTCTGCGAAGACATCAGGCAACCGCCTCCTCGAGCACGGGGGGGATGATGTTCAGCCGCTCGAGCTCCGAGATGACGAACGCCGCGGACTCCTCGGGCGTGCGGCCCTCGGTCTCGACGACGACCTCGGCGTGCTCCGGCGCCTCGTACGGGTCGCTCACGCCGGTGAACTCCTTGATCTCGCCGGAGAACGCCTTGGCGTAGAGGCCCTTCACGTCGCGGCGGGCGCACTCTTCCAGCGAGGTCGCCACGTACACCTCGACGAAGTTCCCGACGCTGCCGATCATGTCGCGAACCATGTCGCGGGTCTCGGCGTACGGGGAGATGGCGGCGACGATGACGCCGGCGCCGTGGCGGGTCAGGAGCTTCGAGACGAAGCCGATCCGCAGGATGTTCGCGTCGCGGTCCTCGCGGGAGAAGCCGAGGCCCTTGCTGAGATG
>JAICJC010000168.1 GCA_025928655.1 Thermoleophilia bacterium | reverse complement strand
CTTCAAGAACAAGTACGACCACACCTTCACCGTCGACCCCGCGAGCGACGCGCAGGCGACCGTCGGCTGGGTGCACCGGATCCTCGAGGAGGAGCGCGACATCGTCATCGCGTCGCGGCCGCTCGAGGCGACTGCCTTCCAGGTCGAGAACATCCGCATGGCCTACGTCTTCTACGAGAGCGGCCTCTCGATCAACGTGATGTACACCCTCGACGACGGCGGCAAGCGGGCGGTCGGGTTCAAGCTCTCCGACGGGATGGAGATCCCCGAGGAGCTCGCCTCGCGGTTCAAGTTCGCGCGCCAGAGGTCACGGCTGGCCGGAACGATCCGCGGGTCGTACTTCGTGATCAAGAACGAGTACTGACCGCTCCAGCCGGGGTCGTTCCTTCGACCGATATCGCCTCCCGGTGCGGCCGTGATCCTGCCGAAGGAGCGCGACCCTCGCTTAACCACCATCCGCCGCGGCGGCACGCTCACGGACCCGGACCACCACGCGCTCGCCCTGTGGGCGGCCGCGTGCGCGGGCGGCGAGGTCACGATGTCGCAGGCACGCGCGGCCGGCGGCCGGTCGATGGCGGCCGCCAGGGATCTGCGCGGAGCGGCCCACCACACCGCGTCTGCCGCCGGCCAGGCGGCGGTGGTGGCGCACGTCGCCGCCCACGAGCTCGGTGCCGCGGCCTACGCGATCAAGGCCGTCCGCGCGGCTGCGCCCGCAGGCGACGGCGAGGCCGCCGGCCGGCGCGAGTGCCGCTGGCAGCGCGATCGGCTGCCCGAGGCGATCCGCGGCCTCGTCCTCGACGACCAGCGGCTGCGCAACGACATCTGCTGGTCGGTCTTCGAGCCCTGATGCCTCACCCACCGGCGGCAGCGAGCGCCAGCAGCTGGGTCGGCTGCCGGCCCGCGAGCGGGCACGGTCGCCAGCTGTCACCGCGATCGCCGCTCCCCCAGATGTCCCCGTTGCGAAGCCCGGCGAACAGGCGACCGTCCACGGCGACCAGCGCGTAGGGCATCGCCGGCAAGGGGTCGGGCAGTCCTGCCATGATCGGGCGCCAATCTTCGCCGTCGCGCCGGCGGTAGATCCGGGCCTGCGGATCGCCCGTCCCGTGCGCCCGGAACGGACCCGTGCTCGCGGACACGTACCAGCGTCCGGGGTCGTCGGGATCGGCGGCCACGGCCCACGTGTAGTGGCGGTCGCGGCCGTCGTCGGCCGGATGCCAGGTGTCGCCGCCGTCGCCGCTCCACGCCGCCCCGCCACCGCCCGCCTCGTACGCCCGGCCCTGCGCCCGCGGGTGCCAGGCCAGGCAGTGCACGTCGCGCTGCGCGCCGGGCCGGTGATCCTGCCAGGTGGCGCCGCCGTCGACCGAGCGCATGAGCCCTCCGAGCTCGATCCCGACGAGGATCACGGCGGCGTCGTGCGGGCTGGGAGCGATCCAGCGCACGTGCGACGTCCACGGCCTCGGCGGAAAGCTCCAGGTCGGCCGGGACGGGAGCGCGAGCAAGGAGTCCAGGGCCTCCCAGCGCTGCCCCCGGTCGGCGCTTCGAAAGAGACGGCTCGGCTCGGTGCCGGCGTAGACGGCGCCGTCGACGGGGCTCACCGCCAGGGAGTAGACGCCGGGGTCGGGGAGCTCGCAGTCGACCCACGTGCGGCCGCCGTCGGTCGAGCGTCGCACGCCGCCCTCCCGCAGCCCGGCGTAGAGGGTGTCCGGGTCGACCGGGTCGACCGCCAGACATCCCGCCCCGGGCGCGCGCAGCAGCGGCTCGACCGTCCACTCGCCGGCCCGCTCGGTGAGGGCCACGATGCCTTCTCCCGTGGCGGCGTACAGACGCGCCATGCCAGCCAGATTAGCCGCTGTCCGGCGGCAGGCGTACATGCAGGTGGTCGTCGTGATGGACGAGCACCTCGACGATGCCGGCCGGCCCGCGGAGGTGGGTGTCGGGCCCGACGAACACGAACTGGGCGCCGGCCCGGACGAACCGGTCGACCAGGTCCTGCGCGAGGCGGTGGTCGATCTGGCCGACGGACGTCGGCGCCCGCTCGCGCCGGTCGCGGAGCGGGTAGTAGACGTCGGCGTCGAGCCCGTTCTGGTGCGAGGCGTGCCCGATCCCGCCGAAGCGGGGGCCGAAGTCGCCGCCGTGCGGGCGTGACAGGTCGCCGATCCCGACCCGGGCCGCGTGCGGGTGGGCGGCGGCAAAGGCGTCGATGACGGCGAGCAGCGTTCGCACGAGCCGGGCGGTGCCGTATCGCCGCCAGGGCCGGTTCGGCGACCGGTGCAGCACGGGATCCCACGTGAAGAAGTGGACGCCCTCGCGCGGGAGCCGCACGCCCCCGACGAGGCTCCCCGCGTACGGCAGCCCGAGCGCGTGCGAATGGTGCCAGACGATGCCCGCCTCCGGCCGTCGGCGCAGCCCGAGCCGCCCTGCGTGGTGTGTCCGGCGGGCCGGCGGGACGGGCTGCGGCCCCGCGTGCCGGCGGGCCGCCGCCCGGGGCCTCGTGGGCGCGGGGGCGGATGCCGTCCCGGGCCGGGTCGCAAGCCAGCCCGCGGCCGCGAGCGCCGCCGTGAGGGCCAGGAGGCTCAGGGCTCGTCCCATCGAGTGGGTACGGGGGCTCCGGCGCTCGCCGTCCCGCGGCAGAGACGCCACGTTTGACGTCCACCTGGTGTCCGGCCGGGTCGACCACCATGAAGCTCAGCGGGACGTCGCTCTCCCGGTGGGTGTAGCCGGCGTCGCGGAGCACCGCCTTCACGATCGTCTGGGGCCTTGCAGGAGCCGGCCGCCCCCGGCCGAACCCTCAAGTCGTGCCCACGAAGCTCCCCGACGGCCTGCGCCGCGAGCGGTCGAGCGACCGTCGTCACCCCGACGCCGCGACCTGGGTGCGGCGGGCGATCCTCGTCGTGCCCGCGGCGCTCGTCGTCCTCGGGCTCGCGAACGTGTTCGGACAGCGGGCCACCGATTCCGAGGCGAGCGCGCCCGCCGCGGACCTGCGCGTCTCGGCGCCCTCCGATCTGCGCGGCGGCCTGATGTTCCAGGTGCGGATCGAGGTCCTCGCCCATCGCCGGATCTCGCACCCGACCCTGATCTTCTCCCACGCGTGGTACGAGTCGATGACGCAGAACTCGGTCAACCCGCAGCCGGCCGCGGGCAGCAGCGTCGGCGACCGGCCCGCCTTCGAGTTCTCGCCGATCGCGGCGGGCCACCGGGCCACCTACTGGTTCCAGTTCCAGGTCAACCCGACGAACGTCGGCTGGAGCCGGAACGAGACCCTCACCCTCGCGGACGGCCACACGACTCTCGCGACCGTCCGCCGCACGCTCACCATCTACCCATAGCCATGGACCTCGTCCTCCGCGCATTCGTCATCTTCGCGTTCATCTACCTGCTCACGCGCGTCGTGGGGCGGCGGGAGCTGGGCTCGGCCGAGCCGTTCGACATCATCCTGCTCGTCGTTGTCGGCGACCTCGTCCAGCAGGGCGTGACGCAGAGCGACTACTCGCTGACCGGCGCGATCCTCGTCATCAGCACCTTCACGCTCCTCACGGTGCTCGTGTCCTTCCTGAGCGTGAAGGTGCCCGCGCTGCGCCCCGTGCTCGACGGCGACCCGCTCATCCTGGTCGAGAACGGCGAGCCGAACACCGCCAATCTCAAGCGCCAGCGGCTCGACCTGGGCGAGGTGCTCGCCGAGGCCCGCCTCCAGCAGGTGACCCGGCTCGAGGACATCGGGTGGGCGATCCTCGAGAGCTCGGGCCAGATCAGCATCATCCCGGCCTGAGCCGGCCGTCACGCCCTGTGCGCGCTCCAGTTGCCGCCACCGCCCGGGGTCGAATACGTCCCCGACATCGAGTCACCGGAAACCGATCCCTTGTAGGTGATCTGTGGGCCGCCGACCGTGCCGAACTTGATCGAGCTGCCGTCCACGGTGCCGTTGAGGTCCGACGTGCCGCCCGCCGAAGGCAGGTTGATCTGGCCAGCCAGCTTCGGCCCCGACTCGGTCCAGTGGAGGGTGAACGTGCCGGAGTACGCGCCCCCGTACGTGCCCTTCCACTTCCCGGAGAGCCCGCTGTCGGACGTGGTGGTCGCCTGCTCCGTCGTCGCCGTCGACGCCGTCGTCGTGGCGGACGAGACGGCCGCGGGCGTGCTCGTGCCGGGCGCCGACGACCCGCCCCCGCCGCTCCCGCCGCAGCCGGCGGCCGTCAGGGCGACCGCGACGCCGAGCCCGGCGATCAGTGCGGCCCCCGGCCGCGGGGACGTGGGCGTGCGTTCGTTCATCTGCTCCTCCTGTCGGGTTCTGTGGGCCACGGCGAGCACGCCGCCTCGAGGATGCGGTCGAAGGGGATCGCGGCCGCCTCGACGACGCGGCGGACGTCGTCCTGACGCCCGTGGAAGAGGCAGAGCACCACCTCGTCCTCGCGCATCAGGAGCGAGCCCATGTACCGGACCGAGGCGCCGCGGGCGGCGAGCCGCTCGGACTCGCCGCCCGCGCGCGCGTCGAGCGCCCGCAGGTCGTCCTCGTGGACGTCGGGCCAGAGGCACTCCGCCACGAACTCGATTGCCGCGTCACCTGCCATCCGCCAATCACGGTAGGCCGCGCGGCCCCGGCCGGAAAGCGGGGAAACCCTACGCCGAAGCGGACTCCCCGCCGGCCTCGCGCAGGGCGTTCGCGAGCCCGACCCGGGAGCGCACGCCGAGCTTGCGGTAGACACGGGTGAGGTTGGCCTCGACGGTCTTGACCGAGACGAACGCGCGGGCGGCGACCTCCTGGTTGGAGAGCCCCGATGCGGCCAGCTCGGCCAGGCGCCGCTCCGTCACGGTGAGCGCCTCGCCGCCCGTCCCCGGGCGCCCCAGCCGGCCGATCGCCTCCCGGGCCCGGGCCGACCACGGCGTCGCCCCGAGCTCCTCGAATGTCGCCCGGGCCTCTTCGAGCAGCCCTCGCGCCCGGCCCCGCTGCTTGAAGCGGCGGTGTGCGTCGCCGGCCAGCAGCAACGTGCGCGCCCGCTCGAAGGGCATCTCGACGGCGGCGTGGGCCGCCAGCGCCCGCTCGAAGGCCGCCACCGCGTCGGCGCGCGCGCCGCGGGCCGCTTCCAGGGCCCCGCGGCAGCGCCCGGCCGCGGCGATCGCCCAGGCGCGGTCGAGACCGGCGGCATCGCGCTCGAACGGCGCCAGGTACTGCTCGGCCAGGTCGATGTCGCCCAGCGCCACGAGCGCCTCCACCTCGTCCGGAACGAACACCCGCAGCACGGGGTCGGTGGCCCCCATCAGGCCGACCTGCTGCGCGAGCGGGCCGAGCACCGCGTGCACGCCCGCCGGGTTGCCGTCGGAGAGCTCGGCCACGCCGATCGCCCACAGCGGCCAGATCACGCCCGACCGCCAGCCCAGCCGCTCGAACAGGGCGAGGGCCTCCCCGGCCTCCCGCCGCGCCACCCCGGCGCGGCCGTCGTGCGCGTGCACGAGCGCGCATCCCGAGAGCGCGACGGCGGAGACGGCCGCGTCGTCGAGCAGGGCCGCCTCCTCGGCCGCGGCCGCGGCCGTGCGGGCGGCCGACGCGAAGTCCCCCCGCCACACGTCCGCCCAGACGATGTAGTGGGACAGCATGGGCGCCGCCGCCTCCTGCCCTCGCTCGGCCAGCTCCGCGAGCATCGACCGCAGGACGGCGCGGGCGCCGTCGACCTCGCCCGTCCACAGCCGCAGCATGCCCTGGATCACCCGGGGGCGCATGATGAAGGCCCGCGGCATCGCCGGGCTCTCCAGGGCCACCGCCCGCTCGAGCAGGGCCGCATCGAGGCCGCGACCGGCCAGGAAGTCGGCCATCGTCAGCACCGCCAGCGCGTCGGCCAGCATCCCCTCGTGGCCGGCCGCCTCGGCATGGCCGACCGCCGCCCGCGCGTAGGGCTCCGCCCCGGCGATGTCGCCGGCGCTGACGGCGCAGTACACGAGGTGCAGCTCGATGGCCGCGCGCAGCTCGGGATCGTCGCCCGCAAGCCCGGCCGCAGCCGCGGCCAGCTCGCGCGCGTCGGTGAAGTTGCTGCGCCTGGCGGCCAGGTCCGAGGCCAGCCACAGCGCCCGCCCGCGCAGCGGGTCGGGCGGGGCGGCCGCGAGCACCTTCTGCGCGAGCTGACCGGCGCGGTCGAGGTCGCCCGCG
>JAICJC010000175.1 GCA_025928655.1 Thermoleophilia bacterium | reverse complement strand
GCCCCACCGCCCCGAGCACCGGGCGACCCCGCCGGCGGCGGATCCGGGCCGGCGCCGGGGCCGCGTTCACCGCAGCCGCGATCCTGCTCGTCTGGGCCGTGCTCGTCGCCCCCGACCGGCCCAACCTGCTCGCGTTCGACGCCTTCGCCCGGCTGCCGCTCGAGGGCCTGATCGTCGTCGGGCTGGCCCTCGTCCTCCCGCCCCGCTCGCGGCGCGTCCTGGCCGGGATCGTCGGCCCGGTGCTCGGCGCGCTGGTCGTCCTCAAGCTGCTCGACGTCGGCTTCTTCACGGCCTTCGACCGGCCGTTCAACCCGGTCGAGGACTGGCGCTACACCTCGATCGGGGCGGAGACGCTGCGCGAATCGGTCGGCCGCACGGAGGCGGATCTCATCGTCGCCGGCGTCGTCCTGGTCGTGATCGCCGCGCTCGTGCTGCCCACGCTGGCGGTGCTGCGCCTGACCCGGGTCGTGGCCCGCAACCGCACGATCTCGGTGCGGGCGGTCGCGGGCCTGGGGGCCGCGTGGGTGCTCTTCTGGGCGCTCGGCGCGCAGCTGGCCGGCGAGCCGATCGCCTCGACGAGCGCCGCCTCGCTGGCCGTGCACGAGTACCGGGCCGTGCAGGCGGGGCTGCACGACGGCGCCCGGTTCGCGGCCGCGATCCGGCACGACCGCTACCGCAACACGCCCGGGAACCGGCTCCTGACCGGGCTGCGGGGCAAGGACGTCCTCGTCGTCTTCGTGGAGAGCTACGGAAAGGTCGCGGTCCAGGGCTCCTCCTTCTCGCCTGCGGTCGACGCCACCCTGGCCTCCGGCACCCGGCAGCTGCGGGCGGCCGGGTTCTCGTCCGCGAGCGGGTGGCTCACCTCGCCCACCTTCGGCGGCACCAGCTGGCTCGCGCACTCGACCCTCCAGGCCGGCGCGTGGGTCGATAACGTCGGCCGCTACGACCAGCTCATGAACACCGACCGCTTCACGCTCAGCCAGGCCTTCAAGCGCGCCGGCTGGCGCGTCGTCGACGACATCCCGTCCGACGACCGGCCGTGGCAGGATGGCTCGACGTTCTATCACTACGACAAGGTCTACAACCGGCTGAACGTCGGGTACCGGGGCCCGACCTACGCGTACGCCTCGATGCCCGACCAGTACACCTACCTCGCGATGCAGCGGCTCGAGCTCGCCAGGCACCGCCGGCCGGTGTTCGCCGAGATCGACACCGTCTCGAGCCACGAGCCGTGGACGCGCGTCCCGCCGCTCGTCAGCTGGAGCGAGGTCGGCAACGGGTCCATCTTCAAGACGCTGCCGGCGGACACGCGCGGGGCGAGCCATGCGGCCCAGGGCTACGGCGACTCGATCGTCTACTCGCTCCAGGCGCTCTTCTCCTACGTGGAGAACTACGGGAGCAAGAACCTCGTGCTGGTCGTGCTGGGCGACCACCAGCCGGCGCACGTCGTCTCGGGCTACGGCGTCGACCACGACGTGCCGGTCTCGATCATCGCCCGCGACCCGGCCGTGATCCGCCGGATCGGCCCCTGGGGCTGGGCGCGCGGCATGCGGCCCGCGCGGGGCGGGCCGGTCTGGCGCATGAGCGCCTTCCGCAACCGATTCCTGGCCGCGTTTGGGCCGCGCGGCGCGACCGGGTAGCCGCCCATGACGACGAGCTCCCACGACGGTCGGCGCGGGCGGGTCGCCGGCCTGGACGGGCTCCGCGGCCTGGCCGCGCTCTACGTCGTCGTCAACCACATCTTCGAGCGGGCGTTCCCCGGCTACCCCGCCGACCACGCGCCGTTCTGGGCGGCGGGGTTCATCTACGGGCGGTTCGCCGTCGTCGTCTTCATCGTCCTCTCCGGCCTCTCGCTGGCGCTCGCGCCCGCCCGCGACGGCTGGCGTCTCGACGGCGTCGCTCGCTTCGCGCGCCGGCGGGCCTGGCGCATCCTGCCGGCGTACTGGGCCGCGCTCGCCTTCAGCCTCGCCGTCGCGTGGCTGATCCTGCCGCCGCCGGGGGAGGCCGTCCCCGACCTGCACTCGGTCGCCGCCAACGCCCTCCTCGTCCAGAACGTCTTCCCGGCCGCGACGCCGAACCGGTCGTTCTGGTCGATCGCGATCGAGGCCCAGCTGTACGTCCTCTTCCCGCTCCTGCTCCTGGTCGTCCGCCGCCGGGGCGCGGTCGTGATGGCCGCCGCCGTCACGCTGCTCGTGGCGCTGGTGGGGATCGCCGTGCCGCACATCGCCCGGCTGGACGCGTTCGCGACCCAGTCGCCGCCCGACCTCGCCGCCCTGTTCGCGCTCGGGATGGTGGCCGCGGGGATCGTCGCCGCGGGCGAGCGGCGCCGATCGTGGCCGTGGGCCTGGTTCGCCCTGGCCGCGGCGGCGCCCGTGCTGGCGACGATCTGGTGGCAGGGCTCGGTCTGGACGCTCGACAGCCTGCTCTGGGTCGACATCGCGCTCGGCCCCGCGATCGCATGCCTCCTGGCCGCGCTCGTCACCGGCCGCCCGGCCCTGCTGGTGCGCCTCCTCGACACGCGGCCGCTGCGGAGCCTGGGGTTGTCGTCCTACAGCCTGTACCTGACCCATGGGCCGATCGTCGTCGTCCTGTACGAGAAGGTCGTCGCCGGACGGGTCGGGCACGGCGGGCCCTCGTTCCTGCTCGCGCTCGCCGTCGTGGTGCCCGCGACCGTCCTGTTCGCGCGGGCGTTCGCGGCCGTGTTCGAGATCCCGTTCCAGCGCCACCGCGGATGGCCGCCGGCGCTCCGGGCCGCCGTGCGCGCCGTCTCGCGCCGCCGCAGGGGTGAATCCGGGCGCCCGGCCCCGACGTACTCCCAGGGCGCGGCATCGTGAGAGACGCGCGCGAACCGATGGTCGACGAGCGGGGGATCGCACACGCCTACTGGCTGCGCTCGCCGGGTCACGGCGAGATCCGGCCGGTCAGCCTGCCCGAGCCGGGCCGCGACGACGTCCTCGTGCGCACCGTGCGGTCGGGGGTCAGCCGCGGCACCGAGCTGCGGGTGTTCCGCGGCGGCGTCCCGCCCGACCAGTACGCGACCATGCGGGCGCCGTTCCAGGAGGGCGACTTCCCGGGCCCGGTCAAGTACGGCTATCTGAGTGTCGGCGCCGTCGAGCAGGGGCCGAGCAGCCTGCGCGGGCGCACCGTCTTCTGCCTGTACCCGCACCAGACGGCCTACGTCGTCCCCGCCCGCGCTGTGACGGTCGTGCCCGAGGACGTGCCGCCGGGCCGGGCCGTGCTGGCGGGCACCGTCGAGACGGCCGTGAACGCGTTGTGGGACGCCGCCCCCCTGCTCGGCGACCGGGTCTCGGTCGTCGGCGCGGGGATGCTCGGGTGCTGCGTCGCGCGCCTGCTCGCCCGGTACCCGGGCACCCGGGTGACGCTCGTGGACGTCGACCCCGGCCGGGCCGCCGTCGCCGACGCGCTCGGCGCCGGCTTCGCGCTCCCCGCGGACGCCGCCGACGGCCGCGACCTCGTCTTCCACACCAGCGCGACCTCCGCGGGCCTGCAGCGGTCGCTCGAGCTGCTCGCGCCCGAGGGCACCGTCATCGACCTCAGCTGGTACGGCGACCGCGAGGTGCAGGTGGCGCTGGGCGGCGCCTTCCACGTCGGCCGCCTCGGCATCCGCTCGAGCCAGGTCGGCGTCGTCTCGCCCGCCCGCCGGGGGACGCGGACGACGGCCGACCGGCTGGCGCTCGCGCTCGACCTGCTGCGCGACCAGGCGTTCGACGCCCTGATCACGGGCGCATCGCCCTTCGCCGAGCTGCCCGACGTGATGGCCCGGCTGGCCGCGGGCAGCCTGCCCGCGCTGTGCCACACGATCACCTACGCCGGAGGCGGCGGTGTATAGCGTCACCGTCCGCGATCACATGATGATCGCCCACAGCCTGCGCGGCGAGGTGTTCGGGCCGGCCCAGCGGCTGCACGGGGCGACATACGTCATCGACGCCACCTTCCGCCGGGCGGAGCTCGACGCCGACGGGATCGTGGTGGACATCGGCCGGGCGGCCGCGGAGCTCCACGCCGTGGTCGTGGGGCTCACCTACCGAAACCTCGACGAGGACCCCGAGCTCGCGGGCCGGAACACCTCGACCGAGATGCTCGCCCGCGTGATCGCCGACCGGCTGGCCGGGCGGGTGCACGACGGCGGCCTGGGCGACGGCGCGCGGGGGCTCGACGGCCTCGTCGTCACCCTGCACGAGTCGCACGTCGCATGGGCGAGCTACGAGCGTCCGCTGTGACGGCCGTCCACGTCATCGTCCCCGAGGGGATCGACGACCCGACCCGTCCGAGCGGCGGGAACACCTACGACCGCCGGGTCTGCGAGGGGCTCGCCGCGCGCGGCTGGGCGGTGCAGGTGCACGCCGTGGCCGGGTCGTGGCCCGAGCCCGACGCGGCCGCCCGCCGGGCGCTCGCGGACACGGTGGCGCGGATCCCCGGCGGCACGGTCGTCCTCCTCGACGGGCTGGTGGCCTCGACCGCCCCGGAGGTGCTCGTGCCGGCGGCGGCCAGGGTGCGGCTGGTCGTGCTCGTGCACATGCCGCTGGGCCAGGACGGCGCCGGCGACGACGCGCGGGAGCGGGAGCGGGCCGTGCTCGCCGCCGCCGACTCCGTGGTCACGACGAGCCGGTGGGCGCGCGGCGCGCTGCTCGACCTCTACGGGCTGCCGCCCGGGCGCGTGCACGTGGCTCCACCCGGCGTCGACGCCGCGGAGCCCGCGCCGGGGACGCCGACCGCCGGCGCGCTTCTGTGCGTCGCCGCCGTGACGCCCGGGAAGGGCCACGACGTGTTGCTCGACGCCCTGGCGCCGATCGCGGACATCCCGTGGCGGTGCCGGTGCGTGGGCAGCCTCGAGTGCGACCCGGCCTTCGCCGAGCGGCTCCGTCTGCGGGCCGCCCGCGGCGGGCTCGGCGAGCGGATGTCCTTCCCGGGGCCGGCCACCGGCGCGGCGCTCGACCGCAGCTACGCCGGCGCCGACCTGCTGGTGCTGCCGTCGCGCGCGGAGACGTACGGGATGGTGATCACCGAGGCGCTCGCCCGCGGGCTGCCGGTGGTGGCAGCCGCCGTGGGCGGCGTCCCGGAGGCGCTCGGCCGGGGCGCGGACGGGGCCCGGCCGGGCGCGCTCGTCCCGCCCGGCGACCCGGTCGCGCTCGGGGCGGCCCTGCGGGCCTGGCT